>NZ_CP083349.1:3717500-3865000 GCF_020035535.1 Ensifer adhaerens | reverse complement strand
GCACATATGCCCGAGGCGATCACCCGCGAAGACCAGAGCTTCTTCGACAAGCAGAGCCGGCAGGTACGCGCACGCCGCGTAACGCGGCTCGGCGCCATCATCTTCGAGGAGGCGCCGCTTGCAAGACCCACCGGCGAAGCTGCCGCACGCGCGCTTGCCGACGGCGTGCGCCAGCTCGGCCTTGCCGTCGTGCCGTTCTCGAAAGAGGCGATGCAGATGCGCGATCGCATCGGTTTCCTCAACCGTTCGATCGGCGAGCCCTGGCCGGATGTCTCCGATCAGGCGCTACTCGACCGTCTCGACACGTGGTTCGTGCCCTTCCAGCACGGCGTGACCGCCATTGCCGACATCAAGCCGTCCAACCTGTCCGATGGCCTGCTGTCGCTCATTCCGCACGAGCGGCAGCGAGAACTCGCCAAGCTCGCGCCGACGCATTTCGAGGCGCCGACCGGGCAAAGGCACCCGATCCACTATGACGGCGACGAACCGCTGCTATCAATCCGCGTACAGGAACTGTTCGGTCTCAAGACCCATCCGGCGATTGGCAATGGCCGCCTGCCGCTGCTGCTCGAACTGATTTCGCCCGGCCATCGCCCGATCCAGACGACGCGCGACCTTCCCGGTTTCTGGGCGGGTTCCTGGCGGGACGTGCGCGCGGACATGCGTGGGCGCTATCCGAAACACCCGTGGCCCGAAGATCCGGCGAATGCGGCGCCGACGACACGGGCGAAGCCCCGTGGTACATGAGACGAAAGCACCGATGGCGGGAATACAAGGACGAATGACCACAGTTGCGCTCGAACACAACAACGACCAGACCACCAACCGCAGCCTGCGCCTGCAGACGCTCGTCCGGCTGCGCTGGCTTGCTGTCGGCGGCCAGTCGATCGCCGTCCTCATTACCGCGTTCTGGCTGCAGTTTCCGCTGCCGCTGATTTCCTGCCTGGTGCTGATCGCCAGCCTGGCGCTGGTCAACGCCTATGTGACGCTGCGCTGTCCGCCGACGCACCGGCTGCAGCCTCCGGCCGCCTTCGCGCTTCTCGGCCTCGATCTCGCGCAGATCACCGGGCTGTTGTTCATCACCGGTGGTCTCACCAATCCCTTTGCACCGCTTCTCTGCGTTCCGGTCATTATTTCGTCGGCGTCGCAACCGAAATCGCACAGCATCATCCTTGCCGGTCTCGCGGTGATCGCCATCACCGCGCTTGCCTTCTCGCCCTTTCCCCTCCCCTGGTACCCGGGCACGGTTCTGCTGATGCCGCGGGTGCTGACCGCCGGCATCTGGTTCGCGATCGTTTCGATGACCGCCTTTGCCGCCTTCTATACCTATCGGGTCTCGTTGGAGGCGAGCGAGCTTTCGGAAGCGTTGACGGCAACCGAGCTCGTGCTGCAACGGGAAAAGCACCTGTCGCAGCTCGATGGCCTGGCGGCCGCCGCGGCACACGAGCTCGGCACGCCCCTTGCGACGATCAGCGTCGTCGCCAAGGAAATGGAGCGCGAGCTCGGCAACGATCCGCGCTTCGGCGAAGACGTGCATCTCCTGCGCAGCCAGAGCGAACGCTGCCGCGATATCCTGAAACGGCTGACGACGCTCTCCTCCGAAAGCGAAGAACACATGCGGATGCTGCCGTTGTCATCGCTGATCGAAGAGGTGATGGCGCCGCATCGCGAGTTCGGCATCCACATCAACCTCGTCGAGAAGGGCGACCGCACCACCGAGCCGGTCGGCAACCGCAATGCCGGCATTCTCTACGGGCTCGGCAATTTGCTCGAAAACGCGGTCGACTATGCCAAGAAGGAAGTGACGGTAACGGTCGTGCATACGACGGACCGCGTGAAAGTGACGATCGAGGACGATGGCGACGGCTTCGCCCCGGATATCCTGCAGCGTATCGGCGAACCCTACGTGACCCGCCGACAGAAGGACGACAGCGCCGGCGGCCTCGGGCTCGGGCTTTTCATCGCCAAGACGCTGCTGGAACGGTCCGGCGCGCGCCTGCGTTTCGAAAACGGTGGGCCGGACAGGCCGGGCGCCCGGGTCAGCGTCGAATGGCCGCGCGCCCTGATGGATACGAAACTGGCGAAGTGACATTTCGCAGTTTATTGAACGAGGCTATCGCATAATTTTCAAATCGGAATCGATTTAAAGGCAAGATTGTGCAGTAATTCAAAGTGCTACAGCGACCTTTAGCGTCTTGCACGACGCGCGGCGCAGTAGAGGAAACCTAAAGTCTCGGCGAAAGCGCAGGTTTTCGCTCAAGGATTGCCAGAATGACCGACAAATCGACAGCTTCGCCCAGCACGCCCGCAGCCCAGGACGCCGAACTGATCGGACCGGACCGCACCCTGTTGCTCGTCGACGACGACGCGCCCTTTCTCCGGCGCCTTGCCCGCGCCATGGAAGCGCGCGGCTTTTCCGTCGACATTGCCGAATCGGTCGCTGAAGGCATTGCCAAGGCCAAGGGCAACCCGCCGAAATACGCGGTCATCGATCTTCGCCTCGGCGACGGCAGCGGCCTCGACGTGATCGAAGCGATCCGCGGGCGACGCGACGACACGCGCATGATCATGCTGACCGGCTACGGCAACATTGCCACCGCCGTGAACGCGGTGAAGCTCGGCGCCGTCGATTATCTCGCAAAGCCCGCCGATGCCGACGATATCTTCGCAGCCCTCGTTCAGCGCCAGGGTGAACGCGTCGAGCCGCCGGAAAACCCGATGTCGGCCGATCGTGTCCGTTGGGAACACATTCAGCGCGTCTATGAGATGTGTGAGCGCAACGTCTCGGAGACGGCACGCCGGCTCAACATGCACCGCCGCACGCTGCAGCGCATTCTTGCCAAGCGCGCGCCGAAGTAAGCGAATAGCTCTTCAGAAGTAGCGCGATCGTAGGCGGAAAACCGCGTCACACTTTTCGTGGATTGCTCCGGGGTCAGCCGCTATCGCGGCCACCGGACAGGATGTCGCCGATCGAATCACCGAGTTCGCCATTGCGCTCGGCGGCCCACTCCGCGAGCATCAACCGTTGTGCCGCCGTACGGGCAAAGAGCTGCAAGACGGACTTGCGTGTCGCCGGCGGCAGCTTGTGTTCGGGCGCTTCGCGAACGATGTGCCCATCATAACCATCGGAAAGCAACAGACCGCACTCCTGCGGGAAGATATCCAGCGGCACGCCGGCATGGGTTGCGAAGAACAGCCGGTCGCAATGCTGCCGGTAGTCCGGCCATTTGCGGTCGACGCGAAAGTCCTCGATCGAGGTCTTGATCTCGACGATCCAAATCTCACCCTTGGCCGAGAGCGAGATCAGGTCGGCGCGTCTGCCGCTGGCCAGCGTCAATTCGGGCAGGACGGAATGGCGAAGTTCGGCAAAAAGCCGCTGCACGCCGCGACGCACCATCATTGCGCGATTCGACTGCCGACCGTCGATCAACGGATTGTCGCCATGGATGGAGAGGATGGTCATGCGCCGGGTGTCCCTTTGGGACGGTCATTTTGTTGCAAAAAAACAAGGGTCATGGAATTTGCACTTTCCAGCCAAATTGTGGCCGCGCAATCTCTTGCATAGCACAAACTAATCGAAAATAACCGTACGCACTGTTGGTCGCGGCGACCCAGTTTTTCTTTGCTTCTTTTTAAGAGACTCCCATGCGCTTCCGCAATGCCTTCCTCTTGTGCAGCCTCGCGGCGACACTCGCCGTTGCCGGCTGCTCGACGACCTCGTCCAAGCCCGAGACGGCTGCCAACGATCCCGCTCCGGTAGCGGTAACAGTTGCTACGAATCAGATCTTCAACGGCGATTATGGCGCAGTTGAGGACCACGGTTACGCGCTGCCCGCGATCCCGATCAACAAGGTCGACACCCGTTTCCATCGCCAGATCGTCGACTACACCACCAGCGAGCGCCCGGGCACGATCGTCGTCAACACGCCGAATCGCTTCCTCTACTACGTGCTGCCCGGCGGCAAAGCCGTTCGCTATGGCATCGGCGTCGGCAAGGCCGGCTTTGCATGGGAAGGCGAAGCCTACATCGCCTGGAAGCAGGAATGGCCGATGTGGCATCCCCCGAAGGAAATGGCCGAGCGCAAGCCGGAAGTGGCCAAGTATGTCGAGGAAGGCATGGGCCCCGGCCTCAAGAACCCGCTCGGCGCCCGCGCGCTCTACCTCTTCAACGACCAGGGCAAGGACACGCTGTTCCGCCTGCACGGCACGCCGGAATGGTCTTCGATCGGTACGGCCGCATCGTCGGGCTGCATCCGCCTGATCAACCAGGACATCATCGACCTTTATTCGCGCGTTCGCCCGGGCAAGAGCGCCCGCGTCGTCGTCCAGCAATAACCGAATCACTTCGGTCTCGAGGAAGCCGTCGACCTTGGTCGGCGGCTTTTTTGCATCGACGCTCAACCGTCATTTTTCTTTGGTGCGAGCCGCAACGCATCGCGTCAGCGACGCACAGTTGCCGTGCGAAAATGGACTCAAATCAGGGTCGCGAGAACTGGTCGCCTTGGTGCAGATAGGCCCAATTTCGACTTAAATTCAGCCGCTTATTAAGTAAGCGTTATCTAAATAAAAGAAACAGTGTGGCCAGAAAATCCGCTCGGAGGAACTGGCATGCTGATCAAGACAAAGCTCATCGGCGCGATTGCGCTGCTATCAACCATCGCCATCGGCATCGCCATTCATACCCAGAGCACGCTCTCGGAAACCAGCCACATGATGGATGCGGTCTATGCCGATCGCATCGTGCCACTCAAGAATCTAAAGGCGACATCCGATGCGTTTGCCGTATCGATCGTCGATGCCGCCCATAAGGTGCGCAACGGCAACGAAACGATGGAAAGCGGGCTTGCCTCGGTCAACGCCGCGCGGGAAGCGATCAAGAACAACTGGGATGCCTATGCCGCGACGTCGATGACCGACGGAGAGCGAAAACTCGTCGACGACGCGCGCGGTCAGATGGTCGTGGCGATGGATTCGATCGCCACACTGACGCAAATTCTCGCCGACAGAGATCAGAAGGCGCTCGACGCTTTCGTGCGCGACAAGCTCTACGCGACGATCGACCCATTGACGGCGACGATCTCCCACATCTCGGACCTGCAGGTCGAGCTTTCCGGCGGTGCCTTCGAAGCGAAGCATCGCGAGTTCGAAACGGTGCAGACGTTCAACATCGCGATCATCGTTCTCGTCATGGCGCTGACCGCCGGCACTTTCCTGGTGGTGCTGCGCGGCGTCGTCGGGCCACTCGGCCGCCAGATCGCCGCCATGCGCCGGCTGATCGACGGTCACGTCGAAGATGCCGGCGAGCCGGTCGGCGGCAAGGACGAGATCGCTGAAATGGCCCGCGCCATTCAGTCATTCCGCGAGGCGGCACGATCGAACCTGCGGCTGCAAGCCGAAGCGGAGGAGACCCGCCGAACCAATGAAGCCGAGCGTGTCCGCGTACAGAGACAAGCGGAACAGGACGCTCAGGAGCGACTGAGCCAGGCGACGGCCGGTCTCGCGAGCGGGCTGCAGCGGCTCGCCAATGGCGACCTCGCCGTCCGACTGCAGGAACCCTTCGCCGCCGAGTTCGAACAGTTGCGACATGACCTCAACAAGGCGGCGGGACAGTTGAACGACGCTCTTCTGGCCGTCGCCGACAGCGCCGGCAACATCGGCATGGGCACGCGCGAGATCAGCCAGAGCGCCGACGATCTTTCCAAGCGGACCGAACAGCAAGCCGCCTCGCTCGAGGAGACGGCAGCCGCGCTTGATCAGATCACCGCCAATGTCAGCAACTCGTCGAGACGGACGGAGGAGGCGCGCGACGTTGCCGGCGAGGCAAAGACGAGCGCCGCCCAATCGGCCGCCGTCGTCGCCAATGCCGTCGAGGCGATGCGGCGGATCGAGGAATCCTCCAACCAGATTTCCAGCATCATCGGCGTCATCGACGAGATCGCCTTCCAGACGAATCTCCTGGCATTGAACGCCGGCGTAGAAGCAGCACGCGCCGGTGAGGCGGGCAAAGGTTTTGCCGTCGTCGCCCAGGAAGTGCGTGAACTTGCACAGCGCTCGGCCAAGGCCGCGAAAGAAATCAAGGAACTTATCCGCACATCGAGCCAGGAGGTCGAAAACGGGGTGCGCCTGGTGCGCGACACCGGTGAGGCGCTCCAGACGATCGAGACGCATGTGATCACCATCAACGAACATATGGCCGCGATCGCGACGTCCGCCCGGGAACAGTCCGTGGGACTGAGCGAGGTCAACACCGCCGTCAACCAGATGGATCAAGTGACGCAGAGGAACGCGGCGATGGTCGAGGAAGCCAATGCCGCCTCCGCCACCCTGGCGCAGGAGGGTACCAATCTGCGCAACCTGATCGGGCGCTTCATCCTCGGCGGGGAGGCGAATGCGAAGTCAGGAGCGGAATATCGGCATCAGCCGGCGGCGGCAGCAGTCAGCTACCATCACGGCGACCGCACCATTCGGGTCGCCAAGCGATCGACTCCGCTCGCCGCCCAAGGCAATACTGCGCTTGCCACCGACGGATGGGCCGAGTTCTAGGTCAAGGCCGAGCCGGTAAATGACAAGGCCGCTGGTTCCATTGAACACGCGGCCTTGTCGATACATTCAAATCAGGACGAATCAGGCGGCGTTGCGCGCCTTCAATTCCAGACGGCGGCGATGCAGGACCGGCTCGGTGTAGCCGTTCGGCTGCTCGCGGCCCTTCAGAACCAGCTCGATAGCCGCCTGGAAAGCGATCGATCCGTCGAAGTTGCCCGCCATCGCGACATAGAGCGGGTCCTCGGCGTTCTGACCGTCGACGACGGCGGCCATGCGCTTCATCGTCTCGACGACCTGCACTTCGGTGACGACGCCGTGGTGCAGCCAGTTGGCCATGTGCTGGGCGGAGATGCGCAGCGTCGCGCGGTCTTCCATCAGGCCGACATTGTTGATGTCCGGAACCTTCGAGCAGCCCACGCCCTGGTCGACCCAGCGCACGACGTAGCCGAGGATGCCTTGCGCGTTGTTGTCGAGTTCGCGCTGGATTTCCTCCGGCGTCCAGTTCGGACGGACGGCGACCGGCACCGACAGGATGTCGGAGAGCTTGGCGCGGGTGCGGCTCTTCAGGCTTGCCTGGACGTCGGCAACGTTGACGCGATGGTAGTGCGTCGCATGCAGCGTCGCAGCCGTCGGCGACGGAACCCAGGCGGTGTTGGCACCGGCCTTCGGATGCGCGATCTTCTGTTCGAGCATCGCTGCCATCAGATCGGGCATGGCCCACATGCCCTTGCCGATCTGCGCATGGCCGGACAAGCCGCATTCAAGCCCGATATCGACGTTCCAATTCTCGTAGGCGCCGATCCAGGCGGCCTGCTTCATGTCGCCCTTGCGGATCATCGGGCCGGCTTCCATCGAGGTGTGCATCTCGTCGCCGGTGCGGTCGAGGAAGCCGGTGTTGATGAAGACGACGCGCTCGCGGGCGGCGCGAATGCACTCCTTGAGGTTGACCGTCGTGCGGCGCTCCTCGTCCATGATGCCCATCTTCATGGTGTTGGCGGGCATGCCGAGCGCCTTTTCGACACGCGCGAAGATCTCGCTAGCAAAGGCGACTTCTTCAGGCCCATGCATCTTCGGCTTGACGACATACATGGACCCCGCGCGGGAGTTCATGCGGCGACCGCCATTGCCGATGTCGTGCAGCGCGATCAGTGCCGTGACCATAGCGTCCATGACGCCCTCAGCCACTTCCTTACCGTCGCGGTCAAGGATAGCCGGATTCGTCATGAGATGGCCGACATTGCGGACCAGCATCAGCGAACGGCCAGGGAGGGACAGCGTACCGCCGGCGGCGGCTTGGTAGGTACGGTCGGCATTGAGACGACGCGTGAAAGTCTTGCCGCCCTTGGCGACTTCTTCCGTAAGGTCGCCCTTCATCAGGCCGAGCCAGTTGCGGTAGACGACGACCTTGTCTTCGGCGTCGACGGCGGCGACCGAATCTTCGCAGTCCATGATCGTGGTGATCGCCGATTCGAGGATGACGTCGGAGATACCGGCCGGATCTTCCTTGCCGATCGGCGTGGAGGCGTCGAGAACGACGATCGCATGCAGGTTGTTGTGCCGGAGAACGATTTCCGAGCGCGCGCCTTCCGAGCCGGAATGACCTACAAACTGAGCCGCATTGCGCAGCGTCGTCCTAGAACCGTCCTTGAGGCCGATCTCCAGCGCACCGCCCGCGACCTTGAGCGAGATGACATCCGCCCAGCCTCCCTTCGCCAGCGGCGCGCTGGCGTCGAGGAAGTCGCGGGCCCAGGCGATGACCTTGGCGCCGCGCTTCGGATTGTAGTCGCGGCCCTTTTCTGCGCCATCGGCATCCGAGATTGCGTCCGTGCCATAGAGCGCATCATAGAGCGAACCCCAGCGTGCATTGGCGGCATTGAGCGCATAGCGGGCGTTCATGACGGGAACGACGAGCTGCGGACCGGCGATGGTGGCGATCTCCGGGTCGACATTGGCGGTCGAAACGCTGAACTCGCCACCCTCGGGCAGGAGATAGCCGATATCCCGCAGGAAAGCCTGATAGGTCTCGATATCGCTGGGTGCGCCGTTCTGCTTGTACCAGGCATCGAGCTTGGCCTGCAGGTCGTCGCGCTTGGCGAGCAGTGCCCGATTCTTCGGGGCCAGGTCGTGCACGAGGGCGGAAAGCTGCTCAAAGAAATGTTCGGCCTCGACGCCGGTGCCCGGCATCGCTTCTTCCACCAGGAAGCGATGGAGGTCCGCATCAATCTTCAATCCATACTTCTCAATGCGGTCCATCTGCCAACTCCTTGAAATAGACGTAAGGAGCGCCACCGATCCGACCGGATGCGATGAAAGCGCCCCAACATGTTGATCTTGCGCCTGAAGCGGGTCACGGACCAGCCCATGCGCAATACGCGCGTGAAACGGCCGCAGTTTCTCACCAATTCATTCCCTGTCAATTCTGCAAGGATGCGAAGAATTGTTTCCAAAATGGAAAAGATCAGCTGTGCGCGATGCGTGGACGACCGCTCGCGGACGCGATGAATCGTGCCTCGATCAGCTTGCGGCTGCCCTCGACTTCCGGCGCATCGATCTCCTCACGCAACAGCGACGCGGGATCGTCGGCGCCGTTGGTGCGCGCAGTCTCCAGCGCCACCGCCTCCGCCCGCCGACGTGCAGCGTCGAAAGCCTTTTCCTGATCGAGAAAGCGCTCGCTGGCTCCGGCACCGTTGACGACAAAAATGCCCTCCTCCGGCATCGTGACGAAAACCGTCACCGTGGCGCTCACCTGGCCGACCACGGCGCCAACCGCATTGGCGACGCCGGCCTCTTCGGGAATGGCGGCTTCGGTTCCGAGCATTTCAGCAATAGCCGGGTAATAGACCGGCGCCGAAGCACCGAGGCCGACCAGGGGGCGGTCGAGGCCGAGCGAGAAACGGACGATGCCGGGCGTCCGGGTCAGCGCACGATCGACGGCCTGCGAAACCGCGGGATCGATAGCGCCGGCGCCATCCTCGCCAAGGCAGGCCTGCAGAATGACTTCGGAGGATTGCCGCGTCAGCCGATCGACGATCATCTGGGCCATCGCTTCCGGAGACGACGCGATCGGCTGGCCGGAGCCGTCGCGGGTGCGAGCCGCAAGCTGAATGCCAAGCTCGGCCGCCTCAAGGTTCCATTGCGATTGCCGGCCGAGGACATGCATGGCGTCCGACGGCGTCAGACCGCAGATATGGACGAGCCCGCGCCCCACCAGCCGGTCGAGCGTCGCCTTCTGCGGGGTCGAGACCAGCAGCGTCTCCAGCGCAACCGGAACCGCACCGATACGCTCATAGAGCGCCTGCTCCTGCGGTTGCAGGCCGCTTGCGAGGTAATCCGGCAGCCCCGTGCGGACCGCAAAGCGGCCATTGTGGCGCCCGGTATGCTGGGCGCGCATCTGTTTTTCGAGCACAGAGATAACGGCGTCGCCATGAAGAGCGGCGGCAAGGCTGAGCGGCATCAGCCGGCGTGGTCCGAGATCGATCTTCGCCTTCAGGCCGCGGTCGTTGATGCGCACTTCCGAATCGCCGCCGAGGCCATAGGTCCGCATCGCAACCGCCTCGACCATGGTGCGAAAACCACCGACGACGGCGCCTTCGGCATCGAGTCGCGGCCGACCGCCGTCGAGAACTGCGACATCGGTGGTGGTGCCGCCAATATCGGAGACCACCGCATTGTCGAGACCGGTCAGATGCCTTGCGCCGACGAGGCTTGCCGCCGGACCGGAGAGGATCGTTTCGATCGGCCGCAGCCGCGCTTCTTCCGCCGAGATCAGGGCGCCGTCACCGCGCACCACCATCATCGGCACATCGATCCCGCGCGCCTTCAGGAAGCCTTCGCAGGAGCCGATCAGCCGGTCGATCATCGAGACGAGGCGCGCATTGAGCAGCGTCGTCAGCGCGCGGCGCGGGCCTCCGAGTTTAGAGGACAGCTCGTGGCTGCAGGTGACCGGCAGGTGCGAGACTTCGCGAATGCGATCCCGCACCCGCCTTTCATGATCCGGATTGCGAACGGCGAAGTAGCCGGCAATGGCGAAGGAGGAGACCTGGCCGGCAAGTACCGGCAGGGCAGCGTCGAGTTCGCTCATGTCGAGCGGGGTCTCGCCGCCATGCACATTATGGCCACCCGGCAGGAAGATCACAGGATCGGAGCCGAGCGCTTCCAGGAGACCATCGCGCTTCAGATCCTCTGGGCCGAAGCCGATCATGACGAGGCCGGCGCGACCGCCCTGCCCTTCGACGAGGGCGTTGGTGGCCAGCGTCGTCGACAGCGAGACCATGCTGATCGCGGAAACCGGCACTTTCGCCTGTTCAAGTACCGCTTCGACCGCGCCGGAGATACCGACTGCGAGGTCATGGCGGGTCGTCAGGGCCTTGGCCTTGGCGACGACCCCTTGCGTTTCCGAGAAGAGAGCAGCGTCGGTGTAGGTGCCGCCGGTGTCGATGCCGAGAAGAAAATGAGAGGTCAATTCGCGCAGTCCGGAATTCGCGCGGGGCGCAAGGCCCCGGGTTCAATGGGGATCGATGCGGTGATATGACATATTTCAATAGAAAACCATCGTGCCGCAGACATCGATGATCAACTGGGCGACACGGATCAAAAGATCGGGACACCTGCGCATGCTCGAAGGCCGCCGTCCGTCTATACTCGCCTGGCTCCTGTCAGCCGCCGTCCTCTGGTTACCGACGGGGGCCGCTCAAGCGCAGGATGCCGAAGACGAGTATAAGCCGCAACTGCCCGATGTCGCGATCTACAAGGCGATGCTGGACGCCAACAAGCAGACCGGCTGGGTGCAGTTTCGCGACTATGACGACCGGCAGCTGGTGTACTTCACCGCATTGCAGACGATGCATTGCCGGCTATCGGAAATCCGCTACTCGATCAATTCGGACGCGCTCGACCAGCGCTTTCCGCTGGCGAAGTGCAATCCGCAGATCCCCTTCAACCTGCCGGCCGACGAGACAGCCGAGTATGTCTACATCTCGCTGCCGGCCGACACCGCGAAGACACTGACGATCCAGGCGGTGTGGGACGATGGCGCCGGAAGCGAGATCGTCGTCTACAAGCCCTGCGACAATGTCGGCGACGCCACTTGCGCCCAGATCAAGACGATCAAGAAGCCGTCGAAGATGCTGCAGCAGCCGAAGCCGGCAGACTCGCCGGTGCGCTCCGTCCAGTCGCCAATCCCCGGCAAGACCTTCAGCGAACCGAAACCTTCATCGGCAACCCGCCCCGCGGTTGAGTAGTGAGCCGCTGCACCGGCCAGGGATTGGTTTCCTCGGTCGGATCGAAACGGTAGCGGTGCATCATCACCGCGAGCGCGATCACCGCTTCCTGCAGCGCGAAGGTCGCGCCGATGCAGACGCGCGGGCCGGCGCCGAAGGGCAGATATTGATAGCGGTGCAGCTTCTCACGGTTTTCCGGCAGGAAGCGCTCGGGCATGAACGCGCGGGGCTTATCCCAGTAAAGCACGTGGCGATGCAGCGTCCAGGGCATGATCAGCACCGCGATCCCCTTGGGGATGCGCACCCGCTCGCCGGACGGAGCGGTCCACTCGTCCTCCTCGATCGCGGCACGGTTGATCGACGGCGCCGGCGGATAGAGCCGCATCGCCTCCTCGAAGGCGGCGAGCACATGCGGCATCAGGCCGAGCCAGTCGACCGGCTCCGCACCGCTTGCAATCGCCGCATCGATCTCGGCTTCCATGATCTCGCGATAGGCGGGCGTATTGGCGACGCAATAGAGCGTCCAGGCGAGCGCCCGAGCGGTCGTCTCATGCCCGGCGCCGATGAAGGTGAGGATATTGTCCTCGATCTCGGCCGTCGAAAGCCCCTGGCTGCCCTCGATCTGCAGAAGCAGAGTCAGAAAATCCTGCGGCGTCCGTTCGGGATTCTCCACCATCTTGCGACGACGCAGCGCCATGGTCTCGGAGACGATCGAGCGGAAACGGTTCATCACCTTCTTGCCACCGATGCGCGTCGGGCGCGGAACCCATTCCGGCGCGAGCAGGATGTCCATCGGGTCGACGCGGCCCATGCGGTGCAGCAGCTCCTCGACGCTCTGGACGAAGCCATCCCGCTCGACGGCGACCTCGCCCGAAAACAGCGTTTCGGCCAGGATGTCGAATGTCAGTTCCGTCATGTCGTTGGCGACATTGGTCGTGAACGGAGCCTTCCTGGCTCCGGCGTAGCGCTCGACGAATGCTTCGGCGCTCCGCAGCATCTGGCCGGCAAAACCCTTGGCGTGGCGCGGCGTGAACACCGGCGCCATGGCCTTGCGCGAACGCTTCCAGACCTCGCCTTCGGCCGTCAGCAGGCCGTCACGCAGGATCGGCCTGAGGATCAGCCGGCGCACCTTCGACATCTCGTAGTTGCTGACATTGTCGACGAGGATATGACGGATGAGGCCGGGATCGTTGACGATCAGGGTGCGCTGGGTGACGAACTTCGTCTCGATCCAGGGCAACGTATAGGACGGCTCGCCCCATAGCTCGAGCGGATTGCGCAAGACCGTCCTGATGATCTTCAGGTAGGAAGGGATGCCCACGCGAGGAACGGGAGCCGGCGGTTCGAAGGGCTCCGGACGCATGTCCATGGTGATTGCCTTTCTCGATTGCGCCAATGATTTCAGGTTTTTACGGCGCAATCAAGGAAAGTGCTTCACGTGAATCACAGCAAGCTTTCGAGCTCCGAAAGCTTGTCGTTGACGAGCCAGCCGTAATAGTTCTCCTCCGGCCATTGCGCCTGGCCGCTCTGGATCTTGGCGGCAAGCGCTGCGGCGCGACCGTCCGGGTTGCCGACATTGTAGAGCGTCGCTGTCACCCCGGGATTGTTGGAGATATCGACACCGGCGATCGATTTGTAGACGTCGATCGAATGGCGGATCGAGGCCGCCATATAGGCGAGCGACACATCCGGATCCATGATCGCCTCATAGACGCCGGCGGCATTCTTTTCGTCGAGTTGCTCATAGCCCGAGGTCTTGGCAACGATGTCGGTCAGCATCAGTGCGGTCAGCGGGTTGATCTGGCCGAGGCCGAAGGTCTGGCCAGCGAAGAACGGCTGGAAGAAGACGGCGCTGAAGCGGTTGTTCGGGAAGGACTTGCCGCCCACCGATTTGCCGCGGAACTCATTGTTCCAGACGCGTTCGCGGCAGCTCCAGAGCGCATAGGCGCCCTTCTTGGCGCCGCACTCGGCAAATTGCGGGCGCGCCACGAATTCGGTGACGGTTTCACCGTCGTAGCCGAACTGGAAGCTGTTGCCGGCATAGGCAGCCGCCTTGACGTAGTAGGACTGCAGCCGGTCGTAGGCATCGACGTTGTAGGTGTGCTCGCCGACGATGGCGCCGACCATATGGATCGGGGCGATGCCATAGGCGCGCGACACGGACTTGATCTTGCTCATCAGCTGCTTGTCGGTCGCAAGCAGATCGCGGACTTTCTCGAACTTGGCGTCGAAGGAGGTGCGGCCGGCCTTGGTGCGGCGCACGGATGCACCGGGGATACCGGGCTGCTCGACATTGCGGTTTCCCGGCGGAACGGCGGTCGCTGCGATTGACTGGCTTGCGGTCAGGCAAAACGTGGCGATAGCGAGCATGCAGGCGGTGAAACGCACGATCTCTTCTTCCTATGACTGGTGGAGGCTGCCTTGGTCGGCGGGGCGGCTCCTACGCCAAGATCATGTCGGAAAAATGCCCGAACCACGATCGGTGACCGTCTCCGTGTTAGAAAAAATGAGGCCGCCTGTCGAGAGACAGGCGGCCTGCACATTCAGGGTTGCGGGCGTTTGCATGACCTACGACCGAAATGTCACAGGATGTAGCGCGACAGATCGGTATTGGCGGCGAGATCGCCGACATGCTTGCGCACATATTCGGCGTCAATCGTCACCTCGTGGCCGGCACGGTCGGGCGCATTGAACGAGATTTCGTCCAACACACGCTCCATCACCGTCTGCAGCCGGCGGGCGCCGATGTTCTCGACAGTGGCGTTCAGCTGTACCGCGACATCGGCGAGCGCATCGATCGCATCGTCGGTGAAGTCGAGCTTGACCTCTTCAGTATCCAGGAGCGCCTTGTACTGGCGGATGAGGCTTGCCTCGGTCTCCGTCAGGATGCGGCGGAAGTCTTCCTTGGTCAGCGCACGAAGCTCGACGCGGATCGGCAGACGGCCCTGCAATTCCGGCAGCAGGTCCGAGGGCTTGGCCACGTGGAAGGCGCCGGACGCGATAAAGAGGATGTGGTCGGTCTTGACCGGCCCATACTTCGTCGCGACGGTCGTACCTTCGACGAGCGGCAGCAGGTCCCGCTGCACGCCTTCGCGTGATACGCCCGCACCCATGCCGCCCTCGCGCGAGGCGATCTTGTCGATCTCGTCGAGGAAGACGATGCCGTCGTCCTCGACCGCTTTCATGGCCTCGCGCTGGATCTGCTCGTTGTCGAGCAGCTTATCGGACTCGTCGTCGATCAACATGCCATAGGAAGCCTTGACGGTCGTCTTGACCTTCTTGGTGCGACCGCCCATTGCCTTGCCGAACATTTCCGAGAGGTTCAGGACGCCGATATTGGCGCCGGGCATGCCCGGAATCTCGAAGCCGCCGGGCGCACCGCTCTCGGCGATGTCGATCTCGATTTCCTTGTCGTCGAGTTCGTTGGCGCGGAGCTTCTTGCGGAACGAATCCCGCGTCGCTGGTGACGCCGTGGCGCCGACCAACGCGTCGAGCACGCGCTCTTCAGCATTCTGGTGGGCCTTCGCCTTGACCTCGGCGCGGCGCTTTTCGCGCACGAGACCGATACCAACCTCGACGAGATCGCGGATGATCTGCTCGACGTCGCGGCCGACATAACCGACCTCGGTGAACTTGGTCGCCTCGACCTTGACGAAGGGCGCACCGGCGAGCTTGGCCAGGCGCCTCGAAATCTCGGTCTTGCCGACACCCGTCGGGCCGATCATCAGGATGTTCTTCGGCATCACCTCGTCGCGCAGTTCATCACCGAGCTGCTGGCGGCGCCAGCGGTTGCGCAGCGCGATGGCCACGGCGCGCTTTGCGTCGTTCTGGCCGATGATGAAACGGTCGAGTTCCGACACGATTTCTCTGGGTGAAAACGTACTCATGTAGTCCTCTCAAACTCGGTCCGCGTCAACTCCATCAGGAGCGTGCGGCCGGATGCATCAATCCATTCTGCATAGGGCACGAAACCGGCCTTGGCGTAGGCGCTGACCGCCCGACGGTTGCCGGCATCGGGGTCGATCACGACGCGCGGCGCGCCGGCGGCAAAGAGCCGCTCGGCAAAGGCCCTGACCGCCAGCGACGCGACGCCCCTGCCTGTCAGTTCCGCCGGGCCGATGAAGATGTCGATACCGGGCACATCGTCCGGCATGTCCTTCGCCCAGGGCTCGTCGTCCGGGTACTGGGCCGGCACCCACGACTGGATATAGCCCGCCGGCTCGCCGGCCACGTGGAAGATGAAGCCTTCCACTTCTCCAGTGGCACAGCCCTCGCGGATCAGCTCCACTTCCTTATCCGGATCGCCCCACCATTGCCGCACATGCGGTTCGCTCAGCCAGGCATGCAGTAGCGGCAGGTGGCTATTGGCCACCGGCACGAAACTGACATGCGCGGGCTCATTCGGCATCCAGCGTCTCCACCACGATATTGTGGTTCGTATAGACGCAGATGTCACCGGCGATCTGCAGCGCCCTACGGGCGATATCCTCGGCCGACTTGTCGCTGTCCATCAGGGCGCGGGCCGCCGCAAAGGCGTAGTTGCCACCCGATCCGATGGCGATGGTGCCGTGCTCGGGTTCGAGAACGTCGCCATTGCCGGTGATCGCCAGCGTGATCGACTTGTCGGCCACCAGCATCATCGCTTCGAGATTGCGCAGATACTTGTTGGTGCGCCAGTCCTTGGCAAGCTCGACGGCGGCGCGCATCAGCTGGTCGGGATATTGCTCGAGCTTGGCCTCAAGCCGTTCCAGCAGCGTGAAGGCATCGGCGGTGGCGCCGGCAAAGCCGGCAATGACGTCACCCTTGGCGAGGCGCCGCACCTTGCGCGCGTTGCTCTTCATCACGGTCTGGCCGAGGCTCACCTGGCCGTCGCCGGCCATGACCACCTTGCCATCCTTGCGTACCGTGATGATGGTCGTCGCATGCATCGTTCCGTAGGGATTATGTTCGCTCATGAAGTTACCTGTCGGCCCCTGATACATGGGGGCGTTTACTGGGGCGTTGCGGCTCGTGACACGAGCCTGGTTGCTTGAGGCCTATGTAAGTACGGCAGACACGTTTGCAAATGGCAACAGGCCGTGGGCGCAATCTTCGTTCGGCACCCCCCGTCCGATGATTCGAATCGACCGCTCGGTTCTGGATATTTCAGCTTTTGCCTGATAAGGAGCCGCGTCAGCGCATACAGGAGAGCCCGATGGCAGAAGCCACGTCCAGCCGCACCGCAGAAGTTTCGCGAAAGACCAACGAAACCGCGGTATCCGTATCGGTCAACATCGACGGTACCGGGATCGCCAAGATCTCGACCGGCGTCGGTTTCTTCGACCATATGCTGGACCAGCTCGCCCGCCATTCGCTGATCGACATGGAGATCAAGACGGACGGCGACCTGCATGTCGACGACCACCATACGGTCGAAGACACCGGCATTGCCATCGGCCAGGCCATCGCCAAGGCGCTCGGCGACCGGCGCGGCATCACCCGCTACGCCTCACTCGACCTTGCCATGGACGAGACGATGACGCGCGCGGCGGTCGATGTTTCCGGCAGGCCGTTCCTCGTCTGGAACGTGACGTTCACCTCGCCGAAGATCGGCACCTTCGACACGGAACTCGTGCGCGAATTCTTCCAGGCACTCGCCCAGCACGCCGGGATCACGCTGCATATCCAGAACATCTACGGCGCCAACAACCATCATATCGCCGAGACCTGCTTCAAGTCCGTCGCCCGCGTGCTCCGCACCGCAACCGAAATCGACCCGCGCCAGGCCGGCCGCGTTCCCTCGACCAAGGGGACCCTTGCCTAAGCGGCCAGTCACTGGCTTTGACTCATGGCTTCTTACATGATCCTCACCCCGCCGGGTGCGCGCGCCGACGACGAGCGGGCACGTTTCGTCGCCGACGGTTTCTCCTGGGGCGCATTTCTCTTCCCGGCGCTCTGGCTTCTCTTCAAGCGCCAATGGGTAATCGGAATCGCAGTTGCTGTTCTGCAGATTTCGTTAATCTCCCTGTCGAGCCTGTCAGGCGGCTTCCTCGCATCGGTGCTGGTGCAGCTCGCGCTGCGACTGCTCGTTGCCCTCGAAGGACCGGTTCTGGTGGCACGCAGCCTGACGGCCCGAGACTGGACGCTGCGCTCCATCGTTCCGGCGCCCAATCTCGCGGCCGCCGAAGAGATCTACTTCACAAGCGTGGCTTCGAGCGAGACCAGGCCCACCCCCCCTTCCCCGGCCGACTGGACCGCGCGCAAGCCCTCAGGTGGCGGCACCGGCCTCGGCCTTTTTGATTCCTACGGAGAACGCTGATGCGCGTCGCCATCATCGATTACGGCTCGGGCAACCTGCGCTCGGCCACAAAGGCCTTTGAACGGGCCGCCCGCGAAGCCGGTATTTCGGCCGAGATCGACCTTACCGACAGGCCGGAACGGGTGGCGAGCGCCGACCGCATCGTGCTTCCGGGCGTCGGCGCCTATGCCGACTGCCGCCGCGGCCTTGCCGCCGTCGATGGTATGGAACAGGCGCTGACGGAAGCGGTGGAACAGGCCGGCCGCCCCTTCCTCGGCATCTGCGTGGGCATGCAGTTGATGTCGTCGCGCGGGCTGGAAAAGACCATCACCCATGGTTTCGGCTGGATCCCCGGCGATGTCGTCGAAATGACACCTACCGACACCGCGCTGAAGATCCCGCAGATCGGCTGGAACACGCTGAAGCTCAAGCGCGAGCACCCGCTGTTTGACGGCATCCGTGTTGGCGAAACCGGTCTGCATGCCTATTTTGTGCATTCGTATCACCTGGCCGCCGAGAACGCCGCCGACGTGGTCGCCGAGGCGGACTACGGCGGACCCGTCACGGCTTTCGTTGCCAA
This sequence comes from Ensifer adhaerens, assembly GCF_020035535.1. Lineage (NCBI taxonomy): Bacteria > Pseudomonadati > Pseudomonadota > Alphaproteobacteria > Hyphomicrobiales > Rhizobiaceae > Ensifer > Ensifer adhaerens. Next base: position 3,846,381 of record NZ_CP083349.1, on the reverse strand, counting down.
CGGCAACAAGGCGGGCTCGCAATTCCACCCGGAAAAGAGCCAGGCGCTCGGCCTTGCCCTCATCTCGAATTTCCTGCGCTGGAAGCCCTGAGCTTTCGCACGACTGATTGGACAAACCCATGATCCTTTTTCCCGCGATCGACCTGAAAGACGGGCAATGCGTGCGCCTGAAGCTCGGCGACATGGACCAGGCGACAGTTTACAACCCCGACCCGGCGGCCCAGGCCCGCGCCTTTGAAGACCAGGGCTTCGAGTGGCTGCACGTCGTCGACTTGAACGGTGCCTTTGCCGGTGAGACGGTCAACGGTGCCGCCGTAGACGCCATCCTCAAGGCGACCAAGAATCCGGTGCAGCTCGGCGGCGGCATCCGCACGCTCGAGCACATCGAAAACTGGCTGTCGCGCGGGCTTGCCCGCGTCATCCTCGGCACCGTCGCTGTGCGTGACCCGGCGCTCGTCATCGAAGCCTGCGCCAAATTCCCGGGCAAGGTCGCCGTCGGCATCGACGCCAAGGGCGGCAAGGTCGCCGTCGAAGGCTGGGCCGAGGCCTCCGAGCTCGGCGTGATCGAGCTTGCCAAGAAGTTCGAGGGCGCCGGCGTCTCGGCGATCATCTATACCGACATCGACCGCGACGGCATCCTGACGGGCATCAACTGGGCCTCGACCCTGGAACTCGCGGACGCGGTTTCCATTCCTGTCATCGCATCGGGCGGTCTCGCCTCGATGGACGACATCCGCCGGATGGTCGAGCCGGACGCACGCAAGCTCGAAGGTGCCATCTCCGGCCGCGCGCTCTATGACGGCCGCATCGACCCGCAGGAGGCGCTGGACCTGATCCGCGCTGCGAGAAAGGCTTGAAACCATGACGCTTAAAGCCCGCGTTATCCCCTGCCTCGACGTCAAGGACGGCCGTGTCGTCAAGGGCGTCAACTTCGTCGACCTGATCGACGCCGGTGACCCGGTGGAGGCGGCCCGCGCCTATGACGCTGCCGGCGCCGACGAGCTCTGCTTCCTCGACATCACCGCGTCCTCGGACAATCGCGAGACGATCTTCGACGTCATCGCCCGCACGGCCGAACAGTGCTTCATGCCGCTGACGGTTGGCGGCGGCGTGCGCCAGGTTTCCGACATCCGCAAGCTGCTTCTGGCCGGCGCCGACAAGGTGTCGATCAACACGGCTGCCGTGAAGAACCCGGACTTCGTCGCTGAAGCGGCCGACAAATTCGGCAACCAGTGCATCGTCGTCGCCATCGACGCCAAAAAGGTCTCTGCCGATGGCGAAGCGGATCGCTGGGAGATATTCACCCATGGCGGACGCCAGCCGACCGGCATTGACGCGGTCGACTTTGCCCGCCGGGTCGTCGATCTCGGCGCTGGCGAGATCCTATTGACCTCGATGGACCGTGACGGCACGAAGAGCGGCTACGATATCGCGCTTACCCGCGCCGTTGCCGATGCGGTCCGCGCGCCGGTGATTGCGTCCGGCGGCGTCGGCACGCTCGACCACATGGTCGCCGGTATCAAAGACGGCCATGCTACCGCCGTGCTCGCCGCCTCGATCTTCCACTTCGGCACCTATAGCATTGGCGAAACCAAGCGCTATATGGCCGAGCATGGCATCGCCATGCGCCTCGACTGAGCTTCAGGATCTTCCATGGCTGACTTCACACTTTCCGATCTCGAGGCCATCGTCGCGACACGCGCGCAGGCTGCCCCGGACCAATCCTGGACGGCAAAGCTGGTCGCGGGCGGCCAGCCGAAGGCGGCCAAGAAACTGGGCGAGGAAGCGGTCGAGACGGTGATCGCGGCCATCAGCAACGACCGCGCGAATCTCGTCGCCGAAAGCGCCGATCTCATCTATCATCTGATGGTCGTATTGAAGATCGCCGACGTTCCGTTGCAGGATGTGCTGAACGAACTTGCGCGGCGGACGCAGCAATCTGGCCTGCAGGAAAAGGCAAATCGGCAGAATCCATGACGATAGTGGCGAAAGACATCGAACCGGCCGACCTGCCCGATAACCCACAGAAGCAGGATTATTCGCCCTATCATTTCTTCACCGCCGAGGAATGGTCGCACTTTCGCGCCGATACGCCGCTGACGCTGACGGCCGACGAGGTACAGCGGCTGCGCTCGCTGAACGACCCCGTCGATCTCGGGGAGGTCCGGCAGATTTACCTGTCGCTGTCACGCCTGCTCTCGACCCATGTGGAATCGTCGCAGATGCTCTTCGAGCAACGCAAGCGCTTCCTCAGCATGTCCGAGACCAAGACCCCCTTCGTCATCGGCATTGCCGGTTCGGTCGCCGTCGGCAAGTCGACGACGGCTCGTATTCTCGCGCAGCTATTGTCACGCTGGCCGTCGAGCCCGAAGGTCGACCTGGTGACGACCGACGGCTTCCTTTATCCGAACGCCGTGCTCCAGCGCGAAAACATGATGGACCGCAAGGGGTTTCCGGAGAGCTACGACGTCGGCGCACTCCTGCGCTTCCTTTCGGCGATCAAAGCCGGCCAGCTGAACGTCAGGGCACCCAGCTATTCGCACCTGACCTATGACGTGCTTCCGGATCAGTTCACCGTCATCGATCGGCCGGATATCCTGATCTTTGAAGGCATCAACGTTCTGCAGTCACGCAACCTGCCGGCTGACGGGAAGATCGTGCCGATGGTCTCGGATTTCTTCGACTTCTCGATCTATATCGATGCCGAGGAAAGCCTGATCCACAGCTGGTACGTCAACCGCTTCATGCGGCTGCGCGAAACCGCCTTCAAGAACCCGGAATCCTACTTCCATCGCTACGCGACGATCAGCGAGGATGCCGCCCGCGCCATAGCCGAAGGCCTGTGGCACAACATCAACCTGAAGAACTTGCACCAGAACATCCTGCCGACGCGCCCGCGCGCCGACCTGATCCTGCAGAAGGGCCCGAACCACCTGACGGAGAAGGTGGCGCTCAGGAAGCTCTGAGCTTTTCGGCCCGAAGCAAGTTCAGGAAAAGGGTGAAACGGTTTTCCATCCAGTTGGTCACGGATTGACGCGGCGCAGCGTCAGATTGACCCGGCCGCCATTCTTCAGCAGCGTCGACGTATTCGGATAGATGCGGTCGACGCCATGGAAGGCGAGCCGCCCTTCCCCACCGAGCACGACGACATCACCGCTTTCGAGGCGGAAAGACATCGTCTGGCCGCCGCGCGTATTGCCGCCGACACGAAAGAGGCAGCTGTCGCCAAGCGAAATCGAGACAACGGCGGTTTCGAGGTCGCGCTCGTCGCGGTCCTGATGCAGGCCCATGCGGGCTTCCTCGGAGTAGAAGTTCACAAGGCAGGCTTCCGGCGTCTTGTTGCTGGCGGAAACCGCGTTCCAGATATCGAGTAGCACATCCGGCATTGGCGGCCAGGGGCGACCGGTCAAAGGATGCTGAGCCTGGTAACGATAGCCGCGATCGCGGTCCGTAACCCAGCCGAGCGCGCCGCAATTGGTCATCCGCACCGACATGGGTTTGCCGGTCTTCGGCATCTCCGGCACGAAGAGCGGCGCTTCGGCGACGACGAGGCGGATTGCCTCGACCAGTTGTTCCTGCCGGGCGCGATCAAGATAGCCCGGAATATGTCTGACCCCTTTCGGGAGCACCTGCATGAGAGGCAGTCCTTATTGTTCCAGGCCGAGAAGTGCCGCGGGAACGCCATAGCGAAGCGGCCAGCCCGCATAGGCGACATCCGTCGGCCCGACGACGTGATCGACCAGGTTCCAGCGGCCATTCTGGAAACTGACGAGTGCAAACACCGTCAGACCATCCATCATGTCGGCTTCGTCGCGCAACCCGGTTTGCGTAAGGTTGATCGTCCCTCCGCCCGGACGCTGCGGCTCGACCTGCATGAAGGCCCAGTTGGGCGCCGCGCGCATGGTCGTGACCACGAATTCGACGGGGCCACGCATCTCAGCCTCCACCGCCGGGCGGATGGCATCAAGGATGGCTGCGCGCTCGGCGCTGCCCTTGGCGGGCTCGCGGAAGGGCTGCGCCAAACAAGCGCCGGCAAGCCAGAGACCCGCCAGCGCTGCAATTGCAGATGAACGTCTGAAGGACACGCTCAGGCCGCATCCAGATCCGGAATGCGCAAAACCTGGCCGGGATAGATCTTGTCGGGATGCGTCAGCATCGGCTTGTTGGCTTCGAAGATGACCGTGTGCTTGGCGCCCTTGCCCTTGCCGTACTGCGCTTCGGCGATCTTCCAGAGATTGTCGCCCTTCTTGACGGTATAGAACACGGGCTCCTTCGCCGGAGCGGGTGCAGCACCGGCATCGGCGACCTTGAGTTCGGAGGCCTCCACAGCCGAGACGCCGAGCGTGTTGCCGACGGCAACGACTGCCTTTTCGAAGACGCTCTGATCCTTCACGACACCCTTCAGCACGACCTTGTCACCGGCCACTTCGACCTGCACGTCCTTGGTGCCGAGATCGTGCGACGCAAGCTCCTTCTGAACGCTTTCGGCATCCGGAGCGTCGTCATCGCCACCGATGCCGAGCTTCTTGCCGGCGTTCTTGATAAAGCTGAAAAGACCCATGAATATCTCCTTTTGTGAAAACGCTGCTCGATAAGAGAGGGCGCCGCCTGGCAAAGGCAAGGGAGCGGCAGAAAGAAATCAGTCCCCGCCCGGCCGGCCTCGGAGCTTCTTGATCTCGCCACGACCGGACTTTTCCTTCAGGCGCCGCTCGACGGAACCGCGGGTCGGTTTCGTCTTCTTGCGCGGCGGCGGTGGCGGCTCGGCGGCCTTGAGAATCAGTTCCTTCAGCCGCTCGCGGGCATCCTCTCGGTTGCGCTCCTGGCTGCGAAAACGGCTGGCTTCGATCATCAGCACGCCTTCTTTCGAGGCGCGACGGCCGGCAATCTTCAGGGCATTGGCCTTGATGCGATCGGAGAGTGCCGGAGAAGCCTGGACGTTGAAGAACAGCTGAACGGCGGTCGACACCTTGTTGACGTTCTGTCCGCCCGGCCCGCCGGCCAGCACGAATTGCTCCGTCAGCTCCCAGCCGGCGATGACGATATTGTCGTTTATGTAGAGCGGGTCGCTGGCCATGGTTCACCTCGGCCCGATCTATGGCACAGAGCGAACCCGTTGAAAACACTACGGGCGTCGCGCGTCTCATCAGACGCGCAAAGGGCGCCGGAGCACTTTGACAGCTGTATATGTTCCCTCAAATCGAAGAGGAATCTAAGGGGCATACAGCAGGCGCGAACGCGAAAACCCGGCCACAAGGACCGGGTTTCACGTGAATCATAGCCGACGATCTTTATTCGGCGGCGATTTTGGTGCCGGGAGCCGCGTCGCGAACGCTGCCATCCACATGGCTCTCGAACTTGGCGAAGTTCGTGATGAACATGTCTACGAGGCGGCGTGCCTGTGCATCGTAGGCTGCACCGTCGGCCCAGGTCGAGCGCGGATCGAGGATGCCGTCGTCGACGCCCGGGACCGAGACCGGAACGGCGAAACCGAAGTTGCCGTCGGTGCGCAGTTCAGCGGCGTTCAGCGAACCGTCAAGTGCGGCGGCAAGCAGAGCGCGCGTCACCTTGATCGGCATGCGGCTGCCGGTGCCGTAGGCGCCACCGGTCCAGCCGGTGTTGACCAGCCAGCAGGTGACGCCGTTCTTGGCGATCAGATCCTTCAGCAGGTTGCCATATTCCGACGGGTGGCGCGGCATGAACGGTGCGCCGAAGCAGGTCGAGAAGGTGGCTTCCGGCTCGGTGACGCCCTTTTCCGTGCCGGCAACCTTGGCGGTGTAGCCGGAAAGGAAGTGGTACATCGCCTGTTCCGGCGTCAGCTTGGCAATCGGCGGCATCACGCCGAAGGCATCGGCGGTCAGCATGATGATGGTGCGCGGCTGAGGTGCAGTGCCGGTGGCGCTGGCGTTCGGGATGAAATCGAGCGGATAGGCGCAGCGGGTGTTTTCCGTCAGCGAACCATCGTCGAAATCAGGAAGGCGGCGTTCGTCGAGAACGACGTTTTCCATGACGGTGCCGAAACGGCGGGTCGTCGCATAGATTTCCGGCTCGGCAGCTTCAGACAGACGGATCGCCTTGGCGTAGCAGCCGCCTTCGAAGTTGAAGACGCCCTGGTCGCCCCAGCCGTGCTCGTCGTCGCCGATCAGCGTGCGGGTCGGATCAGCCGAAAGCGTCGTCTTGCCGGTGCCGGAGAGGCCGAAGAAGATCGCCGTGTCGCCTTCCGGACCAACATTTGCCGAGCAATGCATCGGCATGACGCCCTTCTTGGGCAGCAGGTAATTGAGAACCGTGAAGACGGACTTCTTCATCTCGCCGGCGTAGGACGTGCCGCCGATGAGGATCAGGCCGTTGGTGAAATCGCAGGCGATGACGGTCTCGGTACGGCAGCCGTAGCGCTCCGGATCAGCCTTGAAGCTCGGCAGATCGATGATCGTCAGCTTCGGCAGGAAGGATCCGAGGGCTTCGCGGGCCGGGCGGATCAGCAGATTGCGGATGAACAGCGAATGCCAGGCATATTCGGTGACGACGCGGGTCGGCAGAGCGTTATCGGCGTCGGCACCGCCAACGAGATCCTGCACGTAGAGCGACATGCCCTTGGCGTGATCGAGCATGTCCTGGCGGAGCAGCGCAAAATGCTCCGGTGACATCGGCTTGTTGTTGTCCCACCAGATCTGGTCGTCAGTGTTCGCATCGCGAACCACGAACTTGTCCTTCGGCGAACGGCCGGTGTGCTGGCCGGTACGGGCGACGAGTGCTCCGTGTGCCGTCAGCTCAGCCTCGCCGCGGCGAAGAGCTTCCTCATAAAGCTCTGCGGCTTCGAGGTTGTACCGAACCGTTTCGAGGTCGATAAAGCCGAGTTTTTCCAAGCCGTTCGCGAGATTGCGAGTGCCGAGTTGCTCCATGGTCAAGCTTCCTTCGTGTTTGGCCATTGGCGTTGAATTTCGCCGGACCTTACTTGCATGCTCGCTCAAAAACAAGGCGGCGTCAAAAAAAGAATAATGATTTCAGTATATTAATCGATTTAAAGAAAATTATCGTTTTTTTAATCGGTTGAATTCGGCCTGCAAAACACCGAACTGAGGGGAGCTATCCTATCGTCACGACAGGTGCTTTTTGGGCTTCGCCACAATTTGTTCCACCTTTATACTCACTAACGCACCCGTGACTCGCGAATGCCGGAGTTTTCGGGGACGAGACCGGCACCTCAAAAGACGGAGTTGAACACGATGCAGACCATCGCGCTTGTCGATGATGACCGGAATATTCTGACGTCCGTATCCATCGCCCTGGAGGCGGAGGGCTACAAGGTCGAGACCTATACCGACGGTGCTTCCGCGCTCGAGGGCCTGCTTGCCCGGCCGCCGCAACTTGCGATTTTCGACATCAAGATGCCGCGCATGGACGGCATGGAACTGTTGCGCCGCCTGAGACAGAAGTCCGACCTCCCAGTGATTTTCCTCACCTCCAAGGATGAAGAGATCGACGAACTCTTCGGTCTGAAGATGGGCGCCGACGATTTCATCACCAAGCCGTTCTCGCAGCGCCTGCTGGTCGAACGGGTCAAGGCGATCTTGCGTCGGGCTGCAAACCGCGAGGCCGCGGCCGCCAACCCGACCAACACCACGAAGGCTTCCGATGCACCCTCGCGCTCGCTGGAGCGCGGACAGCTGGTGATGGACCAGGAGCGCCACACCTGCACCTGGAAGAACGAGCCGGTGACGCTGACGGTGACCGAATTCCTCATCCTCCACTCGCTTGCCCAACGCCCGGGCGTGGTGAAGAGCCGCGACGCACTGATGGACGCGGCCTATGACGAGCAGGTCTATGTCGACGACCGCACCATCGACAGCCACATCAAGCGGCTGCGCAAGAAGTTCAAGATGGTCGACAACGACTTTGATATGATCGAGACGCTTTACGGTGTCGGTTACCGTTTCCGGGAGACCGCCTGAGCCGCAGGGCTTGCCATCGCTCCCATAGTGGCGCATTTGAAGCGTCGCTACGGTGAGCGTGGCCGACGGCCTCCTTTGAAGCTCGCCGCGTTCTCCGCCGTCTTTGGACCGGAACGATAAAGACAGCGGCGACGCGACCGGCAGCGGCCGCCGTCGCAATCGAACAAACGTGAAGGACAGTCCGCGCGGGAGCGGGACATTTGGTAGAAGTCTTGCAGGGCGACATCGAAGACAGTGACGGGCGTGCGCAGGCACAGCAGGGTCAGCGCCGCTGGGCACATCCCTTCACGCTGATTCGCCGACTGTTCGGCAATGCCGTCTTCTCGAGCCTGACGCGCCGCATCGTCTTCTTCAACCTGGTGGCACTTGTCGTCCTCGTCGGCGGCATCATGTACCTCAACCAGTTCCGCGAGGGGCTGATCGATGCGCGCGTCGAGAGCCTGCTGACCCAGGGCGAAATCATCGCCGGCGCCATCTCGGCATCAGCCTCGGTCGATACCAACTCGATCACCATCGATCCCGAAAAGCTGCTGGAGCTGCAGGCTGGCCAGAGCATTACGCCGCTGCCGAGCGACGAGGATCTCGACTTCCCGATCATCCAGGAACGCGTCGCACCGGTCCTGCGCCGGCTGATCTCACCGACACGTACCCGAGCCCGGCTTTTCGACGCGGATGCCGACCTGCTGCTCGATTCGCGACACCTCTATAGCGGCGGCCAGGTGCTGCGCTTCGACCTGCCGCCGATCGAGCCGGAATCGACGGGCATTGCCGAGAAGCTCAACAGCTGGCTGAACAAGCTGCTCCAGCCCGGCAATCTGCCGCTCTACAAGGAACCGCCCGGCGGCAACGGCTCGATCTACCCTGAGGTCACCAACGCGCTGACCGGCGTGCGCGGCTATGTGGAGCGCGTGACCGAGAAGGGTGAGCTCATCGTTTCGGTGGCCGTTCCCGTGCAGCGCTTCCGCGCCGTTCTCGGCGTACTCCTGCTTTCGACGCAGGCCGGCGACATCGACAAGATCGTTCAGGCGGAACGGCTCGCCATCATCCGCGTCTTCGGCGTGGCTGCCCTCGTCAACATCATCCTGTCGCTGCTTCTGTCTTCGACAATTGCCAATCCGCTCCGGCGCCTGGCGGCCGCGGCCGTTCGCGTGCGTCGCGGCGGCGCCAAGGAGCGCGAGGAAATTCCTGACTTCTCCTCCCGCCAGGACGAGATCGGCAACCTTTCCGTCGCACTGCGCGAGATGACGACCGCGCTCTACGACCGGATCGCGGCGATCGAGGCCTTCGCAGCCGACGTCAGTCACGAACTGAAGAACCCCCTTACCTCGCTGCGCAGCGCCGTCGAGACGCTGCCGTTGGCGCGGACCGACGAATCCAAGAAGCGCCTGATGGACGTCATCCAGCATGACGTCCGCCGCCTCGATCGCCTGATCAGCGATATCTCGGACGCCTCGCGGCTCGACGCCGAACTTGCGCGTAGCGACGCCAAGATCATCGATCTGGAGAAGCTTCTCGGCGATCTCGTCGATATCTCGCGCCAGGTCCGCAGCAAGAAGAAGACGGTGTTGCTCGACTTCGTCATCGACCGCAAGGACAGCCCCAAGGCCCGTTTTGCCGTCAGCGGCTATGAGTTGCGCATCGGGCAGATCATCACCAACCTGATCGAGAATGCCCGCTCGTTCGTTCCCGAAGACAGCGGCCGGATCGTCGTCCGCCTGACACGGTCGCGGTCGCGCTGCCTCGTCTATATCGAGGACAACGGCCCCGGCATCCAGGCGGAAGACATCGACCGCATTTTCGAGCGCTTCTACACCGATCGGCCGGAAGGCGAGGACTTCGGCCAGAACTCGGGCCTCGGTCTGTCGATTTCCAGGCAGATCGCCGAAGCCCATGGCGGCACACTGAAGGCGGAGAACATCATCGCCCAGGACGGCCATGTCAGCGGTGCGCGCTTCATCCTGTCGCTTCCCGCCGAGCCGCACGCGTGATGGAGCGCACCAATATCCACGGCACTGCCATCGTGCTCGGGACGCGCGGCTTCCTGATTACGGGCTCTTCCGGTATCGGCAAATCCAGGCTGGCGCTCGCATGCATTACCGCCGCACGACAGGCCGGTCACTTCGCGGCTCTCGTCGCCGACGATCGGGTGGATCTGAGCCTGGAACACGACAGGATCGTTGCGCGCTGCCCCCCGTCCATCCACGGCCTCATCGAAATCCGCGGCGCCGGCATCGGCAAGATCGAAACCGTGCCTGCCGCGGTGATGGACTGGGCCCTGCTCCCCATCAGCGCCCCTTTCGACCCGCGCCTACCGCCGGAAGACGAGATGCTGTCCCTACCATTCGGGCGAGTACTTCCGATTGTTCGCGTTCCCGTTGAAGATGGTGCCCAAGCTCTCGATATTTTGCGGGCGCTCATCGCTGAAAAAATAGGATTCTAGCTCGATTTACCGTCAGCGCGACTGGTTTTTCGGCATTTTTGGCTTGCACTTCCCCTTTTCCTTGCCAAGATGGCCGCCCCAACAGGTGGACGAAATTGCTGCATTGCGATATCTGGCCATCAGTGAATTGCGTGTGCAGTTGGAGCGAAGATACACATGATCGGACTTGTGCTTGTCACTCATGGCAAGCTGGCTGAGGAATTTCGACTTGCGCTTGAGCATGTCGTCGGTCCGCAAAAAGCTATAGAGACCGTCTGCATCGGCCCCGAGGACGACATGGACCAGCGTCGGCAGGATATCCTCGACGCCGTCACCAATGTCGACGAGGGCAATGGCGTCATCATCCTGACCGACATGTTCGGCGGAACGCCCTCCAACCTCGCCATATCGGTGATGCGCAGCGGTACCGTCGAAGTGATTGCCGGCGTCAATCTGCCAATGCTGATCAAGCTTGCCGGCGTTCGCGGCGAGAGCGACATGGACAAGGCGCTGGTCGAGGCTTCGGAAGCCGGACGGAAATACATCAACGTCGCCAGCCGCGTCCTGAGTGGCAAGTAATGGATCATCGCCCCGACATGTCGCTGACGCGCGAACTGCTGATCATCAACAAGCGAGGCCTGCATGCGCGGGCGTCGGCAAAGTTCGTGCAGACGGTCGAAGCCTATGACGCCGAGATCACCGTGTCGAAGGACGGCATGACGGTCGGCGGAACGTCGATCATGGGATTGATGATGCTGGCCGCCAGCACCGGCTGCAGCGTGTGCGTGACCGCCAGCGGCACGCAGGCCGAGGAGGCGTTGAACGCGCTCGACGCCCTGGTCGCCGACAAGTTCGGCGAAGAAATGTAACGGACAATATAAAGATATAAAGACTTCTTTATGTCGATATTGCCCTCTCCCCTGATTCCTGATAGATCGGTCGCACTCTCACCGTGTCGGTAAGCGCGGGAGGCATAATCGCGCCGCAGTTCGGTTGAAGCCATGCGGCTTGAAGAGATCAGCCCGGAGAATTCCATGACCACCACTCAGGACTATATCGTCGCCGACATCGGTCTCGCCGATTTCGGGCGCAAGGAAATTGCGATCGCCGAAACGGAAATGCCGGGCCTGATGGCCTGCCGCGAAGAGTTCGGCGCTTCCAAGCCGCTAAAGGGCGCGCGCATCACCGGCTCGCTGCACATGACCATCCAGACCGCCGTTCTGATCGAGACGCTGGTCGCTCTCGGCGCCGACGTGCGCTGGGCCTCGTGCAACATCTTCTCGACCCAGGACCATGCCGCTGCCGCGATCGCCGCGAGTGGCGTCCCCGTTTTCGCCGTGAAGGGTGAGACGCTCGAAGAATATTGGACCTACACGGACAAGATCTTCCAGTGGGCCGACGGCGGCGTCTCGAATATGATCCTCGACGACGGCGGCGACGCCACCATGTACATCCTGCTCGGCGCCCGCGCCGAAGCCGGTGAAGACGTTCTCTCGAATCCGAGCTCCGAGGAAGAAGAGATCCTCGTCGCGCAGATCAAGAAGCGCCTTCAGGCTTCGCCGGGCTGGTTCACCAAGCAGCGCGACGCCATCAAGGGCGTTACCGAAGAAACCACCACCGGTGTCAACCGTCTGTACCAGCTCCAGGCAAAGGGCCTGCTGCCGTTCCCGGCGATCAACGTCAACGACTCGGTCACCAAGTCGAAGTTCGACAACAAGTACGGCTGCAAGGAATCGCTGGTCGACGGCATCCGCCGCGGCACCGACGTGATGATGGCCGGCAAGGTCGCCGTCGTCTGCGGTTACGGCGACGTCGGCAAGGGTTCGGCAGCATCGCTCGCCGGCGCAGGCGCGCGCATCAAGGTCACCGAAGTCGACCCGATCTGCGCACTGCAGGCTGCCATGGACGGCTATGAAGTCGTTCAGCTCGAAGACGTCGTCTCCAGCGCAGACATCTTCATCACGACGACCGGCAACAAGGACGTCATCCGCATGGACCACATGCGCGAGATGAAGGACATGGCGATCGTCGGCAACATCGGCCACTTCGACAACGAGATCCAGGTCTCGGCACTGCGCAACCTGAAATGGACGAACATCAAGCCGCAGGTCGACATGATCGAGTTCCCGAAGGGCAACCGCATGATCCTGCTCTCGGAAGGCCGCCTGCTGAACCTCGGCAACGCTACCGGCCACCCGTCCTTCGTCATGTCGGCCTCGTTCTCCAACCAGGTCCTGGCGCAGATCGAACTCTTCACCAAGGGCGCGAGCTACAAGAACGAAGTCTACGTCCTGCCGAAGGCGCTCGACGAAAAGGTCGCTCGCCTGCACCTGAAGAAGCTCGGCGCCAAACTCACCGAGCTTTCCGAAGAACAGGCCGACTACATCGGCGTGAAGACGCAGGGCCCGTTCAAGGCTGAGCACTACCGGTACTAATCGTTACCCGGGCAATCCACAACATCTTGTGGGCGCGTTCTTGACAAGAGAGCGCGGCCGCTTTTTTGGGCCTCTCCCTTCCCGACGATTCGACTAGGAAGTATGCTCTAACCCATTGATTCGTGATGCCGGTGCGGACCTTGGGCATCGCGGATGGGATGTCTTGTCGAATAAGCGGCAAACAGACGGAGACAGACCGGGGATGCAAGCGGAACTGACGCGGACCCTTGACCAGGGCCTCGGGGGAACTGTGCAAGGCGCAACAAGGCCAGCAGCACCCTTTGGACAGACGGGGATGGCAGCGCCATGAACAGAGACCAAACAGCTATTCCGGGCACCCGCCGCAAGGCCCCGAAGTTCCTGCGCCACCTGCTGGCCGGCACCGCTCTCTTTGCAGCAACGGATGCGCTCGCCCAGGTCGCACCGCAAAAAGCCAACATCTTCGGCTCGTCGGAGGTCGTCACCTTCTCCGTACTCATCGGCGTCGTTTCTGCAGCCATGATCTCGGCGATCTGGTTGATCCGCCAGCGCGGCAACATCGAAGCCGAAAACCGTGAATTGCGCTCCGACCTGTCGGACGCCAACCAGCGCCTCTCGCGCTACCAGGCGCTCGTGGCCGACAAGAACCGCCGGATCGTTGTCTGGGACGGGCTTCTTGAACGCGCCGAACTGCTCGGCCAGTTGCCGGCTGAAACCGGCGCTCCGGCAGACGACCGCGAGTTCCTGGCCTTCGGACGCTGGATCAAGGCGCAGTCCGCCGGCGAACTGGAAAACGCGATCGAGGCGCTACGCACACAGGCACGCAGCTTCGACCTGGTGCTCGAAACGCAGCGCAATGAAGTGCTGGAGGCCCAGGGGCGGGTTTCGGGCGGGCGCGCTTTCGTGCGTTTCATCGCCCTCAACAACATGCGCGCAGAGCTCGCGGAGCTGAAACTTGAGCACGATCGGCTCAATACCGCGCTGGTCTCCTTCCGTACGCTTCTTGACGCTATCGACCTGCCGGTCTGGCAACGCGGTACGGATGGCTCGCTCACCTGGGTCAACGAAGCCTATGCCGACGCCGTCGAGGCACCTGATGTTGCGACCGCCGTCAACGAAGGGCGCGAACTGCTCGCGACCGTTGCGCGCGAAAAAATCCGCGCAGTCTCGACCTTCGACACGCCGTTCCGCGACAAAGTCTCGACCGTCGTTCGGGGCAACCGCACCTTCTTCGACGTCGTCGACGCCCGCAGTCCTGCCGGCTCGGCCGGCGTTGCCGTCGATATTTCCGGCATCGAAGCCGTGCGCGAGGAACTCAACCGCACGCTCAAGAGCCACGCCGAAACGCTCGATCATCTCGCGACCCCCGTCGCGATCTTCGACGGCAGTCAACGCCTGCAGTTCTACAACCAGGCCTTCCAGCGCCTGTGGAACCTCGATATCGGCTTCCTGGAACGCAAGCCCGACAACGGCGAAGTACTCGACCGGCTGCGCGCTGGCGGCCAATTGCCGGAACAGCTCAATTGGAAACAATGGAAGGCAAACGCGCTTTCCGTCTATCAGGCGCTCGATACGCAGAGCGACCTTTGGCACCTGCCGAACGGCCAGACACTGCGCGTCTTTGCCACCGCCCGCCCGCAGGGCGGCGTCACCTGGGTATTCGAGAACCTGACCGAGAAGGTCGACCTCGAAACGCGCTACAACACGCTTGTCCAGGTCCAGGGCGAGACCATCGACCATTTGGCCGAAGGTGTGGCAGTGTTCGGTCCCGACGGTCGCATTCGCCTGTCGAACCCCGCGTTCCGAGCGATCTGGGGCATCAGCGAGGCGGAAGCCAAGCCCGGCACCCATATCCGGGCGATCGAGCAAGCCTGCCTCATCTCCTACGACCAGCCGGACGGCTGGAAGCGGTTCACCCACATCATCACGAGCTTCGATGACGAACGGCCCTCCAGCCGCGGCATCCTCGAGCTTCGAACCGGGCTGATCCTCGACTACGCCGTCATCCCGCTGCCGAACGCGCAGACGATGCTGACCTTCGTCAACATCACCGACAGCGTCCGGGTCGAACGCGCGCTCACCGAAAAGAACGAAGCGCTGCGCAAGGCGGATGCCCTGAAGAACGACTTCGTGCATCACGTCTCCTATGAGCTGCGTTCGCCGCTCACCAACATCATCGGTTTCGCCGATCTGTTGAAGACCCCGGCCTTCGGCGATCTCAACGACCGGCAGGCGGAGTATGTCGACCATATCGCGACCTCTTCGTCGTTGCTGCTGACCATCGTCAACGACATCCTGGATCTCGCGACCGTCGATGCCGGCATCGTTCAGCTCGACATGTCAGACATCAGCCTCACCGATTTCCTGGACGATATCGCCCATCAGATGGCCGATCGGCTGATGGAGAGCGGCGTGACCCTCAGGATTGCCGCCCCCGACAATCTCGGCCGCATGATCGCCGACCAGCAGCGGCTGAAGCAGATCTTCGTCAAGCTGCTCACCAATGCCGCCAACTTCGCGCCCGATGGCAGCGCTATCGACCTGAAGTGCCGCCGCGAGGGCAGCGACTTCATCTTCTCGGTTTCGGACCGCGGCCCAGGCATCCCGCAGGACGTGCTCGACACCGTCTTCAATCGCTTCGAGAGCTACGGCCAGCGTGGCGGCGCAGGTCTCGGACTTTCGATCGTCGAGAGCTTCGTCAGCCTGCATCATGGCACCGTCTCCATCCGCAGCAAGGAAGGCGAAGGTACCGAAGTGACCTGCCGCATTCCTTCGGCCGACGTGCCGACTGTCGTCGCGGCTGAATGATGCCCGCGATCGAGCGCTTCCTGGCGGATGAGGCGGCAACAATCGAGCTCGGCGAAGATCTGGCGCTGGCCCTGAGGCCCGGCGACTGCGTCGCGCTCTCGGGTGACCTCGGCGCCGGCAAGTCGACCCTGGCACGCGCCTTCCTTCGAGCCATTGCCGATGACGATGGGCTGGAAGTGCCAAGCCCGACCTTCACGCTGGTCCAAAGCTACGACCTGCGCATACCCGTCGCGCATTTCGACCTCTACCGGCTCGCCGATTCCAGCGAGTTGGACGAACTCGGTTTTGACGAGGCGCTATCGCAAGGCATCTGCCTTGTCGAATGGCCGGAACGGGCTGACGACGCCCTTCCCGCCAGCCGCATCGCGCTGACGATCACCCATGAAGGCGCTGGGCGCCGCGTCGAAATTGCGGGGCCGGACGAAAAGCTGCAGCGCATTGCCCGCACGCTCGCGATCCGAGACTTCCTCGACCGGAACGATCACCCAAGGGCGCGACGCCGCCACCTGAGCGGCGACGCCTCGATCCGCGCCTATGAGCGCGTTTACCCGGCAGACGGCTCCGTTAGCCGGATTCTGATGGATTCTTCACGACACAAGCCGGGACCCATTCTGCAGGACGGCAAATACTACCAGCAGCTCGCTCATATCGCCGAAGACGTCGTTCCCTTCGTCGCCATCGACCAGTTGCTGATTGCCCGCGGCTTTGCAGCGCCTGAAATCTATGCGCGCGATCTCGACCAGGGCATCCTCTTGATCGAAGATCTGGGCTCGGACGGCGTTCTCGATGCGGACGGACAGCCGATCGATGAGCGCTACGTCGAAAGTGCACGGCTGCTGGCACAGTTGCATACAGAGCAGGTGCCAACCGAGATCAGCGTCGACCAAGCGATCATTCACCGCATTCCGGATTTCGACCGCACGGCGATGAAGATCGAGACCCGGCTATTGACCGACTGGTATCTGCCGTGGAGACGCGGCGCGCCGGCAAGCGACGACGAAAAGCGCGAATATGCGGAAATCTGGGACAGCCTGATCGACCTGCTGCAGACGTCCGAGACCAACCTGCTGCTGCGCGACTTCCATTCGCCGAACATCATCTGGCGTGGGGAACGCCAGGGCCTGGACCGGATCGGCCTCATCGATTTCCAGGACGCAATGATTGGTCCGATCGCCTATGACGTGGCGTCGTTGGTGCAGGATGCGCGCGTCAGCATCGCACCTTCGCTCGCAAACCGGATGATGGAAACCTACCTCACGGAGCGACGCGCGAGCGGCAGCTTTGACGAGGCGACGTTCCTGCGCGACTGGCACTTGATGTCGGCACAGCGCAACTGCAAGCTCGTCGGCATCTGGGTGCGGCTGATGCAGCGCGACGGCAAGCCCGGCTACATGAAACACATGCCGCGCACTTTCGCCTATCTTCAGGCGGCGCTTTCACATGAATCGCTGAAACCCTTGCACGACTGGTGTATGAAGACCGGAATCCTCGTTTCCGAATCAGCGAACTGACAGAGAAGCAATGTCGATCAGCAATGCGATGGTGCTCGCCGCGGGCCTCGGCACCCGGCTCCGCCCGATCACCAACACCATGCCGAAGCCGCTCGTGGAAATCGCCGGCAAACCGATGATCGACTATGTGCTGGACCTGCTGGTAGAGGCCGGCGTCACCAGGGCCGCGGTCAACGTGCACCATTTTGCCGATCAGGTGGAAGGGCACCTCAGCCGGCGGAGCGCGCCGGAGATCCTGATCTCGGACGAGCGCGAGGCGCTGATGAACTCCGGCGGCGGCCTGGCCAAGGGCTTGAAACTTTTGCCGGAAGGTCCCGTTCTGGTGATGAATGCCGACCTCTTCTGGGTCGGCGAGCCCTCGGGTGTGCCGAGCAATCTGACGCGGCTTGCTGCAGCTTTCGACGCCGATCGCATGGACATGCTGCTTCTCTGCGTGCGCGACGAGGACACGACCGGGCACAATGGAAAGAAGGACTTTTCGCTCGGCGACGATGGCAGGCTGGCGCGGTACACCGAAGGCCTGCCGAACCCGGTGGTCTATGCTGGCGCGATCGCGCTTCACTCCCGGCTCTTTGCGGACGCGCCCGGTGACGCCTTCAACCTCAACATCTACTTCGACCGCGCGGCCGAGAAGGGACGCCTGCACGGCCTCCTGCTCGACGGCCACTGGATGACGGTCGGCACACCCGAAGCGATCGGCGAAGCGGAGGCGGCAATCCGCCGCCATCAGCCGGGAGGATGAGCGTGAGCGGCCGCCGGTCCAACGTCTTCACCATCCCGCCTGGCCTCCCCTTCCTGAAGACGCTCGCCGAAAAGCTCTGCGACGGTAGCCTGACCCCGGACTTCCGCTACGACGCGGCCGATCCCCTGCCGCTCGCGGGCGTTACGATCTTCGTGCCGACGCGGCGCTCGGCCCGTGTGCTCAGATCCGAATTCGTCGATCTGCTCGGCGGCCGTTCCACCATTCTGCCCACCATCAAGGCGCTCGGCGAGACCGACGACGACAGCGGCTTCTTCGATGCCGAGGTCCCGGCGATCCTCGATCTGGCCCCGCCCCTGCCCGGCACCGCCCGCCTGATCGAGCTTGGCCGGCTTATCCTCGCCTGGCGCAACCGCCTGCCGAAGGTGGTGCTCGACATCCATGCGGAAAGCCCGCTGATTGCGCCGGCGAGCCCGGCCGATGCGGTCTGGCTCGCGCGCAATCTTGCCGATCTCATCGATGCGATGGAGACGGAAGAGCTGGACTGGGACGAGCTCGACCGGCTCGATGCCGGCGAGCATGCGCTCTGGTGGCAGCTGACGCTCGAATTCCTGAAGATTGCCCGCAGCTACTGGCCGGAGCGGCTGGAGGAACTCAAGCAATCCTCGCCTGCACGTCACCGCAACGCCATCCTGCAGGCCGAGACGCAGCGCATTGCCAGCGGCAAGATCGAGGGCCCGATCATCATTGCCGGCTCGACCGGCTCCATTCCGGCCACCGCCGCGCTGATCGCCGCCGTGCAGAAGCTACCGAACGGCACGATCGTGCTGCCCGGTCTCGACCAGACGATGAGCGATGCCGAATGGGACATGATCGTCGCCGACGCAGCACTCGACGGCAGGCCGGACCCGGCAAGCCGCAGCCACCCGCAATACGGTTTCTACCGGCTGCTGAAACGCATGGCCGTGCTCCGTCCCGACGTGACCGCCTTGTCCGATGCTAAGGCCGACCTCGATTTCCGCGCCGAGATCCTTTCTCACGCACTTCTGCCGGCCAAAGCTACCAATGCCTGGACCGAAATGCGCAGCGAACTCGATCCCGATTCACTGCGCGCCGCCTTCAGGGATGCGGCCCTGATCGAAACCGCCAACGAACGCGAGGAGGCGGCGGCAATTGCCGTTGCGCTGCGGCTGGCACTCGAAGGCAGCGACGAGAGCCAGGCGGCGCTGATTACGCCGGATCGGAATCTCGCGCGACGGGTTGGCGCCGAGCTCGCCCGCTTCGGCATCGAGGCGGACGATTCCGCCGGCACCCCTTTATCCTCGACGCCACAGGGCAGCTTTATGCGCCTTCTCCTGGAGGCAAGCCTGCGGCCCGGCGATCCCGTGCCCTTCGTTGCGCTGCTCAAACACCCGCTGGCGCGTTTCGGGCTTTCGCGTGAGGCGATGCGACAGGGCGCCGACGCGCTCGAACGCATGGCACTGCGCGGCAGCACCACGACCGTCGACATTCTCGCCCTTGAACCGCTGCTCGAGGCGGCCATTGCAGGGCACAAGACCGATCGCCACCCACCGGAGTGGCGGGCCGGGATCGGCACCGAGGAGCTTCAGGCAGCGCGCGATCTGGCGGTGAAGATCGGCCTTGCCGTCGCACCGCTGGCTTCCGCGCTCACGCGCAGCAAGGACGGCAGCCGTGTATTTTCGGAGGAGTTCACTTTCGCCGACTGGGCGACGCGCAGTGGCCAGGCGCTGGAAGCAGCGTCAGCCGACGAGCGCGGTGATCTCGGCGGGCTCTGGTCCGGCGAGGCGGCGGATACGCTCGCGACCCTGCTTCGCGGCATCATCGAAACCGATGGCCAGATGACTGCGGACGGGCCGCAATGGTGCGACGTCATGGAGGCGCTTGCGGCAGGTGCTGCGGTCAAGCCGCGTTCCATGCGCCATCCGCGGGTCTTCATCTTTGGTGCGCTGGAGTCCCGCTTGCAGAGCATGGATCTGGTGGTGCTCGGCGCCATGAACGAGGGCAATTGGCCGGGCCAGACCGCCAACGACCCGTTCCTGTCGCGCACGATGAAGACGGGCATCGGTCTCGAGCCGCCCGAGCGGCGAATCGGCCAGCTCGCGCACGACTTCCAGATGGCCTGCGGCACAAGACGGCTGATCTTCACCCGCTCCATGCGCCAGGGCGCAGCACCCACCGTCGCCTCGCGCTGGCTGCAGCGCTTGCTGGCACTCGGCGGCGAACGGCTGACGGCAGCCTTGAGGGCCAATGGTTCGGACTATCTGGCCTGGGCCCGCATGCTGGACGACGGAGGAAGGCAGCCACTGGCCGAGCGCCCTGCCCCCAAGCCGCCGGCGGACCTACAGCCTCGCAAATACTCCTTCAGCGAAGTTTCACGGCTGAGGCGCGACCCCTACGCGATCTACGCCCGACGGATCCTTCGCCTGCACCCGTTGCTGCCGTTCAACAGTGACCCGGGTCCTGCCGAGCGCGGCACACTCTATCACCAGATCGTCGAGCGTTTCGTCCGCGGCGGTTTCGACCTCCAGTCCCGTGCAGCCGAGGAAGCGATGCAGCGGCTGCTGAACGAGGCTTTCGACGAGGCACGACTGCCAACGCATATCGATACGATCTGGCGGCCGCGCTTTGCCGCCGTCGGCTTGGCCTTCATCAAATGGGAACGGGACCGCGCCCGCTTCCTGCGTCGTTCGCGCACCGAGGTGGCCGCATCGATGGAGCTTGGCGTCGCCGACATGCGGCTGACCGGCATTGCCGACCGGCTCGATACGCTGACCGACGGCAGCGTCGAGATCATCGACTACAAGACCGGCTCCAGCCCATCGGTCAAGGAGGCGCGTGTGCTGCTCGACCCGCAGCTCGCCCTCGAAGCGGCCGCTCTCAAGGCCGGTGCCTTCAAGGATGTGCCCCCCAGTCATCCGCAATCTCTGCTCTATGTCCGGCTCAAGCCCGGATCGCGTTTCAAGCACGAGACGGTCAATAACGAGGGCAGCAAAGCCAAGGAAACCAAATCCGCCGACCTACTCGCCGACGAATCCCTTACCGAGCTCAGAAAGCTCCTGAGTGCGCTGCTTTCGGGCAGGCATGGCTTTGCATCACGCGTGATTGTTCAGAAAGAGCGCGATTACGGCGGCGAATATGACCATTTGGCACGCGTGGCCGAATGGTCGACAGCCGACAGCGAAGAGGAGGACGGCGATGAGGGATGACAGCCTCGGCCCCGAACAGGCGACGCCGCAGGGCTGGCTCGACTGGACCTCGCGTCGGCAGTCGCTTGCCTCCGACCCTGCGCGTTCCGCCTGGGTTTCGGCCAATGCCGGTTCCGGCAAGACCCACGTGCTGACCCAGCGGGTGATCCGGCTGCTGCTTGCCGGCTGCCGTCCCTCGGCGATCCTGTGCCTCACCTATACCAAGGCGGCGGCATCGGAAATGTCGAACCGCGTCTTCGAACGGCTGGCCGAGTGGGTCACGCTCGACGACGCGACGCTCGAAAAGCGAATCGAGGCGATCGAGGGCGAACGCCCTGGTCTGCTGAAGCTGCAAGAAGCGCGTCGCCTGTTCGCCCGCGCGCTCGAAACGCCCGGTGGCCTCAAGATCCAGACGATCCACGCCTTCTGCGAGGCGCTGCTGCATCAGTTTCCGCTGGAAGCCAACGTCGCCGGGCATTTCTCGGTTCTCGACGATCGCGCTGCCGCCGTGCTGCTTGCCGATGCACGCCGCATGCTGCTGACGGCGACGGCGGCCAAGGACGATCCGGAACTGGCGCGCGCCTTCGCCACCGTGCTCGACCTTGCCGACGATACCGGACTTGAAAAACTGCTCGCGGCGATCGTCGAGAACCGTACCTCGATCCAGGCCTTCCTCGAGCATGCCGATGCGCACGGTGGCACCGAGGCGGAGTTGCGCCGTGCCCTGAAGCTGACACCGGACGAAAGCGTCGACAGCGCGATGGCCGCGATCTGGCCCCTGTCGGGACTGAACGGCGCCTCCCTGGAACGGTACGTCTCGCTGGCCACGAGTGTCGGCGGATCAAAGGTGCTCGACTTTGCGGAAGGGCTGAGGACCGTCTCCAAACTCACGGATGTGGGTGCACGCTATGACGGTCTCAGGCATTTGTTCTTCACTGGGACTGGCAAGGCCCGGGCACAATCGACCTTCCTCAACAAGGCGATGCAGCAGGCGGCGCCCGATCTCATTGACCTCGTGGATGAAGCCTACCGCCACGTCGTCGCCTGCATCGATCACATCAGCATTCTCAAGATGTTCGAGGCGACGCTTGCCGCGCTGACGCTCGCAGAAAGGCTCAACGTCGACTACGAGGAACTCAAGCGGCGACGCAGCCAGCTCGATTTCGAGGACCTGATCAACCGCACGGCGGCGCTCTTTGCCCGCGGCGACGTCAGCGCCTGGGTGCATTACAAGCTCGACAAGGGCATCGACCACATCCTCGTCGACGAGGCCCAGGATACCAGCCCGACGCAATGGACGATCATCCAGGCGCTGGCTGCCGATTTCTTCTCTGGTGAAAGCGCGCGGGGCACCGCCCGTACCATGTTCGCCGTTGGCGACGAGAAGCAGTCGATCTACTCCTTCCAGGGCGCGCGGCCGGAGCGGTTTTCACGCGAGAGCCAGGAAACCGAGCGGCGGGTCCGCGACGGCGGCAAGGCCTTCGAACCCATCCGCCTGCAGCTCTCCTTCCGCTCGACCGTCGACGTGCTTTCTGCCGTCGATGCCGTCTTTGCCAATCCGGCGCATGCCCGGGGCCTCAGCGCCCGCAACGAGCCCGTCGTCCATGCGTCGAACCGCATCGGACATCCCGGCGCGGTCGACATCTGGGAGGTGATTGCCACCGAGCCGACTGACACGGACGAGGAGTGGACAGCGGCATTCGACGCGGCACCCGAGAGTGCACCGGTCAATATCCTCGCTCGCCGGATCGCAGCCACGCTGGAGAGCTGGATTGGCAAGGAGACGATCGTCGAGAAGGGCATTCGCCGACCGATGCGTCCGGGCGACGTGATCGTGCTGGTCCGCAAGCGCGACGCCTTCGTGAACGCCCTGACCCGCGCTCTCAAGCGCCGAAACAACATTCCGGTCGCCGGCGCCGACCGCCTGGTACTCACCAAACATATTGCCGTTCAGGACCTGCTGGCACTTGGACGCTTCGCCCTCTTGCCGCAAGACGACCTGTCACTCGCCGCGCTGCTGAAGAGCCCGCTGTTCAACCTCGGGGAAGACGCGCTGTTCGAGCTCGCAGCCCGACGCAAGGAAGGCGAAAGCCTCTGGCAACGGCTGCAGGCCGAGGCGGCCGAGGGTATCCTGTTCCACCAGACAGCAAGGTCGCTCAAAAGTTATATGGCGCTCGCCGACCAGCTTGCGCCGCACGATTTCTATGCCCGCATCCTTGGCGTCCATGGCGGCCGGGCCGCCTTCCTGGCGCGGCTCGGCACCGAGGTCAGCGACATTCTCGACGAGTTCCTGACTTTCGCGCTCGATCAGGAAAGAAGCGGTCTCCCCGGCCTGCAGGCGTTCGTTTCGACGCTGGAAATGGAGGCGCCGACGGTCAAGCGCGAGCAGGACAAGGAGCGCGACGAAGTGCGGATCATGACGGTGCACGCCGCCAAGGGCCTGGAAGCGCCGGTCGTCTTCCTCGTCGACGGCGGTGGCGCGGCGTTCAGCAACCAGCATGTCCCCTCTCTGCGCTTCCTTGAACTCTCCCAACGGAATGGCGCCGCCCTGTCGTTGCCGGTGTGGCGCGCACCGGGCTCGGAATCGAACACGCTCGTGACCGCAGACGGCGACCGATTGAAGACGCTCGCCGAGGAAGAGTATCGCCGCCTGCTCTATGTCGGCATGACCCGCGCTGCCGATCGCTTGATCGTCTGCGGTTATCGCGGGCAGAGGACCGTCGCCGAAACATGGCATGCTATGGTTCAGGCAAGCCTCACCGGCGACGAAAATGGCCGCGGCCACCCGAAGACCTTTCATGCGGGCGGCGAGGAATGGTCAGGCCATGCCTGGCGCGAGAAGCAGCTTGAACGCGACCTTCCCTCCGAGGGCACGCCGGCACCGGACGCCAGTCGCCCGGCATCCGGCCTGCCAAAAGCACTCTCGACACCGTTGCCGCCGCAGAAGCAGCTGCCGCGGCCGCTAAGCCCCTCCGGCGTCGGTATCGCCATCGACGAGGATGACGGTGATGCGCTCGTCGGATCCGCGCTCTTTTCAGAGAAGACACCGGCCAATCTCTCGATGTTGCGCGGCGCCATCCTGCACCGGCTCCTGCAGGTTCTGCCCTCGATGATTGCCGGCCACGATCGCCGCGCCGCAGCCGAACGCTACCTCCTGCGTTCCGTGCCCCGTTGGTCGCCCGAACAGCGCTCGGCGCTGATTTCCGGCGTTGAAAACGTGCTCGACCACCCGGATCTGGAGGCGCTCTTCTCGACCGGCAGCCGTGCCGAAGTCTCGATCATGGGCACGTTGACCCTCGGCACCCGCGAGCACGCGGTCTCCGGCCGCATCGACCGGCTCGCCGTCAGCAACGGCATCGTGACCATTGCGGATTTCAAGACGAACCGGCAGGTGCCGGCTTCGCAAGGTGATATCCCCTTCGCCTACAGGGCACAGCTTGCGATCTATCGCGAGCTGTTGCGGCCACTCTATCCCGGACACGCGTTCCGATGCGTGCTGATCTTTACCGAAGGGCCGGCAATCCATGTCGTAGCGGATCAGGCGCTCGACAGGAGCCTTGAAGACCTCGCGACAAAGTGAGATACCCGATATTGAAAATCCAGCGGTGCCATCTCACATGAGACACAACATCTGGATACTGCCATTCCGAACGCAAGGAGCAGCCTATGGCTACTGTAAAGGTCGATACGTCCAATTTTCAGCAGGAAGTGCTGAACTCCGCCGAGCCGGTGGTTGTCGATTTCTGGGCTGAATGGTGCGGCCCGTGCAAAATGATCGCGCCGAGCCTCGAGGAAATCTCGAACGAACTCGCCGGCAAGGTCAAGGTTGCCAAGCTCAACATTGACGAAAACCCGGAACTGGCCGCCCAGTACGGCGTCCGCTCGATCCCGACACTGGCCATGTTCAAGGCTGGCGAAGTGGCTGACATCAAGGTTGGCGCTGCGCCGAAGACGGCCCTTTCCTCGTGGATCTCCACGGCGGTCGCCTGAAACCTTCGCTGACTACCGCAGCAGAAAGCCCGGCATGCCGGGCTTTTTTCTTATCTTGAATCTGGCATTTCCAGAAGGCGGCGCCACCGGCGGATCACTTCGGCGGCGTGCCATTGTCGGCGAGAACATCGCCGACGAGATAGAGCGAGCCGCCGATCAGGATGCGCGGCGGAGCCGGATCCTCATCGACCAGATTGGCAATGATCGTCAGCGCTTCGGCGACGGAGGAGACGGCCGAAGCCTCAAACCCGACAGCCGCGGCGTCAGTGGCAAGCGCCACCGGGTCAAGACCCGCATCCGAACCACGGATCGGAACGGTGAAGACCTGTTCGGCGAGATCCAGAAACGCCCGGAAGTAGCCGATCGGATCCTTGGTGTTGATCATGCCGATGATCAGGAACAAGGGGCGCGATTCGCGTTCTTCGAAGGTCGCCATCGCCTCCGCGATCACCTGGCCGGCACCGGGATTGTGGCCACCATCGACCCAGATTTCTGCATCGGCCGGGCCGTAGCGTGTAAGCTTGCCGCTCGTCAGGCGCTGCAGGCGCCCCGGCCACTCGACACCGGCAAGCCCCTTCTCGATCGCCGCCTCCGAAACATCGAAGCCCGCGGCCCGCACGGCCCGAATGGCGGCGGCGGCATTGGCGTACTGGTGACGTCCCGGCAGCTTCGGTAATGGCAGATCGGAGAGCCCGCTCCCGTCCTGATAGATGAGACGGCCGAATTCCTCATGCGCCATGAAATCCTGGCCATAAACGAACATCGGGCAGCCGAGACGCTCGGCCGTCGAGATCAGCACGTCGCGCGCGGCCTCTTCCTCCTGGTGGCCGATCACCACCGGGCAGCCGCGCTTCATGATGCCGGCCTTTTCCGCGGCGATCAGTTCCACCCGATCACCCAGATAGGCCTGATGGTCCAACGAGATCGGCATGATGACCGAGACGGCGGGTCGGGCTATGACATTGGTCGCGTCGAAACGGCCACCGAGGCCAACCTCGATGATCGCGACATCCGCGGGGTGCTCGGCGAAGAGCAGGAAGGTGACCGCGGTCAGGATTTCAAAGACGGTGATCTTCTCGCCAGCATTCGCTTGAGCCACCCGACGCACGGCCTCGGCCAGAACAGGGTCGCTGACGAGCCTGCCCCTGCCGCCCTTGACGCCGAGGCGGTAACGCTCGTGCCAATTGACGAGATGCGGCGAGGTGTGGACGTGAACGCTGAGACCAGCGGCCTCCAGGATTGACCGCGAAAACGCCGTTGCCGAGCCCTTGCCATTGGTGCCGGCGACATGGATCACCGGTGGCAGGCGGTCCTGCGGATTGCCGAGCGCGGCAAGAAGCCGGGTGATCCTGTCCAGCGACAGGTCAAAGCCCTTGGGGTGGAGGGCAAGGAGTTTTTCGATCTCATAGCCCGCTTCGCTGGCTTCCACCGCTGTCATCTCTCACCCCACCGCGACAAGCTCGACTGCCGAAACATCTCCGTCGCGCGGAGATGTTCATTTTTTGTGCCCAGTTCCAGAAATCCGGTTCAGATTTTTCTTGGAACAGCAGCCTTAAGCGCTTGCCGCGACCGGCAAAGCGGCCGGCTGCGTGCCGCCGTTGAGCTTCGAGGCTTCTGCCGGCTTCTTCATCAGGATCTTCAGGACCCGAGCGAGCGTCGACGGAAGGTCATGGCGCTTGACGACCATGTCAATCATGCCGTGCTCCAGCAGGTATTCCGAGGTCTGGAAGCCTTCCGGCAGCTTCTCACGCAACGTCTGCTCGATCACCCGCTTGCCGGCAAAGCCGATTTCGGCGCCTGGCTCGGCCATGTGGATATCGCCAAGCATCGCATAGGATGCGGTGACGCCACCGGTCGTCGGGTTGGTGAGCACGACGATGTAGGGAAGACCGGCTTCCTTCAGCATGTTGACGGCAACCGTCGTGCGCGGCAGCTGCATCAGCGACAGGATGCCTTCCTGCATGCGGGCGCCGCCCGATGCCGGGAAAATGACCAGCGGGCACTTCTCGGCGATTGCCCTTTCGAAGGCCTTGATGATCGCCTCTCCGGCCGCCATTCCGAGCGAGCCGCCGATGAAGTTGAACTCGTGCACGACGCCAACGAGCTTGACACCCTGAACGCGGCCGAGGCCAGCGACGATCGTGTCTTCGAGCTCGGTCTTGGTACGGCTGTCGCGCAGACGGTCGACATACTTCTTGGAATCGCGGAATTTCAGCGGGTCCTGGGCAACCTTGGGCTGCGGGAACGCCTCATAGATGCCGCCGTCGAACAGGTCCTTCAACCGCGCCTTGGCCGGCATCTTCATGTGGAAGCCGGACTGCGGGATGACCCACTTGTTTTCCTCGAGATCCCGGTGGAACACCATCTCCCCGGTTTCCGGGCACTTGATCCAGAGGTTTTCCGGAACTTCCCGGCGGCCCAGCATCGAGTTGATCTTCGGCCGAACGTAGTTTGTGATCCAGTTCACTTAGTAACTCCTGAAGACTTTCTTCGGGTTGTGCGCGCTAATATAGGCAATTATTCGGCTGCTGCGAGGCGTGCGGACCGCACTCCTGCCGAGAGCCCTCTGACCAGCGCTTCAACACCCGGAACCGTCGCGTCGGTCGCCTTGCCCTCTTCGGTCAGGCTCGACGCGATCTGGTTGACGATCGCCGTACCGACGACCACGCCATCGGCGGATGCACCGATGGCTCTTGCATGTTCCGCCGTCTTGACGCCGAAACCGACGCAGACCGGCAGAGAGGTATGCGCCTTGATACGCGCGACGGCGCCGCCGATCAACGACGGATCGGGCAGAGCCGAGCCGGTGATGCCGTTCATCGAGACGTAATAGACGAAACCGGAGGTGTTTTCGAGCACCTTCGGTAGGCGACGCTCATCTGTCGTCGGCGTCGCCAGGCGAATGAAGTTGATGCCCTTCTCAAGCGCCGGGATGCAGAGTTCGTCGTCCATCTCCGGCGGCAGGTCGACGACGATGAGGCCGTCGATGCCGGCGGCGAGCGCATCGGTCAGGAAACGGTCAACGCCGTAGATATAGATCGGATTGTAGTAGCCCATCAGCACGATCGGCGTGCGCTGGTCGTCTTCACGGAAACGGCGAGCGATCTCAAGCGTCTTGGCGAGCGTCTGGCCGCCCTTCAGCGCGCGCTGACCGGCAAGCTGGATCGCCGGGCCATCGGCCATCGGATCGGAAAAGGGCATGCCGAGTTCGATGACGTCGGCGCCAGCTTTCGGCAACGCCTTCATGATCGAAAGCGACGTCTCGAAATCCGGATCGCCGGCCATGAAGTAGGTGACGAGGACCGGACGTCCTTCGGCCGCCACATCGGCAAATCTCTTGTCCATGCGTGCGGTCATGATCTTACTGCCCCATTCCCAGCAATTTGCCGACGGTGAAGATGTCCTTGTCCCCGCGACCGGAGAGGTTCATCAGGATGATCTCGTCCTTGCCCATCTTCGGTGCACGCTTGATGACCTCGGCAAGCGCGTGCGACGGTTCGAGCGCCGGAATGATGCCTTCGAGGCGGGTCAGCGTCTGGAACGCTTCGAGCGCTTCGTGGTCCATGATCGGCACATATTCGACGCGGCCGACATCATTGAGCCAGGCATGCTCCGGACCGATGCCGGGATAGTCGAGCCCGGCCGAAATCGAATGGCCTTCCTTGATCTGGCCGTCGTCGTCCTGCAGCAGATAGGTGCGGTTGCCGTGCAGAACGCCGGGCGAACCGGCGGTGATCGAGGCGCAATGCTCGTCGCCCTCGATGCCCTTGCCGCCGGCTTCGACGCCGACGATCTTGACGCTTTCGTCATCAAGGAACGGATGGAAGATGCCGATCGCGTTGGAGCCACCGCCAACGGCAGCGACGACGAGATCCGGCAGCCGGCCTTCGGCAGCGAGCATCTGCTCCTTTGCTTCCTGGCCGATAACCGCCTGGAAATCGCGGACCATTTCCGGATAGGGATGGGGACCGGCAGCCGTGCCGATCAGATAATAGGTGTTGTCGACATTGGTGACCCAGTCGCGCAGCGCCTCGTTCATCGCATCCTTGAGCGTGCCGCTGCCGGCCGTTACCGGCTTAACCTCTGCACCGAGCAGCTTCATGCGGAAGACGTTCGGAGCCTGGCGCTCGACATCGGTCGCGCCCATGTAGACGACGCAGGGCAGGCCGAAGCGAGCCGCAACCGTCGCCGAAGCCACGCCGTGCTGGCCGGCACCGGTCTCGGCGATAATGCGCGTCTTGCCCATGCGCTTGGCGAGCAGGATCTGGCCAATGCAGTTGTTGATCTTGTGCGAGCCGGTGTGGTTCAGCTCCTCGCGCTTGAAGTAGATCTTCGCACCGCCGAGCTCGGCCGTCAGTCGCTCGGCGAAATAGAGCGGGCTCGGCCGGCCGATATAGTGGGCACCGAGATGTGCCAGCTCCGCCTTGAAGGCCGGATCGTCCTTTGCCTTGTTCCACTCGTCCTGCAGGTCGAGGATCAAAGGCATCAATGTCTCGGCCACGAAACGGCCGCCAAAAATGCCGAAACGGCCGTCCTCGTCGGGACCGCCCCGGAAAGAATTCAACTTTGGCGCCTGGTTCACGTCCTGCTCCCTGACCGTGGCATGCCCGCCTCCGCCTGGCGAACGGCATTGAAAAACGATTCCATGAGCTTCAGATCCTTGACGCCCGGCGCGCTCTCGACGCCGGAGGAGATATCGATGGCCCGGGCGCGGGTCTGCACCATGGCCTCGCCGATGTTCTCGGCGTTAAGCCCACCGGAAAGCATGTAATCGACGCTTCCGTCAAGCGCATCGAGCAGCTTCCAGTCAAAGGAAACACCGTTGCCACCGGGCAAATCAGAACCCGCAGGCGGCTTGGCATCGAAGAGAAAGCGGTCGGCGATGCCGACATAGGCGTCGATCTTTTCGAGGTCCGACGCTTCGCGCACCGAAAGGGCCTTCATGACAGGAAGGCCGTACATCGCCTTGACCGTCAGCAGCCGTTCCGGGTCCTCGCTGCCATGGAGCTGCAGGATATCGGGGTTGAGCGCCGAAACGATCTCGTCGAGCTCGTCGTTATCGGCATTGACCGTGACGGCGACGATCTTCGCCTGGCCGCGAATCCGCTCCGCCAGACGGCCCGCATCATCAGGCTCGATGTTCCTGGGGCTCTTGGGGAAAAAGATGAAGCCGGTATGGGATGCTCCGAGCGCGACAGCACGCTCAACCGCTTCCGCGGTCTTCAGCCCGCATATCTTCACTTCGGTTTTCATGAGAAGCGACCTTGCATGAAATGTCGCGCGAGTCGAGCCAAAAACCGACGCGCGAGGCCCCGGCCAGCGCCTCCGGCACGATGTCCCGGCGGCCGTTGCGCCCCTTGCGCGGCAGGCGCGCTTTCACCATATGCATTTTACCACAATGGAGAGAATGATGCGCCTGTTGCTCGCGCTTATCCTGCCCTGGCTGCAGTTTTTCACCATCGGCCGTCCCTTTGCCGGGCTCATCTGCCTGATCCTGCAACTGACCCTGATCGGCTGGGTTCCGGCGGCGATCTGGTCGGTTTATGCACTGAGCCAATACAAGACCGATGAGAAGATCCGCGAAGCGCTGCGCTACCGCGCATAACGCACGCACAGCCTTTGGGCGCGCTCAGTCAAAGTCGATCGCGTGAAGCATCGTACCGTTGCGGCGGAGCCATCGTTTGGCGTCGTCCGTATCCGGACACAGCCTCCCACACAGCGCCCAAAAATCGGGACCGTGATTCATCTCCTGCAAATGCGCCACTTCATGCGCAGCGAGATAGGCAATGACCTTTGGCGGCGCCATGACGATGCGCCAGGAAAAACTCAACGCGCCATCGGCCGAGCACGATCCCCAACGGCTGCGCGTGTCCTTCAGCGACAGCGACTTTGCGCGCCGGCCGATGCGGCCGGTATAGATCGCCACCAGCCGATCGAGATCCTGACGGGCTTCCTTCTTGAGGAAATCGACGATGCGCCGGTTCAGGTGCTCCTCGTCGCCGCTGACGCGCAGCACCGGTTCGCCATCGACCAGGATCGCTTCCGTCAGCCCGCGAATCTTGCCGGTGCGCTCGATCCGGTGGGAAATGCCGCGGATCAGGATGGAGCCGCCCTCCTCGATCTGGCTCTCGCCGGAGAAGCGGGCAAGCTTCGTCATCAGCCAGCCCTGATGGCGATTGAGAAAGGCGTTGACCTCGCGCTCCGGCAGGCCCTGGGGGATCGTCATTTTCAGTGCCCGGCCGCCGGGCTCGATGCGCAGCGTCATGCGGGTCGCGCGCGCGTTCTGCTTGATCGTCAGCGGCAGGGACTTGCCGGCGACCTCGATCTGCCGCGTCATGGCGGGTGGTGCAGGTTGGATGCGCCGCTTGAAGGAAGGGAACATGCAGGCTTTCTAACCGATTCGCGGGGCTTTCGGCTACAGGGCCGCGAGACGCGAATGGGTAATCCGGCGTTTCACATGAAACGCCGGAGGCATTTTCTTCAAATTAGTGGGCTTCGACAATCGGGCCGGAGCCGCCGTTCTTGCGGTCGCGCATGAAGCGGTCGAACTCTTCCTGGTCCTTGGCGCGGCGAAGCTCGCGCACATAGGTGTCGAACTCTTCGCGCATTTCGTCGAGCTTGCGGCGCTGTTCGTCGAGGCGCGCAAGTTCAGCTTCGCGCCAGTCGTCGAATGCGGCGTTGCCGGTGCGATGCGTCCAGTTGGAACGGCGACCGCCGCGCTTGAATGCCGAGCACATGCCACCCACCGTATCGTTGGCGTCTTTCTTGAACGTCTTGAGTTTTTCGCCGAACAGGATGTAGGCGAGCATGGCCAAGCCCAGTGGCCAGAAGACCACGAAGCCGAGCACCATCAGGGCGATGGTCGCGGGCGTCCAATCCGGACGGATCATTGCAGATTGGTTCATCTTCAGGATTCCTCGCAATCATCCGGGCCACCCATGCGGCCCGATGAAAACGATGTGGGAAGGCGCCCTTGGCTGTGCAAGACGCCCTCCCCCGGAATCGGACAAACCCTTGACTCTACGCGGTCAAAACGGCGCCGACCATGGGATCAGGCCGACTTGCCGCCCTTGATCAGCTGCTTCACCGGCTTCACGTGACGCGCGTGCTCCCGGTGGAAGGCAACGATGCGCGGCGCGATTTCGCGGCGGAAGCGCGAACCGTTGAAAACGCCGTAGTGGCCGACATCCGGCTGCATGTAGTGCATGCGCATATGGTCGGGGATATTGGTGCAGATCGTCTGCGCCGCTTTCGTCTGGCCAACGCCGGAGATGTCGTCGTTCTCGCCTTCGACCGTGAGCAGCGCCACCTTCTTGATCGCCGTCGTATCGACGCGCTTGCCGCGATGCATCATCTCGCCCTTGGGCAGCGCATGCTGCATGAACACCACCTGCACGGTCTGCAGGTAGAATTCGGCGGTCAGGTCCATGACGGCCAGATACTCGTCGTAGAAGTCCCGATGCTTTTCGGCCGCATCGCCGTCGTTCTTGACCAGATGGGCAAAGAACTCCTTGTGGGCGATCAGATGCCGGTCGAGGTTCATCGACATGAAGCCGGAAAGCTGCAGGAAACCCGGATAGACCATGCGCATGAAGCCCGGCTGCGGCCACGGCACCGGCATGATGACATTGTCGCGGAACCATTCGATCGGCCGCTGCTCGGCCAGCTGATTGACGCCCGTCGGGTTGATACGGGTATCGATCGGTCCGCCCATCAGCGTCATCGTCGCCGGCGACAGCGGATCATCAACCGCTTCCATCAGCGCAACGGCTGCGAGGACCGGCACTGCCGGCTGACAGACGCCGATCACATGGGTGTTCGGCCCCAGGTAGTGCAGCATCTGGATGACGTAGTCGATGTAGTCATCGAGATCGAAGGTGCCTTCGCTGAGAGGCACCATGCGGGCGTCGATCCAGTCGGTGATGTAGACGTCGGAATGCGGCAACAAGGCTTCCACCGTGCCGCGCAGCAGCGTCGCGTAGTGGCCGGACATCGGCGCCACCACCAGCACCTTCGGGTCGGCGGCACGCCCCTTGGGCAGGGCACGCTCGAAATGGATGAGGTTGCAGAAAGGCGCGCGCCAGACGATGCGCTCGTAGACGGAGACAGACGCGCCGTCGACCTCGGTCGTTGGAAGTCCGAACTCCGGCTTGCCATAGCGGCGAGTGGAACGCTCGAACACTTCGAGCCCCGCAGCGGCGGCACGACCGAAATAGGTGTGCGAGACGGGGTTCATCGGATTGCTGAAGGCAAGCCGCATGGCATCGGCAGCCGTACGCCACGGCGCCATCATGGCATGGTTCAATTCATAGAGCTGGTAGAACATGGGAAGCGTACCCCTTGGTTCAATCAACGACAACGCCGCTCCCGGTCGGACGCAAGCTTGCGATTGTTTGTCTTGGTGTCCGCAATCGGTGCCAGACTACCATTTTTCTTGTGCAGTGCAACAAATATACCCGTCACGCCTCGATACAAGGCCTGAGACCAGAATGAATCTGGATTCCTGACGATTTGCAAACGAGCTTGTCCGAAACTGGCGGTTTTCCGCTATTTTCGTGCGTTGAGAGCCGATGCAGAGCATTTTCAGGGAAAAATGGAGCGAATGTCCGGGGCAGCCCCTGCGGCAATGCAGCAAGGCCGCCCTCGCTCATGCAGCAGCCACCTTGACGATTGCCTTGACCAGACCCGCCTTTTCTTCTGCCCAGCGCGGAAGATCGGCCACCGCACCCTCCAGCGTCGTGCGGTGAGTGATCAGCGCCTCGACCGGCACAAGGCCGGAAGCAATCGATGCGACGACATGATCGAAGTCTTCGCGGGTCGCATTGCGGCTGCCGATCAAGGTCATCTCGCGCTTGTGAAATTCCGGATCGGAAAAGCGGATCTCGTCCTTCACGACACTGACGAAGACCAGGATGCCGCCATGGGCGACATAGGCAAAAGCGGCCTGCATCGAACCACCATGTCCGGTGGCGTCGAAGACCACATCGAACCCGTCCCTGCCCGTCGCATCGGCTATGCGTGACGCCATGTCGGCGCCAGCGACGATACCCTCGGCGAAGCCGAGCTTTCGGGCTGCAAAGTCCAGCCGCTCGGTGCTGGTATCGACGAGCGTCACCTGATGGCCGGCGATGCGCGAGAAGATCGCCGTGCCGAGACCGATCGGCCCTGCGCCGATGACCAGCGCCCGTGAACCGGCCCCGGCGGAGGCACGACGTACCGCGTGGGCACCGATCGCCAGAAATTCGACGGTGGCGGCCGCCTCCGGTGTGAGGTCATGTGCCGGATAAAGATTAGCCTCCGGCACGACGATCTCTTCACAGAAGGCACCATCGGTATGGACGCCGAGAACCTGGATGGCGGTGCAGCAGTTGGGCTTACCATTTCGACAGGCAACGCAATTGCCGCAGGAGAGATAGGGGTTCACCACGACAGACGTGCCGGGCGCGATCGCCGTGCCGCGGCCACCGGCAATCACGGTTGCCGAGATCTCGTGACCCATGACCCTGGGATACTTGAGGAACGGATGCTTGCCGGCGAAGATATGGTAGTCGGTGCCGCAGATGCCGACATGGCTGACGGCGAGGCGCACCCAACCGTCAGGCACATTCTCAGCCGGCGGGCGGTCAACGACCTCCAGGTGGCCGGGTTCAAGGCAGAGCACGGCTTTCATGACAGTTCCCACGGAATGTTCGGTGTCGGCGCCTAGCGGGCGCTGCGACGCCGGAGTTGGTCGAAATAGACGATGACGATGATCAGGACGCCGGTGATGATGCGCTGCCAGAACGAGTTGACGTTCAGGAGGTTGGCGCCGTTGTTGATCGTCGCGAGGATGAATGCGCCGAGCAGCGGCCCATGCACCGAGCCGACTGCACCGAAGAGGCTGGTGCCGCCGATGACCGACGAGGCGATCGCCTGCAGTTCCCAGCCCTCGGCTTGCGTGGCGTTGCCGATGCCGATGCGCGAGGCGAGCAACAGGCCGACGAAGGCAGCGCAGGTCGAGGAGAGGATATAGGCAAGATAGATGGTGCGGTGAACGTTGACGCCGGAGAGGCGCGCCGCCTCGCTGTTCGACCCAACCGCGAAGAGATAGCGGCCGAAACGGCTCAGGTGCAGGAAGACATAGGCCGGGATCGCCACCACGATCACCATCCAGAACAGGCTCGGCACACCGAGGAAGTCCGCGCGCGAGAAATTGGTGAAGGCCTCGTTGGTGATCGAGATCGTCGAGCCGTTGGTGATCAAGAGGCCGATACCGCGGAGCGAGGTCAGGGTCGCGAGCGTGATGATGAAGGGCGGCAGCCCCATGCGCACGATGCCGAAGGCATGGAAGGCGCCGATCAGCACCCCGAAGGCGAGCGTCAGGATGATCGCGGCCCAGAGCGGCATGCCGGCCGCAAGCAGCCATGCCACGATGACGCTGGTGAAACCGACCACGGCGCCGACCGAAAGGTCGATGCCGGCGGTGATGATGACGAAGGTCTGGCCGACCGCAAGAATCGCGGTCATCGCCCCCTGGCGCAGCAGGTTGCTGATGTTGTTTGGCGTCCAGAAACTGTTGGTGGCCAGGCCAAGCAGCAGCCAGAGGAACAGGAGCAGCCCCAGCAGGGTGAGGCCGAACAGAATGCTTACGCCCTTGCGTGGCGCCGCACTGGCGCCGCTCTCCACCGTTTCCGCACTCATCGTCTTCCTCCCTGCATCCCTCAGTTTGTTTTTATCGGTTCAAACGCCAATCGCCTGCGTCAGCACTTCCTCGTGGCTCGCGGCGCGATAGTCGTGGCTCGCAACAAGCCGGCCGCGCCGGAACACGTGCAGCCGATCCGCAAGCTCGTAGACCTCGGGCAGATAGGACGAGATCAGGATGATGCCCGCCCCGTTTTCCAGGAGTCGCGCGAACAAGCGATAGATCTCCGCCTTGGTGCCCACATCGACGCCGACGGTCGGCTCATCGAAGATGAAAAGCTTGGCGCCATGGCTCAGCCACTTGCCAATGACGATCTTTTGCTGGTTGCCGCCCGACATGGCGGAAGCGAGAACACGGCGCGACGGCGTCTTGATCTTCAGGTCGCGGATCTGCCGGTCGGCATTCTCCCGCTCCTGTTGGCCGTTAATCGTCAGGCCGCGCGTCAAGCGGTTAAAGACCGGCAGGTTGATGTTGAGACCGATCGGCAGGTTGAGACACAGGCCCTGATCGCGGCGGCTTTCCGGAGCCAGCGCAATGCCGAGATCCATCGCCGTGCGTTCGCTGGCGATCTCCACCTTGCGCCCCTGCCAATAGACCTCGCCGGCGCTCGGGCGATGTCGGCCATAGAGGCCGAGCGCGAACTCGCTGCGTCCCGCTCCGATCAGCCCGTAAAGGCCGACGATCTCGCCTGCCCGAACGGTCAGCGATACATCCTGAAAGCCGGGACCACTCAGACCTCGCGTTTCGACGATGACGTCACCCGGCGGAAAATGCTCCTTGTGGTAGATCTGCTCGATCGTGCGGTTGATCATCAGCGCGATCAGCTCCGCCTCGTTCGTTTCGCCGATCTTGCGGGTCCCGACATGGGTGCCATCGCGCAGCACCGAGACGCGGTCGGCAAGCTCGAACACTTCCTCCATGCGGTGGCTGATATAGACGATGGTCACACCCTCCGCCTGAAGTCTGCGGATCAGGCGAAAGAGCTGCGCCGATTCCTGCCGCGTGAGATAGGCGGTCGGCTCGTCGAAAATCAGGAATTGGGTGCCGCGCATGGCGGCGCGTGCGGTGGCGACGAGTTGCTGCTGACCGATCGTCAGGCTGCCGAGCACGGCGCCTGCCGGCAGGTTGAAGCCGAGATCATCGAGCACGCGCTGGGCCGCATCGGTCATGGCGCGTTTTCGCATCAGGCCGTTACGATTGATTTCGTCGCCGAGAAACATGTTGGACGCCACCGTCAGGTGGGCGCAGAGCACGACTTCCTGGTGCACGGCGTTGATGCCGCGTTCGATCGCCTCCTGCGGCGTACCGAGCTGGACGGGTTTGCCGCACCAGAAGATTTCACCCGACGTGCGCTTGATGACGCCGGTCAGAAGCTTGATCAGCGTCGACTTGCCGGCGCCGTTCTCGCCAACGATCGCGTGAATTTCACCGGAGAGAAAGGTCAGCGACGCCGGCTTCAAGGCTTCCACGGCGCCGTATTTCTTCTGCAGCGCGCGCAATTCCAGGATCGGCTCGCCCTTCGGAACCGGATGGCGTGTTGCCACCTGCAGGCCTTCGGTCCTGACGTCGCGCGCCTCTTGCAACTCGGTCATCTGCGCATTCCTCCCATCGCAGAGATCGCTTGCGACCGGTCCTCGTTCCCGGTCGCAAGCGGGTGCGGCAGGCTAGACGCCCGCCGCAGCCGTTGTCACTTGACCTTCGGGTTCAAGAGAGCGTCGATCTTCGGCTCGGCCATGTTGGCCTTGGTCACCAGATTGGCGCCGGTATCCACGTTCGCCTCGACCTTTTCCTTCTTCGAGACCGCGAGCGCTGTCTTCACGCCATCATAGCCCATGCGGTAGGGATCCTGAACGACGAGACCGGCCAGAACGCCTTCCTTGAGGAAGCCGACCGTCTTGTCGTCGCTGTCGAAGCCGATCACCTTGATCTTGTCGCCGAGCTTGTTTTCGGCGATCGCCTGGCCGACGCCCTGCGCCATGATCAGGTTCGACGCAAACACGCCGACAAGGTTGGGATTGGCGGTGATCAGGTCGGTCATGATGTTGAGGCCGGTGGTCGCCTGGCCGTCGGCATATTTGTCGACGACGACCTTGAAGCCCGGATACTTGGTCTTGACCTGATCGAGGAAGCCTTCGCGGCGCTGGTCGAGCGAGCCGACGCCCGGAAGGCTAGTGATGATGGCGATTTCGCCCTCTTCCTTGCCGCTCATTTCCTTGACCGCCGCAGCGAGTCCATCGGCAGCGATACGGCCGCCCTGAACGTTGTCGGTGGTGAGGAAGGACGAGAAGGCCTTTGAGTCGGCACCAGAGTCGATGCCGATGATCGGAACGGCCTTCGCCGCCTCATCGATCGGCTTGCCGAGCGCCTTGAATTCCGTCGGCGAAATGACGACAGCAGCCGGTGCGCCGGCGACCGCGTTCTCGAGAATGCTGATCTGGCCGTTGATATCGGACTCGGATTGAGCGCCGAGTTCCGGTACATTGACACCCAGGTCCTTGCCAGCGGCGCGCGCGCCGGCCAGCACGATCTGCCAGTAGAAGGACGTTGTGTCCTTGACGATGATCGGGATCGTCACGTCCTGCGCGAAGGATGCGACCGGCGACATGCCGGCGATCATCGCGGCGCCGGCCAAGGCGGTAAAGGCGCGACGGGTAAGGCTGCTTTTCAGAATGCTCATCCCAGGTTTCTCCTCTCAGTGCACCGTGTTCCACTTCTTGGAGATCGATCGCAGGTGCTGGCTTATCGACCTTTTATCGATAAAAAACATATGTGAATGCTAGTACGACAATTCCGGCTTGGCAAGCTGCCGGAACAGCATTTCAGGCCGCGAGGCGGCCCCCACCCGCTAGACCCGTACCGGCTCGTCCCCGAGCTCCGGCGCGACCAGCGTGAACGGTTCAAAAGCCGCGAAATCGGACGCGGAAAACCTGCGTCCGGCGAGCACCATGTTGCGCCTCAGGCTCTCCGGCTTGGCGGTGCCGAGCAGCACCGAGGCGACCACGGGATGACCGAGCGGAAACTGCATGGCGGGCGCAGCAAGCGGCACGCTCATACCGCGGGCGACCGTCTCCATGGCGCCAACCTTTTGCCGGATATCTTCCGTTGCAGGCATGTAATCGAAATGTGCCCCCTCGACCGGACCCGTCGCCAGGATGCCCGAATTGAAGACCCCGCCGACAATGAGCGAAGTCTGTTTCTTCTCGCAGAGCGGCAGCAGTTCGGCGACGGCCGAGCGGTCGAGCAAGGTGTAACGGCCGGCCAGCAGGATGCAGTCGATATCGGCCTGGCGCATGACCTCAAGACAGACGGGCACCTCGTTGACGCCGAGACCATAGGCGGCGATCGTTCCCGAGGATTTCAGCTCCTCCAACGCCTTCAGGCCGCCCTCCAGCAATTGCCTCATGTAAACGGCGTTGCGGGCGGCACCATGGGTGTAGATGCCGATATCGTGCACATAGAGGATGTCGATGCGATTGAGTCCGAGACGGGTGTAGCTGAACTCGACGGAGCGCATGATGCCGTCGTAGCTGTAGTCGTACTCGACGTCGAAATTGAGCGGCTTGACGTAGGAGTAATCCGGCACCTTGTCTTCCGGCACCGGATGCAGGAGACGTCCGACCTTGGTGGAAAGGACGAATTGTTCGCGCGGCTTGTCGCTGAGGAAATCGCCGACCCGGCGCTCGGCAAGTCCGAGCCCGTAATAGGGCGCCACGTCGAAATAGCGCAGGCCCGCACCCCAGGCAGCATCCAATGTCGCGATTGCCGCGTCACGGGTACACTCGCGATAGAGCCCACCGAGGCCGGCGGCACCAAAGCTAAATTCGGTGACCGATAGTTCGGTTCGACCGATCCGTCTCGTCTGCATTCCCCGTCTCCTCCTCCAAGGATGCCAGTCGTTACGTATTTAGAGCGTTGCCCCCAGATGCCAGGGCACGAACTCATTGTCGCCGTAGCCGAAAAGCTCGCTCTTGGTCTTGCGGCCAGAGGCGGTCTCGACGATCAGGTCGAAGATCTCCCGGCCGAGACCGGCAATACTCGCCTCCCCCGAAGCGATCACACCGCAATCGATATCCATGTCCTCTTCCATCGCCCGGTAGAGCGCCGTGTTGCTGGTGAGCTTGATCGACGGCGCGGGACGACAGCCGAAGCAGCTGCCGCGACCGGTGGTAAAGGCGATGACATTGGCACCGCCAGCCACCTGTCCGGTGGCCGATACCGGATCGTAGCCAGGGGTATCCATGAAGACGAGGCCGTGCTCGGTGACGCGCTCGGCGTAACGATAGACCGCGTTCAGCGGCGAGCGGCCGCCCTTGGCGACAGCGCCGAGCGATTTTTCGAGGATAGTGGTCAGACCTCCCCGTTTGTTGCCTGGCGAAGGATTGTTGTCGAGCGAAGCGCCATGCATCGCTACATAATTCTCCCACCAGGAAATCAGGCCATCGAGTTTCACCGCCACCGCCTCATTGACCGCCCGGCTGCGCAGCAGATGCTCGGCACCGTAGATTTCCGAGGTCTCCGAGAGGATTGCGGTGCCTCCGGCTGCCGCAAGGATATCGACGGCCGCGCCGAGCGCCGGATTGGCGGTGATGCCCGAAAGCCCATCCGACCCGCCGCATTGAAGGCCGACGATGATCTCGCTCACGGGGATTGCAATACGGCGCTCCTTGCCGACTTCGGCTGCGATTTCCTCAAGAATTCCGAGGGCTTTTTCCACCGAACGGCGGGAGCCGCCGGCTTCCTGGATATTGAAATGCCGTTTTTCGGCGCCAGCGCCGCTCTGGCCATATAGGGTCAGCTGGTTGACCTCGCAGCCGAGGCCGACCATGAGCACGCCGCCGAAATTGACGTGGCGGGCATAGCCGGCGAGCGTGCGGTGCAGGTTGGCCATGCCGTCGCCGGTTGACGACATGCCACAGCCCTGATCGTGCACGATCGGCACGAAACCGTCGATACCCTCATATCTCGGCAGAATGCGCCGGTTCGCCTCCTCGGCGATGGCACGACAGACCGTGGTGGAACAGTTCACGCTGGCGACGACACCGATGTAGTTTCGCGTCGCCGCCCGGCCATCACCTCTTCGATAGCCCATGAAGGTGCGCGCCCTGTCGGCATCGCTTGCCACTTCCGGCGCTCCCTGCGGGCTGATCGCCAAGCGGTCCTTGTCGAAGGCGAGGTTATGGGAGTGCACGTGGTCGCCCGGCGCAATATCGGCGGTCGCCCGGCCGATGGCCTGGGCGTATTTGACGACCGGCTCTCCGGCGCGGATCGGACGGATCGCGATCTTATGACCGGCATCGACCTTCGCTGCGGCAAGAACATTGTTCGGCAGGGCATCGCCAGCGGCAATCGCCAGCGTCGCCACGACAACATTGTCCTCAGGTGCGAGCAGGATGGTGGACGGCGCAGACACCGATCTCTCCCTAACTGATTTTTGTTCTGTCTTTTATCTACAATAGACAGATTGCCGTCAATGGGTATTATAGCGAAAACGTCGGCCACCACGCCGGGCCAACGATCGAAGTGCGGGAGAAGCAGGGATGATGACGACAGACGGAGACAAAACCGGATCGTCGCGATAGAGGAGCGTCGCTGACAGACGCAGACAATTTCGAACCGGCCGGATCTTGCCATGGCAAAACAGAACACCGTCTTCAAGGATGCCTATAACCGCTGCCTGAAGCTCCTGGCGGACACATCCTCCCTGCCCTCCGAGCCGGAACTCGGGCAGGTTCTCGGCGTCAGCCGCACGACGGTGCGCGCGATCCTCAGCCGCTTCGAGGAACTGCAGCTGATCGCCTGGGACAAACGAAAAAAGAACGTGCTGCGGCAGCCCCGCCCCGACGACTACTTCCCCACGGAAGAGACCGATTCACTCGCCGAAATCATCGAGCGCAGTTTCATGCGCCGGATTCTCGCCGGCGGTGCAGAGCCCGGCATGCAGATCAACGAGTTGGAACTGGCGCGGGACATTGGGACCGGCACGACCAGCGTGCGCGAATTCCTGATCCGCTTCAGCCGCTTCGGCCTGATCGAGAAGCGGCCGAACAGCCACTGGATCCTGAAAGGCTTTACCCGAGAGTTCGCGCTGGAACTGACGGAAGTGCGAGAGATGTTCGAGCTGCGCTCTGCCGCACGCTTCGTCTCCTTGCCTGACGACCATCCGGCCTGGGCAGAGCTTAGGGAAATCGAGACCCTGCACCGCGATATCCTCGCCGACATCGACAACCGCTACCGGGAGTTCTCCGAACTCGACGAGCAGTTCCACCTATTGGTGCACAAGGCATCGAGCAACCGGTTCATCGTCGATTTCTACGACATCATCGCAATCGTCTTCCACTATCACTACCAGTGGAACAAGACGAATGCCCGCCAGCGCAACGCCCGCGCATTGGAAGAACACCTCGCCTATATCGAAGCGTTGCGCTCGCACGATCCCGCAAAGGCCGAACACGCCTGCCGCCGGCATCTCCAGTCGGCGCGCGAAACTCTTCTCCAATCCATTCCATAGCCAGCTATCGGGGCAGGACATGACGACGCCGATCGTACAATTCGGAACAAGCCGCTTTCTTCAGGCGCATGCCGACCTCTTTGTCAGCGAGGCGTTGAAGACGGGAGAGGCCGTAGGACCGATCACGATCGTGCAGACGACCGGGTCCAGCGAACGCTCCGGCCGTCTTGCAGCGCTTGCCCGTCCCGAAGGCTTTCCCGTCATCATCCGCGGCATCCGAGCTGGAGCGCAGATCGATGAGACGCAGCAGGTGACCAGTGTGTCGCGGGCGCTTTCGACCGCCGAAAACTGGAGCGAGGTCCGGGCGATTGTCGCCGAGGATGCCGAAATCCTGATCTCGAATACCGGCGACACGGGCTACCAGATCGGCGAGGACGATCTGACAACGGAAGTTCCCCGTTCCTTTCCGGGCAAGCTGCTTTTGCTCTTGAAGGCGCGCTTCGACGCGGGCGGGCGTCCCCTGACGATGCTTCCCTGCGAACTCGTGTCACGCAATGGTGACGTGCTGAAGGCATTGATGCTGCGTCTCGCGGCGGAGCGGATCGGAAACAGCGCCTTTATCGACTGGCTGGGCAAGGACGTCGTCTGGGCCAACACGCTGGTCGACCGCATCGTCTCCGAGCCGCTGGAGCCTGCCGGTGCGATTGCTGAGCCCTATGCGCTCTGGGCGATCGAGAACCAGCCCGGGCTACGGCTCCCTTGCATCCATCCGTGCGTGAAGCTCGTGGACGACCTGACGCCCTACGAGAAGCTGAAACTTCACATCCTCAATCTCGGCCATACGGTCTTGGCTGATCTCTGGCTCAGGGAAGGCCGTGACGCGAACGAGACCGTTCGGGAAATGTTGGCCGACGCCGGCATCGCCGCGCGGCTGGACCGCATCTATCGATCCGAAGTGATCGTGGCTTTCGCGGCAAAGCGCCTGGAGAGCGAAGCGGAAGACTATGTTGCCGCGACGCTGGAACGCTTCAGAAACCCGTTCCTCGACCACCGTTTAGGCGATATCGCCAACCATCACCGAGAAAAGATCGAGCGCCGGATCGCCGACTTCCGGCGCTGGAGCCCGAGCGTAGCCATGCCCGAGCTCGCAGCAATCTGCGATCAGTAGCCGGATTCCTGCTTCTTCGGAGCCGACGTCGGCTCGCCGAGAAACTCCTGGCGCAGTATGGTCGTCGCGCGCACGAGCGAGGTGACATCCGTGCCGATCGCCATGAAATCAGCGCCCATCTCGCGATAGTCTCGCGCCTGCTCGAGATCGAGCGTCATGATGCCTCGCGCCTTTCCGGCCTTCTTGATGCGTTCGAACGCATCGGCGATCGCCGCACGCACCTCCGGATGACCCGGCTTGCCAAGATAGCCCATGTCGGCTGCCAGATCGGAGGGGCCGATGAAGAGGCCGTCAACACCATCGAGCGCGGCAATTTCATCAATGGCGGCAAGGCCCGCCCTGCTCTCGATCTGCAGGATCAGGCAGATTTCGTCGCCGGCGGTCTGGAGATAGTCGCCGATGCGGCCGAATTGCGAGGCACGCCCGAGGGCAGCCCCGACGCCACGAACGCCATGCGGCGGATACCGGGTGGCACGCACCAGCTGCTGTGCTTGCTCCAAGCTCTCGACCATCGGGATCAGCAGGGTTTGCGCGCCGGTATCGAGGATCTGCTTGATCAGCACGGTATCGCCAACCGGCAGACGAACCATCGGATGGCTCTTCGATGCGGAGACGGCGCGAAACTGCGCCGACAGCAGCGGAATATCGTTCGGCGCGTGCTCGCCGTCGATCAGCAGCCAGTCATAGCCGCTGCCGGAAACCACTTCGGCGGCATAGGGGCTGGCAAGCGCCACCCACAGCCCCAGCTGGAAGCGGTTTTCGCGCAGAGCTGCTTTAAAGGGGTTCCTCGGTGCCGGCATGGGTCGTCTCCTCCTGCAATGCGGCGGGACGAGTGATGCCT
This sequence comes from Ensifer adhaerens, assembly GCF_020035535.1. Lineage (NCBI taxonomy): Bacteria > Pseudomonadati > Pseudomonadota > Alphaproteobacteria > Hyphomicrobiales > Rhizobiaceae > Ensifer > Ensifer adhaerens. Next base: position 3,802,246 of record NZ_CP083349.1, on the reverse strand, counting down.
CAATCCCGCAATCACGAGATTTCTATCGGCAAAGAAAAAAACCGGCCAGAACTTTCCGGCCGGTTTTTCAGATTGGGTACCGTATCTTACGCAACGCCGCCGAGGCAGACGTACTTGATCTCGGTGAACTCCTCGATGCCGTAGCGCGAGCCCTCGCGGCCAAGGCCCGAAAGCTTGACGCCGCCGAACGGCGCTTCCGCCGTGGAGATCAACCCGGTATTGACGCCGACCATGCCGTATTCCAGCGCTTCGGCGACGCGGAAGACACGGGCGAGATCCTTGGCGTAGAAATAGGAGGCAAGGCCGAATTCGGTGTCGTTTGCCTGCTCGACCACATCCGCCTCGTCGGTGAAGCGGAAGAGCGGAGCGACCGGCCCGAAGGTTTCCTCGCGCGCAACCGCCATCGCCTGGGTGACATCGGCCAGAACCGTCGCCTCGTAGAAAGTACCGCCGAGCGTGTGGCGCTTGCCGCCCTGGATCACTCGGGCGCCCTTGGCGGTGGCGTCAGCAATGTGTTCTTCCACCTTTTCCAGTGCCGCCTTGTCGATCAGCGGGCCGAGGATGACGCCTTCATCGAGACCGTTGCCGATCCTCAGCTTGGCGACCGCCTTGGCGAGCTTGTCGGAGAAGGCGTCATAGACATTGTCCTGCACATAGATGCGGTTGGCGCAGACGCAGGTCTGGCCGTTGTTGCGGAACTTGGCGATCAGCGCGCCTTCGACCGCCGCATCGAGATCGGCATCGTCGAAGACGATGAACGGCGCATTGCCGCCAAGCTCGAGGCCGAGCTTCTTGATGGTGCCGGCACTCTGGCGATAGAGCTCGGCACCGACTTCGGTCGAGCCGGTGAAGGTCAGCTTGCGGACGACAGGGTTCGAGGTCATTTCGGCGCCGATCTCACGGGCGGAACCGGTGATGACGCTGAACAGGCCCTTCGGCAGGCCGGCGCGTTCGGCAAGAATGGCGATCGCGATCGCCGAGAACGGCGTCTGGGCCGCCGGCTTCAGCACCATGGCGCAGCCGGCCGCAAATGCCGGGCCGGCCTTGCGGGTAATCATCGCATTGGGGAAGTTCCACGGCGTGATCGCCGCGACGACCCCGATCGGCTGCTTCATGACCAGGATACGCTTGTCGGGCTGATGGCCGGGAATCAGGTCGCCATAGATGCGGCGACCCTCTTCGGCGAACCATTCGACGAAGCTTGCACCATAGACGATCTCGCCGGTGGCTTCCGCCAGCGGCTTGCCCTGCTCCAGCGTCAGGATGCGGCCGAGGTCTTCCTTGTTCTCGATCATCAGATCGAACCACTTGCGCAGGACCCCGGCGCGATCCTTGGCCGTGCGCGCCGCCCAGGTTTTCTGGGCCAGACGCGCCGCTTCGATCGCAGCCTTGGTCTCCTTGGCGCCGAGCCGCGGCACCCGGCCAATGATCTCACCCGTCGCCGGGTTGTTCACCTCGATCGCGTTTGCCGAGTCCGCCTCGATCCACTCGCCGCCCACGAGCGCTGCCTGGCGAAACAATGATGGGTCTTTAAACGACATGATCCGTCCTCTCTCGAAATCTACAGAACTTATACAACTTTTTTCTTGGAAACGGCAATGACCCACGCGACCGTTTCTGCACTTTCCTGGCGCTCACCGGATGCCAGCGCGCTCACGTCTGCGTGCGTCCAACCCCGTTTCATCCACACGCGACCTCATGTAGCGTCCGAAACGAATCGAGCCATAGGCGCAGGGCCGGATCAGGCGCCGCGCGGCCGAAGAGTTAGAGATCACAGAGAAGAGGCATGTCCATGACGGCGACCGACAACAGAAAAGCCGATTATCCTATCGATGCCATGTTCCTGGAGCGCTGGTCGCCTCGCGCCTTCACCAACGAGGAGATCGACGAAAGCGTACTCCTTTCCTTCTTCGAAGCGGCTCGCTGGGCGCCCTCCGCGAGCAATCGGCAGCCATGGCGCTTCGTCTATGCCCGCCGCGGGACGGAACACTTCCCGGTGCTGCTCGACATTCTTGATGAGGGCAATCAGCGCTGGGCAAAGAACGCGGCAGCACTTCTGATCGTCATTTCAAGGACGCATAACCAGGCGCAGAACGGCGAGATGCGGCATGCCTATACGCATGCCTTCGACACAGGCTCGGCCTGGTACAGCCTTGCCTTGCAGGTTTCGCTTTCCGGTTGGCACGCCCACGGCATGGCGGGTATCGACCGCGACAAGGCCATGCACGCCCTGAACGTTCCCGAGCACCACCGCGTCGAAGCCGCCGTTGCGATCGGTCGGCTTGCCGATCCCTCGACGCTACCGGACGATCTGCGTGCGCGGGAAATCCCGAGCCAGCGCAAGCCGGTCAGCGAGTTCGCTTTCGAGGGCCAGTTCAAGGGCTAATAAACAAAAAATCCCGGTGCCACGCGGCACCGGGATCTCAACTGCCAATGATCTCCGGAAAGATCAGATGTCGAGGTTGGCGACGCTCAGTGCGTTCTCCTGAATGAAGTCGCGGCGCGGCTCGACCTCGTCGCCCATCAGGCGCGAGAACAGACCGTCGGCATCGGTGGCGTCGGTGACCCGAACCTGCAACAGCGAGCGGACGTTCGGATCGAGCGTCGTTTCCCAAAGCTGCTCGGCGTTCATTTCGCCAAGGCCCTTGTAGCGCTGCATCGAGAGACCCTTGCGACCGGCCGCGAAAATCGCGTCGAGAAGCGCACGCGGTCCGCTGATTTCCAGGGTACCGTCGCGACGGCGCAGGACCGGCGGGGCGGCGTAGACTTCCTTGAGCTTCGCGGAAAGCTGATCGATGTATCGGGCGTCGGACGAACCGATCAACGCCATGTCGAGCACGGCAACTTCCTTGACGCCGCGGACCATGCGTTCGAGGCGGAGACCGCCTTCGGCCGTGACCGTACCGGTCCAGCCGCGCTCGGTTTCCTCGGCGATGACGTCGAGGCGACGGGCGACCTCAGCGGCGACCGCCTCATAGGCATCGCGCTGGCCGTTGAGCTCGACGTTCAGGGCGCCGGCGATCGCTGCCTGCTCGACGATCGAGCGGTTGTAGCGCGAATGCAGCCCGTTCATCAGATTGCGCAGACGGAGCGCGTCGTTGATGACTTCCCGCAGATCCTGGCCGGCCCGCACTTCGCCCGATTCCAGTTCCAGCGTGGCTTCTTCCAGGCCCATCGTGATCAGGTAGTCTTCCAGTGCCTGCTCGTTCTTCAGGTACTGGGCCGACTTGCCGCGCGTCACCTTGTAGAGCGGCGGCTGGGCGATATAGAGGTGGCCGCGCTCGATCAACTCCGGCATCTGACGGAAGAAGAAGGTGAGCAGCAGGGTGCGAATGTGCGCGCCGTCGACGTCGGCGTCCGTCATGATGATGATCTTGTGGTAGCGCAGCTTGTCGGCGTTGAACTCGTCCTTGCCGATCGAGGTGCCGAGCGCGGTGATCAGCGTACCGATTTCCTGGCTCGACAGCATCTTGTCGAAGCGGGCGCGTTCGACATTGAGGATCTTGCCGCGCAGCGGCAGGATTGCCTGATTTTCGCGCGAACGGCCCTGCTTGGCGGAGCCACCTGCCGAGTCACCTTCCACCAGGAAGACTTCTGACTTGGCCGGATCGCGTTCGGAGCAGTCGGCAAGCTTGCCTGGCAGCGACGAGATATCGAGCGCGCCCTTGCGGCGTGTCAGTTCGCGCGCCTTGCGGGCGGCTTCGCGGGCGGCCGCCGCTTCGACCACCTTGCCGACGAGGATCTTGGCTTCGGTCGGATGCTCTTCAAACCAAGTGCTGAGCGCTTCGTTGACGAGGCTTTCGACAACCGGGCGGACTTCCGAAGAAACGAGCTTGTCCTTCGTCTGCGACGAAAACTTCGGATCCGGAACCTTCACCGAAAGCACGGCCGTCAGGCCTTCGCGGCAGTCTTCGCCCTGAAGCGTGACCTTTTCCCTCTTCGTGATGCCGGACGTATCGGCATAGGACGTAACCTGCCGGGTCAGCGCACCGCGGAAGCCCGCCATATGCGTGCCGCCGTCGCGTTGCGGTATGTTATTGGTGAAGCAGAGCACGTTTTCATGATAGCTGTCGTTCCACCACATCGCCACTTCGACGGTGATGCCGTCCTTCTCGCCGCGGATCGATACTGGCTTGTGTACCAACGGCTTCTTGGCGCGGTCGAGATAGGCAACATAGGCCTCCAGACCGCCCTCATACATCATCTCGTCCTGGCGGATATCCGAATGGCGCTTGTCAGTGAGGATGATATGAACGCCTGAATTCAGAAAAGCGAGTTCGCGCAAGCGGTGCTCGAGCGTGTTGTAGTCGAACTCGGTCTTGGTGAACGTCTCGCTGCTCGGCAGGAACGTCACCTCGGTGCCGGTCGCATCGCCGGCCTCGCCGGTAACGGCGAGAGAGCCGTCAGCAACACCGTGGGTGAAGCTCATCTCGTGAACCTTGCCTGCGCGCCGGATCTTCAGCTTCAGCGAAACCGAAAGCGCATTGACCACCGACACGCCGACGCCGTGCAGACCGCCCGAAACTTTGTAGGAGTTCTGGTCGAACTTACCGCCGGCGTGCAGCTGGGTCATGATGACCTCGGCCGCCGAGACACCCTCTTCCTTGTGAATGTCCGTGGGGATTCCGCGGCCATTGTCCGTCACCGTCACCGAGCCATCCGGATTGAGCGTCACCGTCACGATATCGGCATGGCCGGCCAGCGCCTCGTCGATGGCGTTGTCGACGACCTCGTAGACCATGTGGTGCAGACCCGAACCGTCGTCCGTGTCGCCGATATACATGCCCGGCCGCTTGCGGACGGCATCCAGGCCCTTCAGCACCTTGATGGAATCGGCACCATATTCGGCGCTGGCGCCGGCTTCGGTCTCAGGAATATCGGTCATTCAGCTACGGGTCTTTCCAGGTTCTTCGGACATGGTGATTCGTTGCGAATCACGTCTCGGACGCCTCGTGGACTATAGAAAATTTGTCCAAGGTTCCAAATCCCGGATCGCCGGGCGGCGGCCGGAAACAGGTGTTCATCCCCTGTCATTATCAGGAAATGTGGCTTTTTCCAAAACATCTTCCAGCTTGCGGATCGTCTCCGGCGACAAAGCGCGGATTTGTTCACTGAGCCGGTTGGCAAAGGCCGTGTGTTCCGGCGTCAGGCCCGAGGTATCCAGAACAACTTTCGGGGCGGAAACGTTGGCAATGCGGAACAATTCCTCCGCCTCATCCCAGATCACGTTGAAATAGCCCGCCACCCGCTGGAGAAAATCAAAACTCGGCGCCCCGCGCTTTCCATGTTCGAGAGCTGAGAGATAGGCGGCGGAGACGTTGATCGCTGCCGCCATCTGTTTTTGCGACACGCCTTTCCTGCGCCTGAGTTCGCGCAGTGCCTCGCCGAAGGGCGTCATATCGCGCCGCCTCGCGCACGCGCCAACCGTACGTAGAGGGCGCCCTCGCCGCCGTGGTTGCGGGCGGCCTGCTCATAGGACGAGATCAGCGGGCGGAACTCGGGAAGTGAGAACCAGAGTGGCACCGCCCTTTTCAACGCACCGTCGCTGCCGAAAGAAGTGCCCTTGCCGGTGATCACAAGGACATGGCGCAACCCACGTTCATGTGCCCTCAAGAGAAACTGCAGGAGCAGGCCATGCGCTTCGCTCTGGATCATGCCGTGCAGGTCGATCCGCGCTTCGAGGGTCAGGCGCCCCTTGGCAAGTTTGCGCTTGACCGGCTTCTCAAGCGGGTGATGCACCTTGTCGCCAGACTTCTTCGTCAGCGCGATGCCCGGCTGCTCAACGGCGCCTGTCGGTGGTTGCTGCTGTTGTTTGGCCTTCAGCTCTTCTTGCGGCTTTGCCTGCTCGTCCTCGGCAAGCATGTCCATCAGGTCGTCGAGGCGACCCGGCATCGGTCTCGCCGAACGGGCAACCTTGCCCCAGAGAATGCGATCCTCTGCTGAAAGCTTCTTTTCCTTAGGCATTGCCGTATCGTGCCGCGGCCGCCTTGGGAACGAAAACATAAAAATCGGCAGTGTTACGGACCGCTCCTGCCCGTTCGCCCGCCTCAAAACCGGAACCGGTGAAGATATCGCCGCGTGCCGGGCCGACGATCGCCGAACCGGTATCAAGCGCCAGCATCAGGCGCCGGAAGGGTTTGCCTTCGTCCAGGCGCGTCAGGCTGTCGCTTGCGACGTAAAACGGCACGCCGAACGTGTGGATCAGGCGATCCACCGCCAGCGAGCGTCCCGGCTCGAGCGCGACCTTGGCGGCGGCAATCGGCCCCAAGTGCTCGTCTTCGACCGCGGCTTCGCGGAAGAAGATGAATGACCTGTTGTGCCAGAGGACCTCATCGACCTCGTCCGGATGCGCCTCAAGCCAGTCGCGAATGCTCATCATCGAGACGGTCGCGGCATCGATCTTGCCGCGCTCGATCAAGAGCTTGCCGACCGCGGAGAAGTAGTGGCCGGTCTTGGCGGCATAGGTGACACGGCGACGCGAACCATCCGGGTATCGGAGGCGTGCCGCGCCCTGCACATGAACGAAGAAAACTTCGACCTTGGACTTCGCATAGGCGATCTCGAGGCCGCGGCCCGCAAGACAACCCTGCTCGATTGCTTTCCTGTCCGGATACTCGCCGATCCGGCCACCCTCGGAAAGACCGAAAGTGAAATAGGGATCCATGCCGTCGGGCCGGTTCGTATCGTCGATATCGATCAAATCCGCAGGGCGGCGGTAGAGCGGGTACCGATAGGTCTCGTCCGCCTGGGCACGAACGTCGATTTCCGGTTCGTAGAAGGCGGTAACAAAACCGGAACCGGCTTCCGGCCCGATCCGGAACGGTACGAAGTGCTTCTCGAAGAAAGTCCGCGCACCCTCAGCTGAATCGATATCCACCGATGAAGCCGAAAAGGCCGGTGTCAGATCATCGACCGAGATGCCGAGCGAACCCGTGCGATAGGGTTTCGCTGTCGAGACGTGCTTCCGACAGCGACGCATCGCCTCGATCACTTTTGTCGGGTCGTCGTCCCGCCAGCCCGGGAGATCGTCGAAACTGACGGGTTCAAGTCGAAAGGACATCGTCGCCAGTTCCGCTCAGTTTTCGGATTCGGTGGCGATCAGCTTCCAGTTCGGATCACGCGAGCGGATGTCTCGCGCAAAGGTCCAGAGATCGTTGACCTCGGCAACCGACTCGGCATCGCCGTCGATCAGGCCGCCCTGCTTGTCATAGGTCGCCGAAATCAGTTGGCTGACGATACGGACCGTGATGTTCTCTTCACTATCCTTCACTTCAGCGTGAATGATGTCGGCCTTGTCGATGCCGACGAAGGTGGACTTGACGACTTCGCCCTTGCGCTCGCGATCGGTAATCGCCGCATCAAAACCTTCATAGACCTCGCGGGACAACAGGTTTTTCAACGTCTTACGGTCGCCATCCGCAAACGCCATGACGATCATCTCGTAAGCCATCTTGGCGCCGTTGACGAACTCCTTGGGGTCGAAGCTCGGATCAGCGTCGCTCAACGCCCGAAGTTGCGTGTTCAGCGTCGTGCCCGCCTTGGCAAAGGCATCGACCGATTCGTAACGACCCGCATCTTCGTCCGCGTTGTCGCGTCGCGGCAACTGCACGACCTTGCCCTTGTCACCGTTTTCCGGCCCCTGGCTCATGTCTCGCGACGAATATGGATCGAAGGGCGGCCGTTCGCTCCCCGTCCGGCGGCCCAAGACGCTGCGCAGTTGCAGGAAAATGACCACCGCGGCGATCAGGAAAAAAAACGTGATGAAGTCGAAAGAGCCCATTTCCACCCGGAACCGCTGTTAGAATTTCTCGTGGCTATTCCATATAGTCCGCAAGAATAGATCATTCAAATGGCGATGTCGCACCCTTAGAACGGGATGTGACACCAAGTTTCATATTCGGGCAGCATTGATGCGTTCATTTCTTATCCCTCTTATCATCTTCGGGCTTCCATTCGCCGAGATCGCCGGCTTCGTCGTGGTCGGTCGCGAGATCGGCCTTTTGATGACACTGCTTCTGGTGCTGCTCAGCGCATTTGTGGGTGTGATCTTGCTGAGAGTCCAGGGATTTACCGTCATTCGCAGGATGCAGGATGCCACCCGCACCGGCAGTGACCCGGGTCGAGAGGTGATTGGCGGTGCCTTGTTGTTCGTCGCCGCGATCCTGCTCGTCGTACCGGGTTTCGTCAGCGACGTGATCGGCCTCCTCCTGTTCCTGCCCTTTGTCCGCAACGCCGTTGCCGCCTTTCTGCGCAAGAAGATGACGATCGTGACCGCGGCCTCCGGGACAAGCTGGCACCCGCAAAACGACCCGCGCGAGCCACGCCCCTCGCCGCGCGTCATCGATCTCGACGAAGGCGAATTTTCGCGCACGGACGAGGAGGATCCACCGCAATCAGGCAATCGCCACCGGCCCTAGCGAAGAGCATTGTTGGAAACAATGCTTATAGGGCACTCTGTGCTTATAGGGCACTCTGTCGCCCATATTCCGGAGCATATTCCCGGCTTCGCGGTTTGGAGCAAAGGCAGCGTATCCGGCTGCAAGCGCTGGGTCCGCAGGGTTGTAAGCCCTAGGCCGAAATGCTAGATGGCCTCACCTATTTTTGTCGAGGAACCCTTATGACGACTGATACCGCATCCAACGGCAACGGCAGCGCGCAGCAGAGCCCGACGCTGAACATCCTCGCCCAGTATATCAAGGATCTTTCCTTCGAAAACCCGGGCGCTCCGCGTTCGCTGCAGGCCCGTGACAAGGCGCCGTCGATCAATATCAACGTCAACGTCAACGCCAACCCGCTCGCAGAGAACGATTTCGACGTGGTTCTCTCGCTGAATGCCGAGGCCAAGGACGGCGACCGCGTTCTCTTCAACGTCGAACTCGCCTATGGCGGGGTCTTCCGCGTTGCAGGCTTCCCGCAGGAGCACATGCTGCCGCTGCTCTTCATCGAGTGCCCGCGTCTGCTGTTCCCGTTCGCGCGTCAGATCGTTGCCGACGCGACCCGCAACGGTGGCTTCCCGCCGCTGATGATCGACCCGATCGACTTCGCGCAGATGTTCGCGCAGCGCATGGCCGAAGAAAAGGTCCGTGCCCAGGTTTCCAATTCGAACGAAACCGCGAACTGATCTGAATTTCAGAACGCTGAGATAAAAAAGCCCGGCTCGCGCCGGGCTTTTTTCATGCCTGCTTATTCCTGGGGTTCGTATTTCGCCCAGATCGCCTTGCCGCCGATCTTCGCAATCAGCGCAGCGTGCGCCGCAAGATCGTCCTCCGAGAGCCGGTTCGGCAGCGGACGCGGGCGCTGGCCGATGACGATCGGCGCATCGTCGAGCTCGATCGACTGTCCCGCCGACTTCGTCGAGACAAGACCGAGTGCCGCCTGGCGACCGCCGATCATCTCGATATAGACTTCGGCGAGCAGTTCGGAGTCGAGAAGAGCGCCGTGTTTCGCGCGGTGCGAATTGTCGATACCGTAACGACGGCAAAGCGCGTCGAGCGAGTTCGGTCCCATCGGGTGCTTGCGTCGGGCGAGCGCCAGGGTGTCCGTCACACGATCGATTGCAATCGGCGGCAATCCCAGACGCGCGAACTCGGCGTTGATGAAGCCCATGTCGAAGGTGGCGTTGTGCGCGACCCACCGGGCATCACCGAAGAATTCGAGGATCTCATCGACGACATCGGCGAAAGGCGGCTTGTCCTTCAGGAAGTCATCGGTAATCCCGTGGATCGCGAGTGCGTCCGGGTGAACCTTGCGGCTGCCGGGATTGACGAAGATGTGCAGCGTGCGGCCGGTCGGAAACTGGTTCTCGAGTTCGACACCGCCGATTTCGATCACTCGGTCCTCACGATTGTCGAGGCCGGTCGTTTCCGTATCGAAGATGATCTCACGCATCCGCGTCTCCGTTGCTGGCTACGAGTTGGTCGACGACGGCCTTCACTTGGCTGCGAGTGACGTCGAAACTGTCGCTGGTATCGATGATGTGGTCGGCGCGTTTACGCTTTTCGCTGTCCGGCACCTGCCGCGCAAGGATCATCGCGAGTTTTTCCTCGGTCATTCCAGGGCGCTTCAGTGCCCTCTCCCGCTGGAGATCGGCCGAACAGGTCACCACGACGACGCGATCGACCCGCTTTTCCGCGCCCGTTTCGAACAGCAGCGGAATGTCCAAGACGACAAAAGGCTCGCCGGCGGCCGCGTTCTTCGCCAGAAACTCCTGCTCGCTCTTGCGCACGAGCGGATGAACGATCGCCTCCAGTTCGCGCAACCGACCCGGCGCTCCCATGAGCTGGCGCGACAGTTCGGCCCGGTCGACCTCGCCGTCTTTCGTCGTTCCGGGAAAGGCCGCCTCGACCGGCGCCACCGCCTCGCCGCGATAAAGTTCATGCACGACCTCGTCGGCATCGTTCACCGGAACGCCGAAGTCGCGGAACATCTGGGCCGCCGTCGATTTGCCCATGGCGATCGAACCTGTGAGCCCGAGGATAATCATCAGTGTCTGTCCATGTCATCGATGATGAGTTGTCGAAGCGTGGCGTCGACCGTCGGCCGACAGCCGAACCAGAGTTCAAAGCCGGGCACAGCCTGGTGGAGAAGCATGCCCAAACCGTCGACGATCGCAAAACCTTGCGCCTCCGCCTGAGCGAGGATCGGCGTCTTCAGGGGAACATAGACAATGTCGGTGACGACGGCGCCGGGTGCCATGACGCCGAAATCGATCGCCGGCGCTTCACTGCCATCCATGCCGAGCGAGGTGGTATTGATGAACAGGCCTGCGCCGGTCATGACCTCTTCCAGCGCGGCCAGCGGATGCGCTTCAACCGACGGTCCGAAACGGTCGGCGAGTTCCCTCGCCCGCTCGACCGTCCGATTGACGACATGGATCGTATTTATGCCACGGTCACGGACGGCCTGGATAATGGCACGGCTGGCACCGCCGGCGCCGAGGACCACCGCAGTCGACGTCTTGTCCCAGCCGGTCGCCCGCTCATCGAGATTGGCAACGAAGCCGCGGCCATCGGTGTTGGTGGCATGCACCTCGCCATCCCTAACCCATAGAGTGTTGGCGGCGCCGAGTTCCTGGCTCAGTTCATCCGGCCGATCCGCCAGGCGACAGGCAAGCTCCTTGTGGGGGATGGTGACGTTGCCGCCGCTAAAGCCGGATGTTCCGTCCTTGAGGCTGGCAATGAAGGCTGCGAATTCTTCCGGCTTGACCTCATGCGCACGGTAGCTGCCGGGCAGACCCAGCTGTTTCAGCCAGTGGCCATGGATAAGTGGCGACCGGGAATGCTTGATCGGATAGCCGGTGACGAAGGCGTGGTTAACAAATGTTTCACGTGAATCACGCATCGATCGTTCCCAGTTCACGAAGTTTGGCGAGCAACGGCAGCATCGGAAGACCGAGGATGGTGAAGTAGTCGCCCTCGATCTTTTCGAAGAGCTGAATCCCCTCGCCCTCCAGCTGATAGGCGCCGACGCTCGAAAGCGCCTTTTCGCCGACACGCTGCAAGTGACGCTCTACGAAGTCGGCCGTCAGCGGCCGCACGGTCATGTGAGCCGAAGAGACGTGCCGCCAGACGACCTCTTCGCCGCGCATAAGCACAATGGCGCTGTTCAGGCGATGGGTCTTGCCCGACAGCGACAGCAGATGCTGGGCCGCTTCCGCCATATCCTTCGGCTTGTGATAGACCCGTGCCTCCAAAGACATGGTCTGGTCCGAGCCGATCACCAGCGCATCACCGAAATGCCTGATCACATCGCGCGCCTTTGCTTCTGCAAGCGCCAGCGCTACGGCTTCCGGTGCGGCTCCAGCATCTTCGAGTGGCTTTTCCAGCGCACGTTCGTCGATTCTGGCTGCCTTCGCCTCGAAAACAAGGCCGGCATTTTCCAGGAGCGCGCGACGAAACGGGCTTGCCGAGGCCAAGACGAGCGAAGGTAACATCAAGCAGGTTCCCGTATTGTTCGATTCGGGTCTATCACGTGACCTGGGGTCGGCTCGACCCAAATCGTCGCCGTGATCCATTCTTTTAAGTAAGAGCGGGATGGCGGGGCGGAAGACCGCAGGCACATTTCGTTATTCGGCTCTAGCGCAGACGCGGACGCAGGGCAACGATTGCCGCCGCGGTCTCCTCGATCGAACGGCGGGTGACGTCGATGACCGGCCAATTGTTACGGGCGCAGAGCGAGCGGGCATATTTGAGCTCCTCGGTAATCGAGGCCTTGTCCGTATACTGATCGCCGTGGAACCCTTGCGTCGTTCCGAGCACCCGGTGCTGACGCACCTGCGAGATGCGATCGGCCGTGGCAATCAGACCGACGACGAGCGGCTTCGTCGCCTCCATCAATCTTTCGGGCAACGGCACGCCCGGGACAATCGGGATATTGGCCGTCTTGATGCCGCGGTTGGCGAGATAGATGCTGGTCGGCGTTTTCGATGTGCGGCTGATGCCGACGAGAACGACATCCGCCTCGTCGAAGTCGGCGGGCAACTGGCCGTCGTCATGGTCCATAGTAAAGTTGAGCGCGTCGATGCGGGCAAAATACTCCGCATCCATCACATGCTGGGCGCCGGAGCGACGTCGCGACGGTGAGCCGAGATAGGACTGGAAGAGGTCGATGATCGGATCGAGCACCGAGACGCAAGGGACACCCATCTCGCGGCAACGCTGATCGATGACATCGGCGAGATCCCGGTCGACAATCGTATAGAGCACGATGCCGGGCGCGCCATCGATCGCATCGAGAACCTGCAGCAACTGTTTGCGGTTGCGGATCAGCGGATAGACATGTTCGAGCGCATGCGAACTCTGAAACTGAGCGGCCGCTGCACGCCCCGCAGCGATCAGAGTCTCGCCGGTCGAGTCCGAAATCAGGTGAAGGTGGAAGTAGTTTTTCTTGTTCTCCACGCAATTCTCCTGCTGCTGTTGATAAGCCGGGATAAGAACAGCTAACGACGCGGCCCCGATCCAGGCAAGGGGAAAACTGCCGACTTATTCACAATTGACGCAGCCGCGGAAAGCGCTCCGCGGCAAATGTGGAAAAGACTCGCGGCGATGACAAAGTGTCACGCGTATCAACCGTTTGTCCACAAGCCTGGCCAAAAGTGGGATTTCGCTAATCGACTGAATCGAAAGGCGTTTATTCGCCTCTGCGCACTGTTTTTCCAAACTGGCCAATCGTTCTCCCACCGCGCCTGATCCCAAACCATGGTCGTGGACAACTCGCTGGGATGTTTTAATCCTTGATACCCACCGACTCTAAGAAATAGAAACCTTCTAAATATCTTTGATTTTATATTGGGAGAGTGATCCGTGACCGAAACGCGCAGAAAGGTTCTGGAGGTTTTGGCAGGGAAAACGGTGTCGCCTCCTCCGATCTGGCTCATGCGCCAGGCGGGCCGTTATTTGCCGGAGTACAGGGCAACACGCGCTGAAGCCGGAAGCTTCCTCGATCTCTGCTACACGCCCGACCTCGCAGTCGAGGTCACGTTGCAACCGATCCGTCGCTACGCTTTCGATGCCGCCATTCTCTTCTCCGATATCCTGGTCATCCCCGATGCCCTGAAACGCAGTGTGCGCTTCGAAGAAGGTCATGGGCCACGAATGGATCCCATCGATGTCGACGGTATCCTGCGCCTGAAGCCGGAGGGCATCGCTGAGCACCTCCAGCCTGTCTTCGAGACGGTTTCGCGGCTGCGGACCGAACTCCCCGCGGAAACGACGCTGCTCGGCTTCTGTGGCGCTCCCTGGACGGTTGCGACCTATATGATCGCCGGACACGGGACGCCGGACCAGGCCCCTGCCCGGCTCTTCGCCTACCGCAACCCCGAAGTCTTCGATCAGCTGCTGTCATTCCTGGCGGATGTCTCGGCAGACTATCTCGTGCGGCAGATCGATGCCGGCGCCGACGCTGTGCAGATCTTCGATTCCTGGGCGGGCGTTCTCGGTGAGGAAGAATTCGCCCGTTACGCAGTCAAGCCGGTTCAGCGCATGATTGCTTCTGTCCGAGCACAGCGGCCTCACGCAAAGATCATCGCTTTTGCAAAAGGCGCGGGGCAGCTTTTGAAGACCTACCGCCAGGCAACAGGTGCCGACGCCATCGGTCTCGACTGGACCGTGCCGCTGTCCTTCGCCAAGGATCTGCAGAAGGAGGGACCCATCCAGGGCAATCTCGATCCGATGCGGGTCGTTGCCGGTGGCAGAGCGCTTGAAGACGGTATCGACCGTATTCTCGACGCGCTCGGCCATGGGCCGCTGATCTTCAATCTCGGCCACGGCATCACGCCGCAGGCGGATCCGGAACACGTGTCGGCGTTGGTCGCACGAGTTCGCGGAGCGCGATAATGGCGGAGAAGCAGACCGATCAGGCCCCTGGCAACAGGGCGCGGCTCAGGGCGGCGATTGCGCTCGGCGGTTTCGCGGCGCTTCTTGTCGGTCTTTTTGTCTGGCGGCCGGATGATCTCTATCTCTGGATCAAGGCGCTGCATGTCATCGCGGTGATGTCGTGGATGGCGGCGCTTCTCTACATGCCGCGCCTCTTCATCTACCACACCGACGCCGAGCCGGGTTCTGCACAGTCGGAAACCTTCAAGATGATGGAGATGCGGCTCCTGAAGGTCATCATGAACCCGGCAATGATGATTTCATGGGTGCTCGGGCTTTATCTCGCCTGGAGCGTCTATGGCTTCCAGGGTGGTTGGCTGCATGCCAAGCTTCTGTTCGTGGTGTTGCTGACAGCCGTCCACATGCGCTTCAGCCGCGCTGTCCGTGAATTCCAGCGCGACGAAAACAAGCACGATGCGCGCTACTGGCGACTGATGAACGAGGCTCCGACGCTGCTGATGATTCTCATCGTGATCATGGTGGTGGTGAAGCCGTTCTGAATTTAATCGATTCGTGATTTGCAATAGTCGTTTCTAATTTGCGACAGCCCCTTGCAGGGTTTCACGTGAATCGCTATTTTCCACCATCTCCTCTTCATGGCTTGTGACAAAGACAAGAGCCTGCCTTTCCAGCCGCAGCTCCCCAACGAATACTCGCCATCTCTCCACTACCCATACCAAACATGGATCCTTCATGGCTGAAATGAAGCTACAAGAACTCAAGAACAAGACGCCGACCGATCTGCTCGCCTTTGCCGAGGAGCTCGAGGTGGAGAACGCCAGCACGATGCGCAAGCAGGAGCTGATGTTCGCGATCCTCAAGATGCTCGCGGCACAGGATATCGAAATCATCGGCGAAGGCGTCGTTGAAGTGCTGCAGGATGGGTTCGGCTTTCTCCGGTCCGCGAACGCAAACTACCTTCCCGGTCCCGACGACATCTACATCTCGCCTTCCCAGATCCGCCGCTTCTCCCTGAAGACTGGCGACACGGTCGAGGGCCCGATCCGCGGACCGAAGGAAGGCGAGCGCTACTTCGCTCTGCTCAAGGTCAACACCATCAATTTCGACGATCCGGAAAAGATCCGACACAAGGTTCACTTTGACAACCTGACGCCGCTCTATCCGAACGAACGCTTCAAGATGGAACTCGAGGTCCCCACCTCGAAGGATCTCTCGGCCCGGGTCATCGACCTGGTGGCGCCGCTGGGCAAGGGCCAGCGTGGCCTGATCGTCGCGCCGCCGCGCACCGGTAAGACCGTTCTCTTGCAGAACATCGCGCATTCGATCACTGCCAATCATCCGGAATGTTATCTGATCGTCCTTTTGATTGACGAACGCCCGGAAGAAGTGACGGACATGCAGCGTTCTGTGAAGGGCGAAGTCGTCTCCTCGACCTTTGACGAGCCGGCGACGCGCCACGTCCAGGTTGCTGAAATGGTCATCGAAAAGGCCAAGCGCCTCGTCGAGCACGGCCGCGATGTCGTCATTCTGCTCGACTCGATCACCCGTCTCGGCCGCGCCTACAACACGGTCGTTCCTTCATCCGGCAAGGTTCTGACCGGTGGTGTCGACGCCAACGCCCTGCAGCGCCCGAAGCGTTTCTTTGGTGCGGCCCGCAACATCGAAGAAGGTGGCTCGCTCACGATCATTGCGACCGCGCTGATCGATACCGGCAGCCGCATGGACGAAGTCATCTTCGAAGAGTTCAAGGGTACCGGTAACTCGGAAATCGTGCTGGACCGCAAGGTCGCAGACAAGCGCATCTTCCCGGCTATGGACATCCTCAAGTCGGGAACGCGTAAGGAAGACCTCCTGGTGCCGCGCCAGGATCTGCAGAAGATCTTCGTTCTCCGCCGTATTCTGGCGCCGATGGGTACGACCGACGCTATCGAGTTCCTCATCGACAAGCTGAAGCAGACGAAGAACAATGGCGATTTCTTCGACTCGATGAATACTTAAGACGCGTCCTATATCGACGTCAAAGACCGGCCGACGCATCATCGGCCGGTTTTTCATTTCCGGAAAGTTAGCCGGATTCAACACCTGCATCGATTCGGTCTCGCAATGAATTTCAGATTTCCATGACTGTTAGCCTGCATCGCGCGCGCTGATTCACGTGAAACACGCCGTCGATCATGGAACGCAGGTTGCGACAGGACCTTGATATTTCAACGCCGTTTCGGCATAAGCACTCCGCTCCTTCGAGATACGGCTTTCGCTCCGCGTGAGTATCTTCCGCGAAGCAGAACATTCGGGTCAGGAACTAAGACAATCCCAAATATGCCGACCGACGGCGCCTAGCCGCTCCGCGGTCTTCCAGGTAGACCAATGACAGCGATCCACACCATATATGCGCTTTCCAGCGGCGCCCTACCCGCTGGCGTGGCTGTCGTGCGCGTCAGCGGGCAGCATACCGCAACGGTCCTGGAGACATTGTGTGGCGAGCTCCCCTCACCGCGGACGGCGACACTGAAATCGATTCGGTCTCGCAACGGTCTCGTGATTGACAGCGGCCTCGTTCTCTATTTTCGCGGACCTGCCTCCTTCACGGGTGAGGATTGCGCTGAGTTTCAGATTCATGGCGGTCGCGCGGCGGTCAACTCCCTGCTTGAGGCGCTCTCCGGTTTCGAAGGATTGCGCCATGCGGAGGCGGGAGAGTTTTCACGACGCGCCTTCCAGAATGGCAAGCTGGATCTTGTGGAAGTCGAGGGACTTGCCGATCTGATCGTGGCCGAAACAGAGATGCAGCGTCGCCTCGCGATCGAACATTCGGGTGGTGGACAATCGAAAGTTTATGCCAGCTGGGCGAATCGTCTGACCCATGCGCGAGCAATGATCGAAGCCGAGCTCGACTTTGCCGATGAGGACGATGTGCCTGGTTCGGTAAGCGAACGCATCTGGCGCGACATGTCGACGCTTGCACAGGAAATCGCCGCACATATTGCGGATGCACCGATCGCCGAGATCATTCGGGATGGATTGAAGATCGTTATCGCCGGCGCGCCGAATGCCGGCAAGTCGAGCTTGCTCAATGCACTTGCACAGAGGGATATCGCGATCGTTACCGAAGTCGCCGGAACGACTCGTGATGTCCTTTCGGTCGATCTTTCATTAGCCGGATTCTCTGTTAAACTCTTCGACACTGCCGGACTGCGTGAGACCGAGGAGCGAGTGGAGCAAGAGGGTATCCGTCGCGCGCGAGAAGTTATCGAACGAGCGGATCTGATCCTTCTCCTGTCCGAGACAGCACGCGGATTTGGATCTCTCTCCGATATCAGCAATGACGGCGCACCCGTGTTGCGGGTGGCGACGAAAATCGATCGCTCTGATCGGCATTGGGCTACCGGTGAAGCGGATGTCTTGATCTCTACCAGAACGGGTGAAGGCATGGATCGCCTCTTGAATGCGATCGCGGGCCACCTCCCCGATCTCAGCGGCCGGACGTCGCTCGCCTTGCCCTCACGCCGACGTCACGTTGATAGCCTGCGCCAGGCTCTCCGCGCCATCGAACAAAGCTTGGCCGGAGAAAAGCAAGGTCTCGATATCCGTGCTGAGCAGCTTCGCCTCGCAGGTGACGCAATTGGACGGATTACCGGTCGGGTGGATGTCGAGAACCTATTGGATGTGATATTTTCCGAATTCTGTATCGGAAAATAGTCTGTGGAAACAACGATACAACGTTTGCGAGTCCTTCGTTGTGTTTCACGTGAAACGATTCGTGCCGGTGCGACGCAGTGCTGGCTTGGAGATATGAAGCAATGATCCAGTTTGACGTCATCGTCATTGGCGGAGGCCACGCCGGTTGCGAAGCGGCCGCTGCCGCTGCACGGCTCGGGGCCAACACAGCACTGATCACCCACAAGGCGTCGACCATCGGCGTTATGTCCTGCAATCCAGCGATTGGTGGGTTGGGCAAGGGCCATCTCGTGCGCGAGATCGACGCGATGGATGGCTTGATGGGTCGTGTCGCGGACGCCGGCGGCATTCAGTTTCGGCTCCTTAACCGACGCAAGGGGCCGGCTGTTCGTGGGCCGCGCACCCAAGCGGACCGTCGGCTTTACCGCGAAGCGGTGCAGCGCGAGATCAACGCCATTGCCAACTTAGCGGTTGTCGAGGGCGACGCGTTCGACCTAATCGAAGCGGATGGCAAGATCGGCGGCGTCGTCATGAAGGACGGCCGGACCTTTGCATCGACGTCTGTAGTTTTGACGACTGGCACCTTTCTGAAAGGGCTGATCCATATTGGTGACCAGAAGATCCCCGCGGGCCGCGTTGGCGAAGAGCCCTCTATTGGTCTTTCGGGTACGTTGCTTCGCTACGGTTTGAAGCTCGGCCGACTGAAGACCGGCACGCCGGCGCGCCTGGATGGACGTACGATTGACTGGGACAAGGTTGGACGGCAAGGTCCGGACGAGGACCCGGTACCCTTCTCGTTCATGACCGACCATATTCTGAACCGCCAGATTGATTGTGGCGTGACCCGTACGACTGAGGCGACGCACAAGATCATCGCCGACAACATCGGTAAGTCGGCGATGTACTCGGGACAGATCGAGGGCGTCGGTCCGCGCTACTGCCCATCGATCGAAGACAAGATCGTTCGCTTTGGCGAACGCGACGGCCATCAGATCTTCCTGGAGCCGGAAGGTCTCGACGATGACACCATCTATCCGAACGGGATCTCGACATCACTGCCCGCCGATATCCAGGAGGCGTTCATTCGCACGATCCCCGGCTTGGAGAATGTGTCGATCCTGCAGCCCGGCTATGCGATCGAGTATGATCATGTGGATCCGCGCGAGCTGAATGCGACGCTGGCGGTGCGCAAGATGCCCGGCCTGTTCCTGGCGGGGCAGATCAACGGGACGACAGGCTACGAAGAAGCGGGTGCGCAGGGATTGGTCGCCGGCTTGAATGCGGCATTGTTGGCGACCGACCGGCCGGAAGTAATCTTCAGCCGCACCAACTCCTACATCGGCGTCATGATCGACGACCTGACGTCGCGTGGTATTACCGAGCCCTATCGGATGTTCACCTCTCGCGCCGAGTATCGTCTGTCGCTGCGCGCGGACAATGCTGATGCGCGTCTGACACCATTTGCAATGGAGCTCGGCTGCATTTCAGATGCGCGACGCGAGCGCTTTATCGATTGGCGCGCGCAGTTCGATGATGGCCGTCGATTGTTGAAGAGCCTCTCGGTGACGCCTGCCGAGGGCAACCGCCACGGACTGAAGCTGAATCAGGATGGCCAGCGCCGCACCGCCTTTGAGATTCTCTCTTATCCGGAACAGTCGATCTCTGCCCTGTTGCCGATCTGGCCGGAGTTGTCGGCGATCGGTCCGCGGGTTGTTGAGGCGCTGGAAATCGACGCAGCCTATGCGGTCTATATGGATCGGCAGGCTGCCGATATTGCCGGCATCCGCCGTGAAGAGAACCTGATCATTCCGGATGGCTTTGACTTTGACAAACTGTCCGGATTGTCCAATGAGTTGAAGCAGAAGCTGAAGCAGCACGCACCGCGAAATCTGTCGCAGGTGATGAAGGTGGATGGGATGACGCCGGCCGCCGCGTCGTTAATCCTGGCCTGGTTGAAGCGTCAGCCAGGAACCGTAGAACGCGAAGATAAGGCAAGTGCACAATGAAGACGAGTCCAGTCGATGTGTTGAACGGACTGCGTGTTTCACGTGAAACGAATGAACGATTGGGGCATTTCGCTCGGCTTTTTCAAAAATGGGCAAAGTCGATCAATCTCGTTGCACCTTCGACGATTGAAGATCTCTGGCGCCGCCATATCGTGGATAGCTTGCAGCTCGTGCAAATGTCGCCCGGACCCAAAACATGGGTTGATCTAGGCAGTGGCGGCGGTTTCCCAGGTATCATTACGGCAATCTATCTCTCGGAGTTCGCAGACGGTTGGGTGCATCTCGTTGAAAGCAACAACAAGAAGGCAGCATTTCTGCGTGTGGCCTTGGCCGAAACAGGCGCGCGCGGGTCCGTTCATCCGATTCGAATCGAGGAAGCCGGAAAAGCGATTCCACGCGCGGACGCCGTTTCTGCGCGTGCGCTCGCCGATTTGACGTTGCTACTCGACTATTCCGCACCATGGATGCTGTCTGAGGAGCGCAAAACCGTCGCCTACTTCCACAAAGGGCGGGATTACCAACGCGAAATCGACAAAGCCATTGGCCGCTACCAATTCGATCTGGTAAAACATCCAAGCGTCATCGAGCCGGACTCTGTTGTGCTCGAGATTGCAAATCTGTCACGCAAGGTTCAGTGATCGGCGAGCGGAAACATGTTTGGCGCTAGAAATCGGATTATCACAATCGCAAATCAGAAGGGCGGAGTCGGCAAAACGACGACCGCCATCAATCTGGCAACGGCTTTGGCGGCGATCGGCGAGCGGGTTCTCATCGTTGATCTCGATCCGCAGGGTAACGCCAGTACGGGCCTGGGCATTCAGCGGCGTGATCGGAATCTCTCGTCCTACGAGCTGATGATGGGTTCTCACGGTATTGGAGAGATTGTGCAGCAAACTGCCGTACCGAATCTCTCGATCGTGCCATCGACGATGGACTTACTCGGCGTCGAAATGGAAATCTCGCAGGAAGCCGACAGGGTCTTCCGGCTGCGTAAGGCGTTGGTTAGCCCGGCGGCCATGGAATACTCCTACATTCTCGTCGACTGCCCGCCATCGTTCAATCTCCTGACGATGAATGCTATGGCCGCCGCGCATTCGGTGCTGGTACCGCTGCAATGCGAGTTCTTCGCCCTGGAAGGTCTCAGCCAGCTGTTGGAGACCGTAGACCAGGTTCGCCGATCGGTGAATCCGGCGCTGGACATTCAGGGCATCGTGCTGACGATGTTCGACTCGCGCAACAACCTCGCACAACAGGTCGTCAGTGATGTACGGACCCATCTTGGCGACAAGGTCTATCACACGCTAATTCCGCGCAATGTTCGCGTTTCCGAGGCGCCGTCCTACGGAAAGCCTGCGATCCTTTATGATCTGAAATGCGCTGGAAGCCAGGCCTATCTGCAATTGGCATCGGAAGTGATACAGCGCGAGCGCCAACGCAAGGCGGCATAATCATTTCGGTAGCGTAATTTAACTCGGGTGACGATATGAACGACGATAGCTCGAAGAGACGGCTTGGTCGCGGACTGGCGGCGTTGATCGGCGAGATGGACCAACCGTTGCAGGCGGGTGCTTCGGCCCCTGCCCCGGTCAATCCCGATCGCCGAGTGCCCATTGAGTTCGTGTCGCGCAACCCGCGCAACCCACGCCGGCAATTCGATGAAGCCGAGCTTCAGGATCTCGCCAATTCGATCCGCCAGCACGGTATTGTCCAGCCCGTTGTCGCTCGTACCATCGGCGTCGATCGATACGAGATCATCGCTGGCGAACGCCGCTGGCGGGCAGCACAATTAGCCGGATTCACCGAAATTCCGGTTATCATCCGTGACGTCGATGATCGTACGGCGCTTGAGATCGCGATCGTCGAAAACGTTCAACGCTCCGATCTCAACCCGCTCGACGAGGCTCTCGGCTACGAGCAGTTGATTGCCGAACACGGTTATACGCAGAATGACCTCGGTGAAATCATCGGCAAGAGCCGCAGTCACGTCGCAAACAGCCTGCGGCTGCTGAAACTTCCGGAGCCGGTGCGCGACATGCTGTCTGAAGGCGCGCTCTCTGCCGGTCACGCACGGGCGCTTATTCCCACATCGGATCCTGCGACCCTGGCCCGCACGATTGTCGCCAAGGGACTTTCGGTGCGTGACGCCGAACGCATTGCGCAGAACGACATCCGTGCCCAGAACGATCCGAATTTCGGCAAGACGGCCCGCCGTGACGAAAAGGATGCGGACACGCTGGCGCTTGAGCGAACCCTGTCGGATAGCCTTGGTCTTGAAGTTACCGTCAATCACAAGGCATCGGGCGGCCATCTTCGCATCGCCTACAAGACGCTCGATCAGCTCGAGGAAATTTGCCGTCTGCTCGAGCGCCGCTGAGCGTATTGCCCCGACATTTCTGAACGATGGACAGGCGCGCCCCGCACGTGAGGCGCGTCTTATTTATTGATTTATCTTTCTTTTTGCGCGAAGGCCCGTCGGCCACCCCCTTGAGGATGCCTGTCCGGATCTAGAGGAAAGCCTTGGTTTTAGAAAGACGAAGGCAGATAGAGGCCTGGCGTGCCTTCGAACCAATCGCTTCAACGCCGTGCGGACTGCACGGCGATTGCCATGAGGTTCTGCAGAACCAGGCTTTCTTCGAGGCTGGCGCGGCTTCGGCTTTGGAAGATGGTCGTCTGCAGACGATTGAGTTCACGGCGTATTGCCGGTGCCGTCCACTGCTTCAATGCGGCTTCGACGATCGGCTTGCGTCGAAAATGCAGACCGCGGCCCAGCGTGGCAATTACCTGGCCCGCTTGCTGGCGGCTGGCATCCATTTCGGCGCGCATCACGTCGAGCTGCTGGAACTGTCGCAGGCAGGCTTGCAGCACCAGAAATGCCGGCGTTTTTGAGGTGGTGATCTTTTGCATGGCGTGCAGCAGGCCGTCGAGATCGCCCTTCAATACGGCGTCGACCGCGTCGTCGACGGAAATGGCGCTGGCGTCGCCGACGATATCGAGCACGTCTTCCTCATCGACAGCGCTCTTGCCACGGCAATACAGGGCAAGCTTGCGCAGTTCGTTGCGCGATGCCAGGCGGTCGCCGCCGAGCGCCTCTACCAGACGCGCACGGGCGGCCGGCGTGATTCCCAGCTTCTCGTCGCCAAGCTCCTTGTCGATCAGGGCCTGCAGGCCGCGGATGTCATCGCTGTAGCAGGCGATACAGGCGACTGAGCGGGCCGTCTCGCCGATCTTGCGGAGTGCTGCGCCCTTTTTCAGGTCACCGGCCTCGACGATCACGTAGCTCCCGGACGGTGGTTCGGCAGCCAGAAGGCCCATGGCATCGACGAGCGATTTCTCGTTGGCTGCGCCTCGCACCCAGATGAGCTTTTCGCCGCCAAAGAGACCAATGGAATTGACTTCGTCGAGCAAGCGGCCAGGCGATTGCGCCAGTTCGCTGACATCGAGTTTCAAGACGGAAAATGGATCATCCAACGGCACGCCGCAACGCGCGGCAAGTGCCGAAGCGCGTTCGGAAACGAGCCCGCGATCGGGCCCGTAGAAAATGAACAACCGATAGACACCGGCAGACTTCTGGAGGAAGGAGTCGAATTCGTGCGACTTGACTTCGCTCATTCCGACACCGACTAGCGGCTGAGGGCTGCGGCGATATCAGCCCGGATCAGCTCTGCCAGTTCCTTCGCGGCGCGGTTTTCGCCGTCGCGAACGGCGCGCACCTTGGCAAATTCCTGAACGGGGAAATCGACGAGCGCGACCGCCGTGCGGTTGCCGGACTTGATCGTCTCGCCCGTACCGATCTTCGTCAGGTTATAGTCCGCCTTGACGACGATGCGGCCGGCGCTGGCGCGATCGACACGGTCCTTGTTCTGATCGTAGAGCACGCCCATGGCGCGGGTCGTGACCTCAAGCGCCAGGTGATATTGCGGGTTCACCGGTTCGCCTTGTCCGCCTGCCGCCAGGAAGATCAGGGCGTTGCGCACTTCTTGCTCAACGCGGTCGTCAGCGTCGGAAATCTCGATCGCTGCCATTGCCGTGGAGGTCCCGACGGGATCGGAATAAAGCGGCCTGACCTGGCAGCCGGCGAGCGCGGTCAGCAAAAGAACACCTGCCAGCATCGGGATCGACCGAATGCGGAAGCCAGCTCTATCAGACAACGACATTGACGATCCTCTGGGGCACAACGATGATTTTCTTGGGGCTGCTGCCGTTGAGCGCGGACTTGACGGCCTCGAGCGCCAGGACGGCGCTTTCGATCGTACTCTGATCTGCATCGCGGGCGATTGTCAAATCAGCGCGCTTCTTGCCGTTGATCTGCACCGGAAGTGTGATTTCGTTCTCGACGACCAGCGCTGGATTGAAAGTCGGCCAGCCGCTCTCCGCGATCAGCCCTTCGCCGCCGATCTCGCGCCAGCATTCCTCGGCGAGGTGTGGCGTCATCGGGGCGATCAGGTTGATGAGGATCGACGTGGCGTCCTTCACAGCACCCGCGAGCGCCGCGTCCGCCTTGCCGGCGGCAACCTGGGTCAGCGGCGCGGCAAGCGTGTTCACGAGCTCATAGATGCGCGCAACGGCCTTGTTGAAGGCGAGCTTGTCGTAGTCCGCCTCAACCGCGCGCAGCGTCTTGTGCGCGGCCTGTGAAACCGGGAGCGCCTCGCCTTCAAGTGCCGGCGCAGCTTCGATCGCGCGCAGCTTCTCAGCGGCTTCGCTCAGCAGGCGCCAGACGCGCTGGACGAAACGATGTGAACCTTCGACACCGGCTTCGGACCAGATGACGTCACGGTCCGGTGGCGAATCGGAGAGAACGAAGAAGCGCGCCGTATCGGCGCCGTAGGAAGCGATGATGTCGTCGGGGTCGACAACGTTCTTCTTCGACTTCGACATCTTCTCGATCGAGCCGATGGCGATTTCTTCGCCGGTCTCCAGGAGAGTGGCGCGGCGGCGCCCATCGATCTCCTCGATGCGGATCTCGGCAGGCGTTACCCATTCGCGCTGGGCGCCTTCGCCGCGGCTATAGGTTTCGTGCACGACCATGCCCTGGGTGAAGAGCCCCTTGAACGGCTCGTCGATTGCCACATGGCCGGTCGCCTTCATCGCGCGGGTGAAGAAGCGCGAGTAGAGCAGGTGCAGGATCGCATGCTCGATGCCGCCGATATACTGATCCACCGGCAGCCAATGGTTGGCGACCTTGGGGTCGGTCGGGTTGTCTTCCCACGGCGCGGTGAAGCGCGTGAAATACCACGACGAATCGACGAAGGTATCCATCGTGTCCGTCTCGCGCCGAGCGTCCTTGCCGCAATGCGGGCAGGCAACGTGGCGCCAGGTCGGATGACGGTCGAGCGGATTGCCCGGCTTGTCGAAGGTAACGTCTGGCGGCAGCACGACCGGGAGGTCTGCCTTGGGAACCGGCACGACGCCGCAGTCTTCGCAATGGATGACCGGGATCGGGCAGCCCCAATAGCGCTGGCGCGAGATGCCCCAGTCGCGCAGGCGGAAGTTCACCTTGCGCTCGGCACGCGGCGTGCTGTCGAGCGTTCCCTTTTCGAGCTTCGAAGTGACCGTCTCGAAGGCTTCTTCGGTCGACAGGCCGTCGAGGAAGCGCGAATTGATCATTACGCCGTCGCCGATATAGGCCTCGTCACCGATGGCGAAGGTCGCGGCATCGCCATCCCTCGGCATGACGACGGGAACGACCGGCAAGTCGTACTTGCGGGCGAAGTCGAGGTCGCGCTGGTCGCCGGAAGGGCAGCCGAAGATGGCGCCCGTGCCGTAGTCCATCAGCACGAAATTGGCGACATAGACCGGCAGTTCCCAGCTCGGGTCGAGCGGGTGCTTGGCGCGAACTCCGGTATCGATGCCCTTCTTTTCGGCCGTTTCCAGAGCGGCGAGCGAGGTGCCGGCACGGCGGCACTCCTCGCAGAATGCGTCGACTTCCGCGTTGGTGGCCGCTACCTGCCTGGCCAGCGGATGGTCCGCGGCGATCGCCAGGAACGAGGCACCGAAGAGCGTGTCCGGTCGGGTCGTGTAGACGGTGAGCTCGGTTGCGTCGCCCGCGGTGCCGTCAACGAGTTCCCAACGCAGCGACAGACCTTCCGAACGCCCGATCCAGTTCTTCTGCATCAGGCGCACCTTCTCGGGCCACTGATCCAGCGTGTCGAGGGCGTCGAGCAGTTCCTGGCTGAAGTCGGTGATGCGGAAGAACCATTGCGTCAGTTCGCGTTGTTCGACCAGCGCGCCCGAGCGCCAGCCGCGGCCGTCAATTACCTGCTCGTTGGCGAGCACGGTGTTGTCGACCGGATCCCAGTTGACCTTGGACTGCTTGCGATAGACGAGGCCCTTTTCCAGGAAGTCCAGGAACAGGTGTTGCTGGCGCTGGTAGTAGGCGGGGTCACAGGTCGCGAATTCGCGGTTCCAGTCGAGCGACAGGCCCATGACCTTCAGCTGTGCCTTCATCGAGGCGATGTTCTGGTAGGTCCAGCTTGCCGGATGCACGCCGCGCTCCATGGCGGCGTTCTCGGCCGGCATGCCGAAGGCGTCCCAGCCCATGGGATGCAGCACGTTGAAGCCACGGGCGCGCTTGTAGCGCGCCACTACGTCACCCATGGTGTAGTTGCGCACGTGGCCCATGTGGATGCGGCCCGAGGGATAGGGGAACATCTCGAGCACGTAGTACTTTTCGCGCGGATCGTCGTTCTCGGTCTGGAAGACCTCTTTCTTTTCCCATTCCTGTTGCCAACGGGGCTCGGCATCACGCGGATTGTATCGTTCGCTAGACATGTCTTTTCGATGTTCCGGAAGTTCTGCGGCGCATAGGGGCGCCTCATGATGTTTGGGGTGACCTTCACCACGAAACCGCCTGACGGTCAAGTTTTTGAAGGGTTTGCCGCGACACTTTGGCGGATTTGAGCCTGCCGGTGTGGCAGTGAGCTTGGCAAGTCGACCAACTTTGCCTAAGCCCCTCGGTGAGTGGTTTGAAAATCCCGTGTCGGAGAGCAGGTCCATGGAAGTTCAAGAGCGGTTGCAGGATGTCGTGAGCCGGATTCAGGCGGCTGAGAAATCTGCTGATCGGGCCGAGGGCGCCGTCACGCTGGTCGCTGTTTCCAAGACCTTCGATGCCGATGCCATTCGGCCGGTGATCGCGACAGGCCAGAGGGTCTTCGGTGAAAACCGGGTGCAGGAAGCTCAGGGCAAGTGGCCGGAACTGAAGGCGGAGACAGCAGGCCTCGAACTTCACCTGATTGGCCCGCTGCAGTCGAACAAGGCGGCCGAGGCGGTTGCCCTGTTCGATGTCATCGAGACGGTCGACCGCGACAAGATTGCCCGTGCGCTCGCTGCGGAAATGCAGAAGCAAGGTCGGAATCTCAGGCTTTACGTCCAGGTCAACACCGGGCTCGAGCCACAAAAGGCCGGCATCCGACCCGAAGAGACCGTTGCCTTCGTCGATCTCTGCCGCCACGAACTGGGCCTCCAGATTGAGGGGCTGATGTGCATTCCCCCGGTTGAGGAAAATCCGGGCCCGCATTTCGCTCTGCTCGCCAAGCTTGCCGCCGCCTGCAAGCTCGAAAAACTCTCGATGGGGATGTCTGGCGATTTCGAGACGGCTGTGCTGTTCGGCGCCACCAGTGTCCGGGTCGGTTCCGCCATTTTCGGCGCACGCTGACGATGGAGCGTTGAGGACGCTCCCCCTCATTGTTTTGCGCAACTGCGGACGCGAAATCGTTTCACTTCGCTGGAATCGCTCAATCTCGACTTATACCGCTTTCGTCGGGGTTCCCCTGCCCACTCATTAGCCTATCCTTGTGCACGAGGAGGCCGGAACATGTCCGGCAACATGCATAGGGAGGAACGGAAATGGCGAGTCGCTATTCCGAAGTGTACGCCGCCTGGAAGGCGGATCCGCAAGGTTTCTGGTCCGGCGCTGCCGACGCGATCGACTGGTTCGAGCGTCCGCA
Source organism: Ensifer adhaerens (assembly GCF_020035535.1). Lineage (NCBI taxonomy): Bacteria > Pseudomonadati > Pseudomonadota > Alphaproteobacteria > Hyphomicrobiales > Rhizobiaceae > Ensifer > Ensifer adhaerens. Next base: position 3,774,289 of record NZ_CP083349.1, on the reverse strand, counting down.
ACGCGCCTTTGATGCCGAAGGCGGCACCTATGGGCACTGGTATGCCGGTGGCTCGACGAACACCTGCTACAATTGTCTCGACCGTCATGTCGAGGCGGGGCGCGGCGAGCAGATCGCCTTCATCTATGACAGTCCGGTCACCGGCCGGGTGGAACGCATCTCCTATGCGGCACTGCTTGCCGATGTGAAGGCGCTGGCCGCCGTCTATCGGGGGCTCGGGGTCGGCAAGGGCGACCGCATCATCATTTATATGCCGATGATCCCGCAGGCAGCGGTTGCCATGCTGGCTGCCGCGCGCATCGGAGCCGTGCATTCCGTGGTCTTCGGCGGATTTGCCGCCAACGAGTTGGCGGTCCGCATCGACGATTGCCAGGCGAAGCTCGTGGTGTCGGCAAGCTGCGGCATCGAGCCTGGCCGAACCGTGGCCTACAAGCCGCTGCTGGACGCAGCGCTCGAAATTGCGACCCACAAGCCGACGCATTGCCTCGTCTTTCAGCGGGAAATGGCTGAAGCCACCATGACCGAGGGACGCGACGTCGACTTCGCTGCGGCGTTGGCGGCGGCGAAGCAGGCGGGCGAAGAGGTTGGATGCACACCCGTTGCCTCCACCGATCCACTCTATGTGCTCTATACCTCGGGCACGACAGGCCAGCCTAAGGGCGTGGTGCGTGACAATGGCGGCCACATGGTCGCACTCAAATGGTCCATGGAGAATTTCTTCGGTGTGCGGCCCGGCGAAGTGTTCTGGGCCGCCTCGGATATCGGCTGGGTCGTGGGTCATTCTTATATCGTCTATGGTCCGCTCTTGAACGGCAGCACGTCGATCCTCTTCGAAGGCAAACCTGTCGGCACGCCCGATCCCGGGACCTATTGGCGGATCATCGCCGAGCACGGGGTGACGGTAATGTTTACCGCGCCGACAGCGCTACGGGCGATCCGCAAGGAGGACCCCGACGCTTCCTATGTCGACCGCTACGACCTGTCACGCTTCCGCGCACTGTTCCTGGCCGGTGAAAGGGCGGATCCGGATACGATCCGTTGGGCGGAGAGAGCGCTTGGCGTGCCCGTCATCGATCATTGGTGGCAGACCGAGACCGGCTGGCCGGTGGCTGGCAACCCCATGGGTCTTGGCCTGCTGCCGGTCAAATATGGTTCTCCGGCGGTCCCGTTGCCGGGATATGATGTCCAGATTCTCGACGATGCCGGACATCCGGTCGCCCCGGGCACGCTCGGCAATGTCGTCGTGAAACTCCCATTGCCGCCCGGCTGTCTGCCGACGCTCTGGAACGCCGACCATCGTTTCCGCGCGGCCTACCTTGACGAGTTCCCTGGATACTACAAGACCGCGGACGCCGGTTACCTCGACGAGGACGGCTATATCTTCATCATGGCCAGGACCGACGACATTATCAACGTTGCTGGCCACCGGCTTTCGACGGGGGCGATGGAGGAAGTCTGCGCCAGCCATCCGGATGTTGCCGAATGCGCCGTCATCGGCATTGCCGATGATCTGAAAGGCCAGGTGCCGGCGGGCTTCCTGGTGATCAACTCCAATGTTTCCCGTGAAACGTCGGAAATCGAACGCGAAGTCATCAGCCTCGTGCGCGAACGCATCGGGCCGGTGGCGGCTTTCCGGATGGCGATCTGCGTCAAGCGGTTGCCGAAGACGCGTTCGGGCAAGATCCTCAGGGCCACGATCCAGAAGATCGCCGATCGGCAACCCTGGAAGATGCCGGCGACGATCGATGATCCGGTCATTCTCGACGAGATCACCCTGGTCCTGCATGATCGGGGCATCGGCCTGTAGAGGATTTCTGAGCCGGCTTATGATGCATGCATCGCGGTGCACGCATCAGGCATTGACGATCGCCGCGAACCAATCGCCAAACGCGGCGATTGCCTTTGAGCGCGCTTTCTTGGTGATGAGAAAGTAGCTTTCCTCTTCGAGGGTGGCGATATCGGACAGGATCACCAGGTCGCCGTTCTCGATCTCCCGCCGGAAAACCTCGATCGGGCAAAGGGCCACACCATGGCCGGCGATGACGGCCGTGGCGAGAAGGTTAAAGTCCTGGAAGATGGGCCCCCGCAGAGTTTGTCCTGTTGCCGCCCCCGCCTTCGCGAACCAATCGCGCCAGCGCGACGCAGTCTCGTCATGCAGCAGATCGGCGGAAGCGATCGCCTGCACGCTGTTCAACCCGCCCTTCCGCTCGATGTAACGCGGGCTCGCAACCGGCCGGTTGATTCGTGAAAACAGCCGGTTGGATCGGGTCCCCTCGCCGTCGTCGGCGCCGAGCGTGATCAGGACATCACAGCCGGTTTCGCGCAGTTGTTGCTCGGCCATCGCGTAGACGACCTTGACGTCGATCTCGGGGTGGCGGCCAAGAAAATCGCCGAGCGCCGGTATCAGCCAGCGGGTGGCGATCGATGGAATACAGGCGACGCTCACCTGCGTTCTGGCATTCTGCCGCAGCAACTCCGTTTCCGCAGCGATGCGCTCGAATGTCGATGTCAGCACCGCGGCCAGGCTCTCGGCTTCGGATGCCAGTTTTACGCCACGCTTCTCGCGCACGAAGAGCGGTCGACCGAACCACTCCTCCAGCAGCCGGATCTGGTGACTGATGGCCGCGTGCGTCACGTGCAGCTCGTCCCCGGCACGAGAGAAGCTGGCCAGACGCGCCGCGGCTTCAAAGGCACGCAGCATGCCGAGCGGAGGCAACATCATCTGTAAATATTCCTCATGAATCCCTTGAGGAATCGTCGTTTGATTGGCTGCCGTTGTCAACGGATACTGGTTCTATCGCGGCAACGGGTCGGAAATCTCGTCCGCTGACAATAGAAATCCTTACAGATGGAGAGGTCCATGTTCGTGCGCAGCCTGGAGCAGATCGAAGCAACCGATCATTTCGTGGAATGGGGCAGCGGCACCAGCCATCGCCTGCTGACTGAAAGGGATGGTATGGGTTTCACCGTATGCCACACTGTGGTGCGCGCCGGCACCGTATCGTTGCTGGAGTACCGCAACCATCTGGAGGCGTGTTACTGCATCGCCGGCCATGGTGAGGTGGAGGATATGCAGGGCAAGGTTTTCCCGATCAACAAGGGCGACATCTATGTGCTGGACCAGCACGACAAACACTATCTGCGTGGCGGCAAGGACGAAGACCTGATCCTCGTCAGCATCTTCAATCCGCCGCTTGAAGGGACCGAGCGCCATAACCTCGATGATCCATCCGGTTCGGCTTACTGAACACGTACTGGAGACTGGCCAACAAAAAAGCCCGGATCGCCGATCCGGGCTTTTTTCATCGCGTTGGACGGCGATCAGTAATGATCGTCTTCGTCCTCGTCCTTGCGGTCCGACTTCAGCGACTTGAGCTTGGCGAAGACGGCATCGGCGTCGATTTCCTTCTCTTCCTCGCGCTCGTAGCTGAAGCCCAGCTTTTCGGTCTCCTGAGCCGATTCCAGCGTCTGGCCGAGTTCGGCGGCCGTCGGCAGAGGACGGCCCTTGGAGGCGCGTTCGACTTCGAGGTCGAGGTCGATCTGCGAGCAGAGGCCGAGGGTCACCGGGTCCATCGGCGTCAGGTTGGCCGAGTTCCAGTGGGTGCGTTCGCGGATCTGCTCGATCGTCGATTTGGTCGTGCCGACGAGGCGAGAAATCTGCGCGTCCTTCAACTCGGGGTGGTTGCGCACGAGCCAGAGAATGGCGTTCGGGCGATCCTGGCGCTTGGACACCGGCGTGTAACGCGGACCTTTGCGCTTGCTATCGGGGACACGGACTTTCGGCTCGGAAAGCTTCAGCTTGTGGTTGGGGTTTCCTTCCGCGCGAGCGATCTCGTCACGCGAAAGCTGGCCCGTCGCAATCGGGTCGAGGCCCTTGATGCCCTGCGCGGATTCACCGTCGGCGATCGCCTTTACTTCAAGCGGATGCAGCTTGCAGAACTGCGCGATCTGGTCGAAGGACAGCGCGGTATTGTCAACGAGCCAGACGGCCGTCGCCTTGGGCATAAGCAGTTGCTGAGCCATGGATATAGTCCTTTTGTCCGCCGCGCCGGTGTCGCGGGCCGTGGAGTCTACCACTGATTTCCGGGAAATGTGGGCCTCTATACCGTCGTTGTCGCGAAATTGCAATTCTTCAGTTCCAAATGTCCTTTTGTCTAATTGCGGCGGGCATTTGACCTGCTATGAATGTGCGCGAAACGGGGTCGCCCTAGGAGGGGCGAGCCGCACTAGGAATGCGTAGGGAGGAAAATATGTCCGCCAAGATCTATCCGGTGTTGAAGTCTGCCAAGAGCCGGACGCTGCTTGATAACGCCACTTACCTGAAGTGGTACGAGGAGAGTGTTTCGGACCCGGCCAAGTTCTGGGGCAAGCACGGCAAGCGGATCGATTGGTTCAAGCCCTACACCAAGGTCAAGAATACCTCCTTCAAGGGCAAGGTCTCGATCAAGTGGTATGAAGACGGCCTGACCAACGTCTCCTATAATTGCATCGACCGCCACCTGAAGACGCATGGTGAGAAGACGGCGATCATCTGGGAAGGCGACAACCCCTATATCGACAAGAAGATCACCTACAACCAGCTCTACGAGCAAGTTTGTCGCCTCGCGAACGTCTTGAAAAAGCACGGAGTGAAGAAGGGCGACCGCGTCACAATCTACATGCCGATGATCCCGGAAGCATCCTATGCGATGCTCGCTTGCGCCCGCATCGGTGCGATCCATTCGGTCGTTTTCGGCGGCTTCTCGCCGGACGCCTTGGCCGGGCGTATCGTCGACTGCGAGAGCACCTTCGTCATCACCTGCGACGAGGGCGTACGCGGCGGCAAGCCGGTCCCGCTCAAGGAAAACACCGACACGGCGATCGACATCGCTGCCAAGCAGCATGTCATCGTCAACAAGGTACTGGTCGTGCGCCGCACCGGCGGCAAGATCGGTTGGGCACCGGGCCGCGACCTCTGGTATCACCAGGAAACGGCCACGGTGAAGCCGCATTGCGAGCCGGCGAAGATGAAGGCGGAAGATCCGCTGTTCATCCTCTATACCTCGGGTTCGACCGGCAAGCCGAAGGGCGTGTTGCATACGACCGGCGGCTACCTCGTCTATGCGTCGATGACGCATGAATACGTCTTCGACTATCGCGATGGAGAGGTCTACTGGTGCACCGCCGACGTCGGCTGGGTTACCGGTCACTCCTATATCGTCTATGGTCCGCTCGCGAATGCCGCGACGACTGTCATGTTCGAAGGTGTTCCAAATTTCCCGGATGCCGGACGTTTCTGGGAGATAGTCGACAAGCACAAGGTCAACGTCTTCTATACGGCGCCGACTGCGATCCGTTCGCTGATGGGGGCTGGCGACGACTTCGTGAAGCGTTCGTCGCGCTCGTCGCTTCGTCTGCTTGGCTCCGTCGGCGAGCCGATCAACCCGGAAGCCTGGGAGTGGTATTACAACGTCGTCGGCGAGCAGAAGTCTCCGATCGTCGATACGTGGTGGCAGACGGAGACCGGCGGCATCCTGATCACACCGCTGCCGGGTGCGACCGACCTCAAGCCCGGCTCCGCCACCCGGCCGTTCTTCGGGGTTCAGCCACAACTCGTCGACAATGAGGGCAACGTGCTCGAAGGTCCTGCCGACGGCAATCTTTGCATCACGGACAGCTGGCCGGGCCAGATGCGCACGATCTACGGCGATCACGCACGCTTCGGCCAAACGTATTTCGCCACCTACAAGGGCAAGTATTTCACCGGTGACGGCTGCCGTCGCGATGAAGACGGCTACTACTGGATCACCGGTCGCGTCGATGACGTCTTGAACGTCTCCGGCCACCGCCTCGGTACGGCAGAAGTCGAATCCGCACTGGTGTCGCATCACCTGGTCTCGGAAGCTGCCGTCGTCGGCTATCCGCACCCGATCAAGGGCCAGGGCATCTACTGCTACGTCTCGCTGATGGCCGGCGAGATCGGCAATGACGATCTCCGTGCGGCACTGGTGAAGCATGTCCGCTCAGAGATCGGACCGATCGCCACGCCGGACAAGATCCAGTTTGCGCCCGGCCTGCCGAAGACCCGCTCGGGCAAGATCATGCGGCGCATCCTGCGCAAGATCGCCGAGGACGATTTCGGCGCGCTCGGCGACACCTCGACGCTCGCCGATCCGGCTGTCGTCGATGATCTGATCGCCAACCGCCAGAACAAGGCCTGACATTAACGGCCGCTGCACATTGCATATGTGCAGCGGCTGTTTCGACTGAACAAGTCTGGCAAGAGAATTTCGGCATCGCCACGGGCAGCGTTCTGCCACAGCTCGATTTCATGAGCCGGATTCAGATGGCAGCTAAAGGCTGACGATTCCGGCCTCAAATTCAAAAGTCGATTGCCCGACCCTTGATCTCCCAATCGCCGTAGCGGGCGGGATCTTCACCGCCGCGACCGCCGATCTCCGGTGGCGCTTCTTTCTTGGCCTCCGTCTGTCGCCGCTCCTCGGCCTCCTTCAGCGCGCGTATGGCCGCGGGCGGCAATGGCTTTTTCGGGCGATCGGGGGCGTTGTCATTGTCGTTCTGCATCTGAACGGTATCCGGATTCGAGCATCAATATTGAAGAACGGGGCGTTTGCACCCATCATATAGGATGCCGTTCCCCCGACGGGAACCCTGATTCACGTGAAACACCGACGACCCCGGAGACTTTGATGAACCTTGTCCGCACCGCCATGCTGCTTGCAGTCATGACCGCCCTGTTCATGGCGGTGGGCTTTGTCATCGGCGGACGCGGCGGCATGATGATCGCCTTCGTCATGGCCGCGGGCATGAACTTCTTCTCCTACTGGAACTCCGACAAGATGGTGCTGCGTATGTATCGCGCCCAAGAGGTCGATGAGCGCAGCGCGCCGGAGTATTACGGCATCGTCCGTGACCTTGCCCGAAACGCCGGCTTGCCAATGCCGCGCGTCTATGTGATCGACAGCCCGCAGCCGAATGCGTTCGCCACTGGTCGCAACCCGGAAAACGCTGCGGTTGCCGCCTCCACCGGCCTGTTGCACGCACTCACCTATGATGAAGTGGCGGGCGTGATGGCGCACGAACTGGCACACGTACAGAACCGCGATACGCTCACGATGACGCTGACGGCAACACTCGCCGGGGCCATCTCGATGCTCGGCAACTTTGCCTTCTTCTTCGGTGGCAACCGGGAGAACAACAACCCGCTCGGTTTCGTCGGCACGCTGGTTGCGATGATCGTGGCGCCGATGGCGGCGATGCTGGTGCAGATGGCGATCAGTCGTACCCGTGAATATTCGGCAGACCGGCGCGGCGCCGAGATCTGCGGCAAACCTATGGCATTGGCCTCGGCGTTGCAGAAGATTGCCGGTGCGGCGCATCAGATTCACAATGACGATGCCGAGCGCAACCCGGCGACGGCGCACATGTTTATCATCAATCCGCTTTCCGGCGAACGCATGGACAACCTGTTCTCGACCCATCCGAACACCGAAAACCGCATTGCGGCCCTGGAGCAAATGGCCCAGGAAATGTCTTCGGTCTCGACGCCGCCGGTCCGTGCTGATAATCCCGTGCGCAAATCGCGCTCTGTGCCCTCTACCGGTTGGGGTCGCGGTGGTTCCGAACCGCCCAAAGGTCCCTGGTCCTGATGTCCGCAGAAAACAAAAACGATTCACGCCCGAAACGATCGCACCGAAACGGAGCTGCCGCGAAATCGAAACCCGCCGCTGCCCCTCGCGGCCCGGAAAAACCGGGCTTGAGGGCGCGTCAGGCCGCCGCGAAGATCCTGGCGGCGGTCATCGACCGCAAGACGTCGCTCGACGGCATGCTCGACAATGAGCATGGCAATCCGGCCTATCGCGAACTCAATGAGGCCGATCGCGCTCTGGTTCGGGCGATCCTGAACTCCGCTCTTCGCCATCTCCCGCGCATCCAAGCCGCCATCAATTCCCTGCTGCAGACGCCCCTGCCGGAGGGTGCGCGGGCGCTCGAGCACGTGCTTGCCGTGGCTGCGGCGCAGATCCTCTATCTCGATGTGCCGGACCATTCTGCGGTCGACCTCGCGGTGGAGCAAGCGCAGGGGGACCCACGCAATCGGCGTTTCGCCAATCTGGTGAATGCCATTCTCAGGCGCCTGTCACGTGAGAAGGACGCTATTCTCGAAAGCGTGCGTGATTTACCAGCGATGCCGGACTGGTTCTTCGAGCGCCTGGTTGCCCGCTACGGCGCAGGACCAGCCCAGCAGATCGCCGAAGCGCAGCTCACACCGGCGGCTATCGATCTGTCGGTCAAGTCCGAACCCGCTGGTTGGGCCGAGCGTCTCGGGGGCACCGTCCTGCCGACCGGTTCTGTTCGTCTTGGCGCATTCTCCGGTTCCATCCCTTCCTTAGCCGGATTCGACGAAGGCACCTGGTGGGTGCAGGATGCTGCAGCGTCGATACCGGCGCGACTGTTCGGCGATCTCGCCGGCAAGCGGGTCGTCGATCTCTGTGCAGCACCGGGCGGCAAGACTGCTCAACTCATTCTCGCCGGCGCCGAAGTGACGGCGCTTGATCAGTCCGGCAGCCGCTTGCGTCGGTTGAAGGGCAATCTGAAGCGGCTTGGCCTCGAGGCCGAGACGAAGGAGGTCAACATGGCCGACTTCCAGCCGGAAACGCTGTTCGATGCGGCGCTGCTCGACGCGCCCTGCTCTTCGACCGGTACGACGCGTCGCCACCCTGACGTGCTGTGGACAAAGGGGCCGGAGGATATCGCAAAGCTCGCTGCCTTGCAGGAGCGTCTGCTCCGCCACGCGCTTACCGTGGTCAAGCCCGGCGGCATTGTCGTCTTTTCCAATTGCTCTCTCGATCCGCTCGAAGGCGAAGAGGTCGTCGAACGAGTGGTCGGCTCCGGCGCTGCCTATGAACGCATTGCGATTTCGGCAGCGGATTGGCCGGGGCTTGAGGATGCGATCACGCCACTTGGCGAAATGCGCACCACGCCGGCCATGTTGCCGCTCGATGCACCCTTCGCAAGCGGTCTCGATGGCTTCTACGCGGCGGTGATTCGCCGCAAATAGCACCGCCGATTGAGTTCAGGCCTGTCAAAATGGGGCTCAAGGCCCTGTTTTGTCGCGTCATTTGACGCTTTCGCGTCGGAGGCCTATCAAAGATGACAGTATTGATAAAAGTTTAACGGTCTCTCTGGCACCATGCGGCGGCTGGCGCGAGACCATCGCCCGTTCGGACGTTTGAGCGGTCGTGCCAGAAATGAGGAAACCGGCGGCGTTGATGTTGTTTTCCGGCAGGCGGAGGCTTTCTTACCTGTATGTGCGTGAAGGCTGGCGTCGTGTGTCGCGCCGGCTATCGATCGGCCGCGTCTCCACTTTGCGTTTTACCGGTTCGACGCCCAACCGCCTGATTGTCGCGCCGACCGATCTTCGAGCCGTCGATCCCTTCGTTGCCGAAGAAATTCTCGCCGGGCGCTTTCCGCTTGCCGGCCGCGTCCTCGATACGGAAGGCGAGTCGCCGTTCGAGATCGACTTGCCGTCACGCGAATTCGCGGCGCGCTTGCATTCCTTCGGCTGGCTGAGACACCTGCGTGCGATCCGCGAGGATGCCGGCTATGTGCGCTTGCGCCAAATCGTCGACGACTGGATCGCCACCCATGGCCGCGATCTTGGCGGCATCGCCTGGGATCCGGATATCATCGCTCAGCGCATCATCGCCTGGCTTTCGCATTCGCCGGTGGTTCTGCGCAATGCGGAACATGGCTTCTATCGCCGGTTCCTGAAGAGCCTTGCGCTTCAGGTACGTTATCTTCGCCATATTGCCGAGACGGTGCGTGATGGCGAGGCGAGGCTTAGGGTGCGGCTTGCGCTCGCCATGGCATCAGTCTCCATGCCCGCTTCGCCGAGCGCCATCCGCAAGGCCTCGCGCCATCTCGATCTCGAGCTCGACCGACAGATCCTGCCGGATGGCAGCCATTGCTCGCGTAGTCCGCGGGCCGGGCTCGAATTGCTGCTCGACCTGCTGCCGCTTAGGCAAACCTATGTCAATCTCGGCCATGATGTGCCGTCGCGGCTGATCCCGTGCATCGACCGGATGTATCCGGCCCTGCGCTTCTTCCGGCACCAGGGGGGCGAACTGGCGCTGTTCAACGGCGCGACGTCTGTCCTGGCGCATGAACTGGCCTCGGTGCTGCGCTATGACGAGACGGCGGGAGAGCCGTTCCGTTCGCTGCCGCATGCGCATTACGAGCGCCTTGCGGTCGAGAACACGGTCGTAATCATGGATACCGGACGGCCGCTTTCCGTTGATCTTTCGCGAAGCGCCCATGCCGGCTGCCTGTCGTTCGAAATGTCCTCGGGCAAGACGCGCTTTGTCGTCAATTCTGGCGCACCGAAGTTTGCCGGCGATCGTTTCCGGCAGATTTCGCGCACGACTGCAGCGCATTCGACGGTCACCGTCAACGACACGTCCTCGTCGCGTTTCTCACAATCCCGTTTCCTCGGGCCGATCATGACGACAGGCGTCTCCAAGGTCGCGGTGACGCGCAAGGACGAGCCCGGCGGTCTGGAGTCGGTGACGGCCAGCCATGATGGCTATCTTGCTGCCTTCGGCCTGGTGCACGAGCGCGACATCGGCGTCCTGAACGGCGGCCGCATGATCCGCGGTCGCGACCGGCTGTCGCGTGCCGATGGCAGTGATCCGGACGAGGCCGATACGGCGACGGCGGTGGCGCGCTTCCATATTCATCCGGCTGTCGGCATCCGCCAGAACAACGCGCGCGAAATCTTTCTGACGGCGCCGGATGGCGAGATCTGGCTCTTTGCCTGCCAGGATGGGGAGCTCGCCGTCGAAGAGGACATCTTCTTTGCCGATCCCTCGGGCATACGCGCGTCATCGCAACTGACCGTAACCTTCACCGTCGCTCGCCAGCCGGAGATCCAGTGGACCTTCTCCCGCGCGAACTGAGGTGCTTATTTTAGCGCTTCCGTCCCGCGGAGGTTCCTTCGGCAGACAAGCTATGGTAACGGGCAGCCATCCCAATCGCCGGACCTTCTCCCGGGCCTCCGGCGCCGCCAAAGGAGCATGGTGATGGCTGTCGCCTCCAAGAAAATCCCCGCCCCGAACGAGGTTACGGTTCGCACCGCCCTCCTCTCCGTCTCCGATAAGACCGGCGTCGTCGAGCTCGCGCGCGCCCTGTACGAAAAGGGCATCCGACTCGTTTCGACGGGCGGCACGCACAAGGCACTCTCGAAGGCTGGCCTGCCGGTAAGCGACGTTTCCGAACTGACCGGTTTTCCTGAAGTCATGGACGGTCGCGTCAAGACGCTGCATCCGGGCGTGCATGGCGGCCTCTTGGCGATCCGCGACGATGCCGATCATGTTGCCGCCATGTCGACGCACGGCATCACCGCGATCGACCTCGCGATCATCAACCTCTATCCCTTCGAGGAAGTCCGGGCAAAGGGCGGCGACTATCCGACGACGGTCGAAAACATCGACATCGGCGGCCCGGCAATGATCCGCGCCTCGGCCAAGAACCACGCCTATGTGACGATCGTCACCGATCCGGCCGACTATTCCGTGCTGCTCGAAGAGCTTGCTTCCGGCAAGACGACCTATGCCTTCCGCCAGAAGATGGCGGCCAAGGCCTATGCCCGCACCGCGGCTTACGACGCTGCGATTTCCAACTGGTTTGCCGAGGCCCTCGACACCCCGATGCCGCGCCACCGCGTCATCGGCGGTGTGCTCAAGGAAGAAATGCGCTACGGCGAAAACCCGCACCAGAAGGCCGGCTTCTACCTGACGGGCGAGAACCGCCCAGGCGTCGCCACCGCGGCGCTGCTGCAGGGCAAGCAACTGTCCTACAACAACATCAACGACACGGATGCCGCCTTCGAACTGGTGGCTGAGTTCCTGCCTGAGAAGGCACCGGCGGTCGCGATCATCAAGCATGCCAATCCTTGCGGCGTTGCCACCGCGCCGACGCTTGCCGAAGCCTATCGCCGGGCGCTTGCCTGCGATTCCACCTCGGCTTTTGGGGGCATCATCGCGCTCAACCAGGAGCTTGACGCGGAGACGGCTGAAGAAATCGTCAAGCTCTTCACCGAAGTGATCATCGCGCCTGCCGTCAGCGACGCGGCCAAGGCGGTGATTGCCCGCAAGCCGAACCTGCGCCTGCTTGCGACCGGTGGCCTGCCCGACCCGCGTGTTCCGGGCCTTGCTGCCAAGACTGTCTCGGGCGGCCTGTTGGTGCAGACGCGTGACAACGGCATGGTCGAGGATCTCGAACTCAAGGTCGTCACCAAGCGCGCGCCGACTGCACAGGAACTCGAAGACATGAAGTTCGCCTTCAAGGTGGCGAAGCACGTGAAGTCGAATGCGATCGTCTACGCCAAGGACGGCCAGACGGCCGGCATCGGCGCAGGGCAGATGAGCCGTGTTGACTCGGCCCGCATTGCCGCGATCAAGGCCGAAGAAGCCGCCAAGGCGCTGGGTCTTGCAACGCCACTGACCAAAGGCTCGGCCGTTGCTTCCGAAGCCTTCCTGCCGTTTGCCGATGGCCTGCTCTCGGCGATTGCGGCGGGCGCCACCGCCGTCATCCAGCCGGGTGGCTCGATGCGCGACGAAGAGGTGATTGCGGCTGCGAACGAACATGGCGTCGCCATGGTCTTCACCGGCATGCGCCACTTCCGCCACTAAGATCGTCTGGATGGGCGCTGGGCGTCTGTCCGGAATTGGCCGCCAAGGCACCAACCAGTCAGAAGCCGTCGCGTCCCCAGGATGCGGCGGCTTTTTTGCGTCCATCATCGGCCGGATAGGGCGTGCGCAGAAGGATCAGCAGGCCGATCACCAGAAAGGCGATCAGTGCCATCATGCCGATTCTTGCCGACCCCGTTGCAAGGGTAATCGTGGCAACGGATGCGGGGGCGAGGAACGATGTGGCCCGGCCGGACAATGCATAGAGGCCGAAGTAGCGACCAGCCTCGTCCAGGCTGACGCTGCGGGCGAGGTAGGAGCGCGATGAGGCCTGAACGGGGCCGAAGGCGACGCCAACGAGCAGGCCGTAGAGAATGTAGGCCTTTTCGGCGGCCGTTCCGAACAGGCCGCCGGTATCTTCCATCGACAGCGGTAGCAGCCCGAAGAGCGTGAAGCCTGGACCCGTCGAGACGATGCCGATCGTGGCAATCGTCAAGCAGATCAGGCTGGCGGTGACGATCACCTTGGAGCCAAGGTGCGCATCCAGCCAGCTCGCACAGAGGCAGCCGCCGATCGCGACGACGTTGAGAATGATGCCGTAGACGCCGAGCTCCAGGGTCTGCCACGCGAACATCGCGGCCGCGAAGGTGCCGCCGAGCGCCAGGAGACCATTGACCCCGTCCTGAAAGATCATGCGCGCGATGAGAAAGCGCAAGATTCCGGGCCTTTCCCGAAGCTCGCCGAGGGTGCCCTTGAGCTCCCTGAGGCCAGTGACGGTTGCCTTGCTGAGAGACATCGCCGCCTTGGTGGCATCGGGCGTGAACAGGAACATCGGCAGGATAAAGACGAGGTACCAGATGGCGGAGATCGGTCCGGTGATGCGCGCATCCTCCCCCTTTGCCGGATCAAGACCGAACAGAGGGTCGATGCCAAGGGCCGTCTTGCCGGTTTCAGGACTTCCGGCAAGCAGCGCCACGACGGCAATGAGCACGATCATGCCGCCGAGATAGCCGAGCCCCCAGGCGATGTTGGAAATGCGCCCCACGTCCTTCTCCGGCACCAGGCGTGGCATCATCGAATCGTTGAAGACGATCGAGAACTCGGCCGCGATGCTTGCAAGGATCATGAAGATCGCTGGATAGAGGATCGGCGAGCCCGGGGCTGCGAACCAGAGCATAGCCAGCGATGCGATCTTGATGACGGCGAAGAAGGCGATCCAGGGTTTGCGCGGCCCGGTGGCGTCGGCGATCGAGCCGAGCACCGGAGAAAGAACCGCGATGATGATGCCCGAAACGGTCAGCGTATAGCCCCACATCGCCTGGCCGACGGCATGGTCCTCCGTCAGCCGGGAAACGAAATAGGGGCCGAAGATGAAGGTGGTGATGACGGTGAAGAAGGGCTGCGCCGCCCAGTCGAACAGCATCCAGCCGGCAATGCCCGCACGGGACGTGCGTGGCTGGTCTTCAGTCCTCTCGGCCGAAATCTGCAAGGTCCCCTCCCGAAACGACTGCGCCGCGCGTCTTCAGAACGCGCGGCGCAGCCTATCTTCAATTGAACCGATTCCCAAAGGTCCGGAGCAGGATGCGGACAAAAAAACTGCCCGCATCCACCTTCGTCCTGTTACTTCGCCCTACCGCGTGCCAGGTCGTTGAGGAGACCTGCAGCGACGGTGATCTTGGCGAGCGTGGTTTCACCCTTCTCGGTCAAAAGTCGGAGCTGACCGGTCGCCTGGGCGACACGGACGCGTTCGCTTTCTTCCCAGGCGGCAACCGGATTGCGTTCCTTCTTCTGCTCGCGCAGCGCTGCTGCGGTGATATCGCGCCGTGCAGCGGCGATATCGGAGACGGCGCGTGACAGAGCCATGGCCTCGAACTGCTCGGTTGCCGGAACGCGATCGGACGCCGCCAGCAGGCGGTTGATCCGAAGCGTGTCGGTGACGGCGAAGTAGCCCTGCGCCGTGCGGCTCAGCGTCTCGCCGGTTTCAGCGGCAATCTGCATGATCTCGGGCACGAGCGTCATCAGCGCCAGTTCCGAGATTTCCTCGGCGAGCTTGGCGGGGACGCCGCCCTCGACGAAGGCTGCGGTCTTCAACCGTGCTTCTTCGGCGCTCTCGCCGGAGACTGCAGTGCGCATGGTCGCGCGCAGCTTCTGCAGGCCATCGCCGAGGCGCGATACCGCCTCGGAGACCGAGCCGGTCGCCGCATGGGTGCGCAGCGCCCGCTCGGTGACGAGCGTAAAGATGCGGCCCACTTCCTGGTAGAGGATGTTCTGCAGGCCGCCGCCGATCTTGTTGTCGAGCGCGTCGATCTCGTCATAGATCCGCGGCAGGTCGAAGCCGTCGAGCGCCAGCACGGCCGCCTTGACGACGTCGGCCGAGAGGAAGCCGGTGGCGTCCGTCAGGGTCGAGACGAAGGCGGGACCGCCGCGGTTGATGACCTCGTTGGCGAGGATCGTCGCGATGATCTCGCGGCGCAGGCGGTGCCCGTGGATGTCGCCGGCATAGGTCTTGCGCATCTTGCCCGGGAAATAACGCTCCAGCGTCGCCGTGAAGTACGGATCGTCGGGCAACTCGCTCGCAATCAGCTCATCGAAGAGGACGAGCTTGGAGTAGGAGAGCAGCACGCCGATCTCCGGGCGGGTCAATGGCTTGCCTGCCTGGTAGCGCTCGGTCATTGCCTGGTCGGTGGGAAGCGTCTCGACCTTGCGGTTGAGATGGCCGTCGGCCTCCAGTCGCGTCATGAGACGGCCGAGCGTCGTGCGGTTGCCGAGCCCTTGCATCGCGGTCAGCGAGATCGCCAGCGATTGCTCGTAGTTGTTGCGCAGCACCAGGTGACCCACTTCCTCGGTCATCGAGGCGAGCAGCGTATTGCGCTTCGGACGGGTCAGGCGACCATCGCGCATGGCCGAGGCAAGCGCGATCTTGATGTTGACCTCGACGTCGGACGAGTTCACGCCGGCCGAATTGTCGATGGCATCCGAGTTGCAGCGGCCGCCATTCAGGCCGAAGCCAATACGGCCTTTCTGAGTGACGCCAAGGTTGGCGCCTTCGCCGATGACGCGGGCGCGGACCTCTTCGGCTGCCACGCGAATGGCGTCGTTGGCGCGATCGCCGACTTCCGCATCCGTTTCGTTGCTGCCGCGCACATAGGTGCCGATACCGCCGAACCAGAGCAGATCGACCTGGCTCTTCAGGATCGCGTTCATGATCTCGAAGGGCGTTGCCTTCTGCTTGTCGAGGCCGATGGCTGCCATCGCCTGCGGCGTCAGCGTCACCGACTTCTCAGTACGCGAAATGATCATCGCGCCTTCCGACAGCGTCTTGCGGTCATAGTCCTGCCAGCTCGAACGCGGCAGGGCGAACATGCGCTTGCGCTCGGCAAAGGAGCCATCGATATCCGGGTTCGGATCGATGAAGATATCGCGGTGATCGAAGGCGGCGATCAGGCGAATCTTTTCAGACAAAAGCATGCCGTTGCCGAAAACGTCGCCCGACATGTCGCCGACGCCGGCAACCGTGAAGGGCGTCGTCTGGATGTCGGTGTCCATCTCGCGGAAGTGCCGCTTGACGGTTTCCCAGGCGCCGCGGGCGGTGATGCCCATCTTCTTGTGGTCGTATCCGGCCGAACCACCCGATGCGAAAGCGTCGTCGAGCCAGAAGCCCGCTTCCTGCGCCAGGCCGTTGGCCGTGTCGGAGAAGGTCGCGGTGCCCTTGTCGGCGGCAACGACGAAGTAGGGGTCGTCGCCGTCATGGCGCTGCGTATCGGCCGGCGGCACGACGTCCTGACCGACGATGTTGTCGGTGACCGACAGAAGCGTGCGGATGAAGGTCTTGTAGGCTTCGGTACCGGCCTTGAAGATTTCGTCGCGGGTGCCGCCCACCGGAAGCAGCTTCGGATAGAAGCCGCCCTTGGCGCCGACGGGCACGATAACGGCGTTCTTGACCTGCTGCGCCTTTACCAGACCGAGCACTTCCGTGCGGTAGTCCTGGGCGCGGTCCGACCAGCGAAGTCCGCCACGGGCGACCTTGCCGAAGCGCAGGTGCACGCCCTCGACCTCGGTGCCGTAGACGAAGATTTCGCGGAACGGGTGCGGTTCCGGCAGGCCGTCGAGCTGCTTGGGGTCCAGCTTGAAGGCAAGGACCGCGCGCGGTTTGCCGTCGGCGTCATGCTGGAAGTAGTTGGTCCGAAGCGTTGCTTCGATCGCGTTGACGTAGCGGCGCAGAATCCGGTCTTCGTCGAGGCTCGGAACGGCCGAGAGCGCGTCCTCGATCGCAGATAGCAGTGCGTTGCACTTCTTGGCGCGCGGCTTTTCCTCGAGCTTCGGATCCATGCGGGTCACGAACAGCTTGAAGATATCGGCGGCAATCGCCGGATACTTGTTCAGCGTGTCGGCGATATAGCCCTGTGAGTAGGTGATGCCGGCCTGGCGCAGATAGCGGGCATAGGCGCGCAGCACCGTCACTTCGCGGGCGTTGAGGCCTGCAAGCAGGATCAGCCGGTTGAAGTTGTCGTCCTCGATCGAGCCGTTCCAGGCGGCCAGGAAGGCTTCTTCGAGGGCCGGGCCTGTCTTGTCGAGGTTCAGCGCGTGTCCGTCGCGGTGGATCAGCTCCATGTCGTGCAGCACGACCTTGCGCTGTTCTTCGCCGTGGGCGTTGACGCCGATGTCATAGGTCTGCTCGCTGATCACCCGGAAGCCGAGGTTTTCGAGCAGCGGCACGCGGCGCGACAGCGATACCGGTTCGCCGGCGTGGAAGATCTTCAGCTCGGCCGTATCGGCACGCATGACCGCGCGGGGATAGTTGTAGAACGAGATCCGGATCGGATCCGGGCCCTTGCACGCCGCGATATCGGCCAGATCGGCATAGGCCTCCGCCGGCGTGAAGAACGACTGGTAGGCATTGTCGACATCGAGCTCGATGCCGTCCTTGCGGGCGAGCAGGTCGAACCGGTCGATCCAGCGGGTGACGATGCCGCGCACCGCTTCTTCGAGCTTGGCCTGCGGAATGCGCGGCGTCTTGCCGGCGGAGCGGCCGATGATGAAGTGGACACGGGCGAGGCCCCCTTCCGGGAAGGCCGGATAGTAGGCGGAGACGCGGCCGTCATAGACCGTCTTCAGGTAGTCGCCGATCTTTTCGCGGACATCCGAATCGTACTGTTCGCGCGGCACAAAGACGATGACCGAGACGAAACGGTCGAAATGGTCGATCCGCGGCAGGACGCGGATGCGCGGCCGGTCGCCGAGTTCGTTGATCTGCTCGCAGAAGGCGGCAAGCAGGCCGACATCAATCTGGAACAGGTCGTCGCGCGGATAGGATTCCAGCGTGTTGGCGAGCATCTTGCCGGAGTGGCTCTGCGGGTCGTAGCCAAAATGATCGACGATCTTCTCGATCTTGTGGCGCAACAGCGGAATTTCTGCTGCCTGGCGCGTATAGGCGGTCGAGGTGAACAGGCCGACGATGCGCAGTTCCCCGGTGACATTGCCGTCGGCGTCGAACCGCTTAATACCGATATAGTCCATATAGGCGCGCCGATGCACGACGGACTTCACGTTGGCCTTGGTAACGATCAGGAAATCCGGGCCGTCCAGGAAGGCGAGGATTTCAGGTGTGGTCAGCACCGCGTCCTTGCCCTGGCGCAAGACGCGCACGTCGGGGTTGGAAAGGATGCCGAGGCCCCTGCCCTTGCCGCGTTCGACGGCTGCCTTCTCGCCCTTGCCCGAATAGGTGTATTCGCGCATGCCGAGGAATGTGAAGTTGTTGTCTCGCAGCCAGCGAAGGAAGGCGAGCGCCTCGTCGCGGTCGCTCTTCTTGCGCGACGCGTTGTAGGCTTCGAGCTCCTGCATGGCCTGGTCAAGCAACGTCGTCATCGCCGGCCAGTCGTGCACGGTCTGATGGACCTGCTCCAGCACGTCGCGGATGCGGTTGCTGAGTTGCTCGGCTTCGACGGGGGCCAGCTTCGTCAGGTGGATCTGGATGTGGCTGACGCGGTGCGAGGGATCGCTTTCCTCTTCCGGATCGAAGAGTTTTGCCGGTTTGCCCGGTTCCTTGACCAGAATGGGGTGGATCGCGAGGTGAATGTCGCGGTGCGTGCTGGTGATCTCCCCCATGATCGAATCATAGAGGAAGGGCATGTTGTGTTCGGTGATCGCGATGATCGAGACCTCGGTGCCGCCAGGCGCGACGCCTTCGACACTCTCGACCGAAACCTGTGGTTTGCCACCGTCCCAGCGGGTGAGTTCCCGATGCGCGTGGGCTGCAATCAGCGCCAGCATGTCCGCCGAATAAAGATCGAGGTCGTCGTTGCTGGCCCCACCGAAGAGGATCTCCGGCGCCAGCCCGTCGACGCCCAGTTTGATGGCGGCCGCCTTTGCTGCGTCGATGTGTCTGTCCCGCTTCGGATTGTATTTCACGCCCATGAAGTCTCTCCCATTCATGATAGGCCAAACCCTATCAGAACCATGGCTAATGGCGACCGCTTTTTACGCCGATTTCGGCAAAATCGAGCCCAAAATTGGAGAATTTCACGTGAAAACAGCTTAAATCCATTTAAATCGAAGGCAAATTCGCGAAAATTGCTCGAAAATCGATGAAAAAGCACGAAAACGCTAGCGGCTTCGACGGGACCTATCTGCCATCGCCTGTTGACAGGGCAGTGACAGTCGGGTGATCAGAGTTTCTAGACCGAAGGATTGGACTCATCGATGCCCGAAATGCCCTCCCTGCCCGGCGCCGTCATCGTCATCTCGAGCCATGTCGTGCGTGGCAAGGTCGGCAACCGGGCTGCGGTGTTCGCGTTGGAGACGCTGGGACACCCGGTCTGGGCCTTGCCGACAGTCATTCTCCCCTGGCATCCTGGGCACGGACGCTCGACCCGCGTCACCATCTCGGACACCGACTTCCAGTCGGTGATCGACGATCTCATTGCGGCGCCCTGGGTTGGCGAGGTGCGCGCCGTGCTTTCGGGCTATCTCGGCTCGTCCGGGCAGGCTGAAGGCGTCTCCCGGCTGGTGACGGCGCTGAAGGAGCGCAATCCCAAGCTGATCTATGCCTGCGACCCTGTCATTGGCGACGCCGGCGGGCTCTATGTTCCGGAGGCGACGGCGACGGCCATTCGCGACCAGTTGCTGCCGCTTGCCAATCTGGCGACGCCGAACCGCTTCGAGCTTGCCTGGCTCGCCGGCGCGACGCTGGAAACGAATACGGCGATCCTCGATGCCGCGCTTGGCCTCGGCCCGGCCCGCGTGCTGGTGACATCGGCGGTGCCGATGATGAGCGGCGGTACCGGCAATCTCTTCCTTTCGGGCAATCACGCGCTGCTCGCCGAACATCGGCTCGTTGAGAACCCGCCGAACGGTACTGGAGACTTGCTGACCGCCGTCTTCCTGGCGCGACTTCTCGAAGGATTGTCGGAGGAGCGCGCATTGCAAATGGCGACCGCGAGCGTATTTGAAATCATCGCCCGTAGTGTCAAGCGCGGCGCGGATGAACTGACGATCGAGCAGGATGCGTCCAGCCTTTCGACGCCGATGGCGATGGTGCAGATGCGCCGGCTGGTGCATCCAAATCAGATACGGCGAAAATAGAAGAAGCTGTTCATCGACGATGCCTGGAAGACATCGTCGATGAACTTTAGATCATGATGACTTTCATGACTCGGAGCTGGACGCAGGCGAAAGCCGGCACCCAGCCTGAAGCAGCAGCGGAGCAACCGATGGACAAGCAGCAGCAGCGTTTTCCGGATCACCTTCTGAACGGCTACCACAACTTCATGAACGGCCGTTTCAGCGAACAGCAGAAGCGCTACAAGGCGCTGGCGGAAACCGGCCAGAAACCGAGGACGATGGTCGTCGCCTGTTGCGATTCGCGCGCCGCGCCGGAAACTATCTTCGACAGCGGACCGGGCGAACTTTTCGTCGTGCGCAACGTCGCCAATCTCATGCCACCCTACGAGCCCGACGGTCACTACCATTCGACTTCGGCGGCGCTCGAGTTCGCCGTGCAGTCCCTGCGCGTCAGCGATATCGTCGTGATGGGCCATGGCCGCTGCGGTGGCATCAAGGCGGCGCTCGATCCGGATGCGGAGCCGTTGTCGCCGGGTGACTTCATCGGTCGCTGGATGAACCTCCTGAAGCCGGCCGCCGAGCAGATCCAGAGCAACGACGTCATGACCCAGGGGGAGCGGCAGCGCGCCCTGGAGCGGGTTTCGATCCGCAACTCCCTTGCCAACCTGCGTACCTTCCCCTGCGTCCAGATTCTGGAAGCCAAGGGCAAGCTGCATCTGCATGGCGCCTGGTTCGACATCTCGACCGGCGAGCTCTGGGTCATGGATCCCACGACCGGCGACTTCTCGCGCCCGGGCATGTAGTCAGCAAAAAGCCCGGTTCCTGAGAGCCGGGCTTTGCATTCTTTCGAAAAGCATAGCGCATCACAAGGGATGCACTAATTGGGGGCGCTCAGAGACCGTCGATCTCGGCGCCGATGATGGCAATCGCCTGCTGGTAGACGGTTGCCGCGTTCCAGCCCTGGATAGCAACGAAATTCGCCTGGCCGGGCTGATAGCCGGCGCCGGGCTGCCAGCCGTGGCCGCGCAGGAAGTTGGCGGTCGAGGCCAGCGCATCTGCCTTGGAGCGAACCATGTCGATATGGCCGTTGCCGTCGCCATCGACGCCGAATTTCAGCACGTTGGCCGGCAGGAACTGCGTCTGGCCGATCTCGCCATGGGCAGCACCGCGCGCATCCGGGCTCAGGTCACCGCGCTGCACGAGCTGCAGGGCGGCATAGAGCTGGTCGGTGAAGTAGTCCGAACGACGGCAGTCATAGGCGAGCGTCGATACCGCCGAGAGCGTATGCTCCTTGCCCATGAAGCCGCCAAAACCGGTTTCCATGCCCCAGATGGCGATCAGTGGGCCGGCCGGCACGCCGAAACGGCGTTCGATGCTGGTGAAGAGCGCAGCATTCTGCTGCTTCATCTTCTTGCCACGCGAAATGATTACCTGCCCGCCGCGCTTCTGCATGAACTGGTCGAGCGACAGTTTGAAGCTCTTCTGGCCGCGGTCGGCGCGGATCGTCGCCTTGTTGTAGGTGACGCTGGACAGGGCGCGATCGAGCACTTGGGGGCTGATGCCGTTACCGGAGGCCTCCTGCTTGAAGTTCTGTACCCAGGCGGAAAAGCCGCTGCCGTCATTGCCGCATTGGGCGGCGGATGCCACCGCCGGAAAAACTGCAGTCGAAA
This sequence comes from Ensifer adhaerens, assembly GCF_020035535.1. Classification (NCBI taxonomy): domain Bacteria; kingdom Pseudomonadati; phylum Pseudomonadota; class Alphaproteobacteria; order Hyphomicrobiales; family Rhizobiaceae; genus Ensifer; species Ensifer adhaerens. The sequence continues at coordinate 3,752,376 of NZ_CP083349.1, read as the reverse complement.
CCAGGGCAACAAGCCCTACCGCTACGCACTTTGCCCTGTGCATGAAATACCCCGTCATAGCCCGAATCTCATCGCTTTCAAAAATGCCAGCCTTCGCCGGCCGTGTCACCTGCCGGAAGCGGCGGTAACTTTTTCGTGGTTTCACGTGAAGCCGGGCGATATTACCCGCGATCGTGAAACAGGAAACCCGCCAAGCCCGAATGGGCTCGGCGGGATGAACTGCTCTGCCGTTTCTTTCAGGCTGCCTGCTTGCGCGGCTTGATGAGGCCACGGTTGACCAGGAGCTCGGCGATCTGGATCGCGTTCAGTGCAGCACCCTTGCGCAGGTTGTCGGAAACGACCCAGATGTTGAGGCCGTTTTCAACGGTCGCGTCTTCACGGATACGCGAGATGTAGGTCGCGTCTTCGCCGGCACTTTCGTAAGGCGTGACGTAGCCGCCGTTCTCGTGCTTGTCGACGACAAGGCAACCCGGCGCCTCGCGCAGGATGTCGCGCGCCTGGTCGGCCGTGATCTCGTTTTCGAACTCGATGTTGACCGATTCCGAGTGGCCGATGAAAACAGGAACGCGCACGGCGGTGCAGGTCACCTTGATCTTCGGATCGAGCATCTTCTTGGTTTCGGCCAGAACCTTCCACTCTTCCTTGGTGTAGCCGTCTTCCATGAACACGTCGATGTGCGGGATGACGTTGAAGGCGATGCGCTTGGTGAACTTCTTCGATTCGATCGGATCGGCAACGAAGACCGCGCGGGTCTGATTGAAGAGCTCGTCCATGCCGTCCTTGCCGGCGCCGGAAACCGACTGGTAAGTCGAGACGACGACGCGCTTGATCTTGGCATGATCGTGCAGCGGCTTCAGCGCGACGACCAGCTGGGCGGTCGAGCAATTCGGGTTGGCGATGATGTTCTTCTTGGTGAACTGCGTGATCGCGTCCGGGTTCACTTCCGGCACGATCAGCGGCACTTCGGCGTCGTAACGCCAGGCCGAAGAGTTGTCGATGACGACGCAGCCCTGCTGGCCGATCTTCGGCGAATACTTGAGCGAAACTGCGCCACCAGCCGACATCAGGCAGATATCGGTGTCGGAGAAATCGTAGTTTTCTAGGTTCTTGACCTTGAGGGTCTTGTCGCCGAAGGAGACTTCCGTGCCCTGGGAGCGGGCGGAAGCAAGCGCGACCACTTCATCCGCGGGAAAGCCGCGTTCGGAAAGGATGTTCAGCATCTCCCGGCCGACATTGCCGGTGGCGCCTGCAACTGCAATCTTGAAACCCATGATCTAAGCTCTCTTTTCTGTCTCTCCTCGTCGGGTGAGGGGGAAACCGCGCGATCTGCCGCGAGGGTTCCTGTCCCCGGCCAAACCGGGGAGAGAGCGGAGGGCCAGAGACGTCAGACGGTTTTCGTCGTCGTTTTGGCCGTTGTTTTGCAAGCGAACGAAAAATCGACATCCTGCCCCGCGGCAAGAGCCGGCAGGATCAAAGCAGCGATGGCTGGACCGATCGGTCGCATGGTGGTGATTTCCTCGTTCGTCGCTGCTCTTACGCGGTTTTGAGGAAGAGTCAAGACACCGTGGTACGGCAACGCCTTCCCGGGCGCCGCCGCGGTTGATCGCCGCATTAGACGAAAGTCATAAGCCGAAAGCATCTCTGCCTGCGCCGGTGGTTTTCTGACATCCTCTTCACCAGGCGCACCACGTCCGGACGTTCTAGGGAGGAATGCCGGACCAGCCAATGGGCGCTCCAACAAGCTGTTTTGGAGTGGAGGATAAACAAAATGGCAAATGTCGCAACAGCGGACGACGCAAAAACGCGTCCGATGACCGGCGAGGAGAAGAAGGTCATCTTCGCCTCGTCGCTTGGTACCGTGTTCGAATGGTACGACTTCTATCTCTACGGTTCGCTCGCCGTCTATATCGGCGCGACCTTCTTCAGTTCCTACCCGGAAACGACGCGCAACATCTTCGCGCTTCTGGCCTTTGCTGCGGGCTTCCTGGTTCGTCCGTTCGGCGCGCTGGTCTTCGGTCGCCTGGGTGACCTCGTCGGCCGCAAGTACACCTTCCTCGTAACGATCCTGATCATGGGTCTGTCGACCTTCCTGGTCGGCATCCTGCCCGGCGCCGCCTCGATCGGCATCGCTGCACCGATCCTGCTCATCGTCTTGCGCATGCTGCAGGGCCTGGCGCTCGGCGGGGAATATGGCGGTGCCGCGACCTACGTGGCCGAGCACGCGCCAAATGGGCGCCGTGGTTACTTTACCTCCTGGATTCAGACCACGGCGACGCTCGGCCTGTTCCTGTCGCTGGTGGTGATCCTGCTCGTGCAGTTCGCCCTCGGCAAGGAAGCCTTTGCCGCCTGGGGCTGGCGCATCCCGTTCCTGCTGTCGTGCGTGCTGCTCGGCATCTCGGTCTGGATTCGTCTGAAGATGAACGAATCGCCGGCCTTCAAGAAGATGAAGGAAGAGGGCAAAACCTCCAAGGCGCCGCTGAGGGAAGCCTTCGGCCAGTGGAAGAACGCCAAGATCGCGCTGCTGGCGCTCTTCGGCGCTGTCGTCGGCCAGGCCGTCGTCTGGTATTCCGGACAGTTCTATGCGCTGTTCTTCCTGACCGGCGTGCTCAAGGTGGACGGCCAGTCGGCCAACATCATGGTTGCCGTTTCGCTGTTGATCGGTACGGGCTTCTTCGTGCTTTTCGGCTGGCTCTCCGACAAGATCGGCCGCAAGCCGATCATCATGGCGGGTCTGTTGCTTGCCATGCTTACCTACTTCCCGCTGTTCAAGGCGCTGACCTGGGCCGGTAACCCGGCACTGGCTCAAGCCCAGGCAAGCGTCCGCGCGACGGTGACCGCGGCCCCCGGCGATTGCAAATTCCAGTTCAACCCGACCGGCACGGCGAAGTTCACCACCTCGTGCGATATCGCAACCGCATTCCTCACCAAGAACTCGGTACCCTATGATGTCGTGACGACGGCTGCGGCCGGTACGGCGGCGACGGTCAAGGTCGGCGAAACCACGATCAACAGCTACGACGCGGTCGCTGCAGGCGATGGTGCCAAGGCTGCCAACGGCGCCTTCGAAAAGCAAGTCAACATGGCCCTCCACAATGCCGGCTATCCGCTGGTTCGTGGTGCCGCCAAGGTTCCGGAATCCAAGCTTGACGGCTTTGTTGCCGCCAATCCGGAACTGTCGCTCGATGCGGCCGCCGTTCGCGGTGGCGAAAAGACCATGGTTCCGGCCGACAAGCTGGTTGCCGACAAGCTGCTGACCAAGGATGAAGTCGGCGCTGCCACCGAAATGGCCGTCTACACGATTGCCGGCGGTGGCACCTACGCGATGGTCGCTGACCCGGCCGGCGTCAACTGGACGACGATCATTGCGGTGCTCACCGTGCTCGTCATCTACGTGACGATGGTCTACGGCCCGATCGCCGCGCTGCTGGTCGAACTCTTCCCGACCCGCATCCGCTACACCGGCATGTCGCTGCCCTACCACATCGGCAACGGCTGGTTCGGCGGGCTGCTTCCGGCAACGGCCTTCGCCATGAGCGCGGCCCAGGGCGACATCTACTACGGTCTCTGGTACCCGATCGTCTTCGCAGGGATCACGCTGGTCATCGGCCTGCTGTTCCTGCCGGAAACGAAGGACCGCGACATCCACGCGATGGACTAGGCTGAAATGCTGCAGTTCCGGCGGAAATGCCGGGACTGCTCCAGATCTTCCCCGAGCTATCACGGCTCTCCTGACTCCGGCGCGGCCTCCGCGCCGGCTTTTTTATGGGCTCGGGTCGCTGCGCCCCACAAGCGGCCATCCGCCCTCACCCAGGCGGAACAGCCGACCGAACCTGGCAAAGAGAAACGCCATCATCACTGACGTCCAAAGGCCAAGCAGCAGTCCCGCCGCGACGTCGCTCGGATAATGCGCGCCAACGACGACGCGGGAAACGCCGATGGTCAGCGCGAGGACCAGAAAGAGCGGCCGGAGGTTCGGCAACAGCATGGCAAAGACGCCGAAGAAGGCGCCGGCTGCCGTCGAATGACCGGAGGGAAAGCTCTCGTAGAGATCGGTGGTGGCAAACGGCGTCAGGCTATAGGCGCCGAGTTCGGCGAAGAGCTCGGGCCGGGCCCGCCCAATGAGAAACTTCAGCGTATGGACCAGTGCGCTGGCGCTGCCGATCGTCAGCAGGAAATAGGCCGCAAGATCGCGGGCGGTGCTCGCCTTGCGCTGAAAGGGCCCTTGGGTGGCGGCGCGGCGCAGGACGAAAGCGGCGGCCAGGACGATGGCAGAGAGGTAGATCATCCAGCCGAAGCGGCCGAAGTCGGTGATCTTTTCGTTGAAGTCGACAATGCCTGCCGGCAAGCCCTGCGCCTTTTGCGACAGGAAGGGGTCGAGCGGAACGAGGGCGAACAGAAGGATGGTCGTCGTCAGCAAAATCCATCCGGTGGCCGCAAGTGGTCGTTTCATGACGCTCCGTCCTGCCGCCCTGTTTGTTGAGTGCTGCACATCTCCCGATGTGTCGGTTCTTTTGGCAAATTCAAGGCGATAAACGCGAAACACCTCCGGATGCGCTCCGGAGGTGTTTGTTTCTCGTGGCTTTCGGCAGGTGCGGGTCGACGCCTTCGGGTGCCAGCTTTGGTTTAAGCAGACAGCGCCTCGAACTCGGCGAGGATGGCGTCGCCCATTTCGCTCGTGCCGACCCTCCTGGCCCCTTCGGCCATGATGTCGCCGGTGCGGATGCCCTGGTCGAGCACGTTGGCGATCGCCTTTTCCAGATTGTCGGCTTCCTTTGTGAGGTTGAAGGAATAACGCAGGCACATGGCGAAGGAGGCGATCATGGCGATCGGGTTGGCAATGCCCTTGCCGGCAATGTCCGGGGCCGAGCCATGCACCGGCTCATAGAGCGCCTTGCGCTTGCCGCTGACACCGTCCGGTGCACCGAGCGAGGCCGAGGGCAGCATGCCGAGCGAACCGGTGAGCATCGCGGCCACGTCCGACAGCATGTCGCCGAACAGGTTGTCGGTGACGATGACGTCGAACTGCTTGGGCTGGCGCACCAGCTGCATGCCACCGGCGTCGGCCAGCATGTGCTCGAGCTGGACGTCGGCATATTTCGCCTTGTGCGTCTCGGTCACCACCTGGTTCCAGAGCACGCCCGACTTCATGACGTTGCGCTTCTCCATCGAGCAGACGCGGTTGTTCCGGGTGCGGGCCAGTTCGAAGGCGACGCCGGCGATGCGCTCGATCTCGTAGGTGTCATAGACCTGGGTGTCGATGCCGCGCTTCTGGCCGTTGCCGAGATCGATGATCTCCTTCGGTTCACCGAAATAGACGCCACCGGTCAGTTCGCGCACGATCAGGATGTCGAGGCCCTCGACCAGCTCGGGCTTCAGCGAGGAAGCGGCGGCCAGCGCCGGGTAGCAGATCGCCGGGCGCAGGTTGGCGAAGAGTTCGAGATCCTTGCGCAGACGCAGCAGACCGGCTTCCGGGCGAACCTCATAAGGCACCGCATCCCACTTCGGACCACCGACGGCGCCGAACAGCACCGCATCGGCGGCCAGCGCCTTCTTCATGTCCTCTTCCGAGATCGCCTGGCCGTGGGCGTCATAGGCCGAACCGCCGACCAGGCCCTCGTCCGTCACGAAGCCGGCAGAAAGCTCGGCATTCATATAGGCGATGATTTTGCGGACTTCCGCCATGGCTTCCGGGCCGATGCCGTCGCCGGGCAGAAGGAAGAGGTTGCGCACAGTCATGGATAGTCCTTCTCGCGGGGAAAACCGGCTGCATGTTTCCTGAAATCGCAGTCGATTTAAGGAAACATGCAGCCCTTTGAACTTCTGCAGCGGCCCTGATGCGTCTGAACAGGCGCACGGGCGCTGCCGGGCGCGTTCTTAGCGCAACTTCGTGTCGAGGGAAATCATTCCGACGAAAGATTTGTGCGCCCGTCGTGGCCGTGCGTTCCCGGAGAAACAGGCGGTTGCGCGGGCAGATGGAATGCTGCCGGTGCGAGCGTGTCCGAGGGCAGGCTCACCCACCGGGAGAGGAGCGCAATCATGCGGAAATTCATCCGCGCCGTAACGGCGATGCTGCAGGCGACCATCGATGCCCTGACCTTTGTCGGCCGCGGTCGCGGACGGTGACCGCTTAGCGGTCGGCAGCGCAAGGAGGATGCAAGGAATGGGGCGCGCCACCGCCCCATTCCGCCAGTGCCACGGCCGGCATCGAAAGCCTTGCTTTTCTCTTGACGGAATCGGTGCTGCGGGATCGAATGCCGACGATACAATCAGGAATATGCCATGTCCGAGACGCTGCTGATCGGAGCCTTTCTCGCCGCCCTCTCCTACACGCTCATTCCGGGCCCCGCCTTCCTGGCCCTGCTCGGTATCGGCGCCGGCCAGGGGCGCAAGGCGGGCGCCTTGTTCATGGGCGGACATCTTGCCGGTGACATTCTCTGGTCGACGCTGGCGCTGGTCGCGATTGTCGGCGCGCGTTCGGTCGGTAGCACGATCTTTGATATTCTCGGCCTCTTCTGCGGTGTCTATCTCGGCTGGATCGGCTGGACGGCGCTGCGGGCACGGCCCGCCGGCGAGAACCGGGCGTTGCTGACGGTCGAGCGCCCCTTGCGGCGTGGGCTGATCTTCGGGCTCACCAATCCCAAAGGCTATCCGGTCGCGCTCGCCACCTTTACGGCGCTGCTTGCCGGTTCCGCCAACGCGCTCGATTTCGATGCGCTTCCGGCGCTGCTTGGCGTTTCGCTGATCGGCTTTCTCGTCGCCGACCTGATCCTCATCGTCATCATCGGCGCTTCGGTGGTGCGGCGCTTCTATCGCCGGCACGAGCTGGCGATCGTCAGGCTCTCCGGTCTTCTTTTCATGGGCTTCGCCCTCCAGGCCATCTGGCACGCCGCCCCTGGCCTTCTCGGTCTGCGTAAACCTTGACGGTAATCCCGCCGACAACCACCTTCATTTTCGCCGCTTCCTGATGTCATGGGTCGGCGGCCCCCTCCCCGGTCATAAGCCGGATCGCATGCGAAAGGATTTCTGATGACCACCAGCACCCCGCTCAATCCCGCGCTCACGTCATGGACCGGCCATGAGGGCCTGCCGCGCTTCGATCTGGTCAAGGACGAGGATTTCGCCTCGACTTTCGAAGCCGCTTTCAGGGAACATGAGGCGGAGATCGACGCGATTGCAGGAAACCCTGCGGCGCCCACCTTCGAGAATACGATCGTTGCGCTTGAAATCGCCGGTGACGGACTTTCGCGCGTGTCCTCGATCTTCTGGAACAAGGCCGGCGCCGACACTAACGAGACGATCCAGGCGCTGGAACGCGACATCGCCCCGAAGATGTCGCGGCACTATTCGAAGATCGGCATGAATGCAGCGCTGTTCAAGCGCATCGATACGCTGTGGGAAGGGCGTCAGTCCCTGGGGCTCGATCTCGAAGCGACGCGCGTGCTCGAGCGCCACTGGAAGGGTTTCGTCAAATCCGGCGCCAAGCTCGCGAAGCCCGAACAGGAGCGGCTGGCAGCGATCAACGAGAAACTCGCCGGTATCGGCGCCAAGTTCGGCCAGAACGTGCTGGCCGACGAGAAGAATTGGGTCCTGTTCCTGGAGAGCGAAGATCAGCTCGCCGGCGTGCCGGACTTCCTGCGCGACGCCATGGCGGCGGTCGCCGAAGATCGCGGACAGAAGGGGAAATACGCGGTCACCTTGTCGCGCTCGATCATCGAGCCGTTCCTGACCTTCTCCGACAATCGCGAGCTTCGTGAGCAAGCCTTCCGCGCCTGGATCGCGCGCGGTGAAAACGGCGGCGACACCGACAATCGCGGGCTGATCGCCGAGATGCTGGCGCTGCGGGCCGAAAAGGCGAAGCTGCTCGGTTATGAAAACTTCGCATCGCTGAAGCTCGACGACACCATGGCGAAGACACCCGCCGCCGTGAACGGCCTCTTGATGCAGGTCTGGGAAAAGGCCGTTGCCCGCGCTCGCGCGGAAGAGGCTGAGCTCGCCCGGCTCGTTGCCGACGAAGGGCGCAATCACGACGTCATGCCGTGGGACTGGCGCCACTACGCCGAGAAGCTCCGGGCCGAGAAGTTCAATTTCTCCGAAGGCGAACTCAAGCCCTATCTGCAGCTGGAAAAGATCATCGAGGCCTGCTTCGACGTTGCCACACGCCTGTTCGGCATTACAGCCACGGAGAAGAAGGGCATTGCCGCCTACCATCCCGACGTGCGTGTCTTCGAGATCAAGGACGCATCCGGCAAGCTGGTGGCACTGTTTCTCGGCGACTATTTCGCCCGGTCGTCGAAGCGTTCCGGCGCGTGGATGAGTTCGTTCCAATCGCAGCACAGGCTCAAGCTGAAGAACGGTGCGGAAGGCGAGTTGCCGATCATCTACAACGTCTGCAATTTCGCCAAACCCGCCGAAGGCAAGCCGGCGCTGTTGTCGCTCGATGATGCCCGCACGCTCTTCCACGAGTTCGGACACGCATTGCATGGCATGCTATCCAACGTCACCTATCCTTCGGTTTCCGGCACGGGTGTCTCGCGCGACTTCGTCGAGCTGCCGTCGCAGCTTTACGAACACTGGCTGACGGTGCCGGAGATCCTCAAGCGTTACGCGGTGCACTACCAGACCGGCGAGCCGATGCCGCAGGCGCTGCTCGACAAGGTGCTGGCGGCGCGGACCTTCAACTCGGGCTTTGCAACGGTCGAGTTCACCTCGTCGGCGCTGGTCGACATGGCCTATCACACGGCTGAAGTGACGGCGGAACCGATGGCGCTCGAAGCCAAGAAGCTCGATGAGATCGGCATGCCGAAATCCATCGTCATGCGCCATCGCAGTCCGCATTTCCTGCACGTCTTCTCGGGCGACGGCTACTCGGCAGGCTACTATTCCTACATGTGGTCGGAAGTGCTCGACGCTGACGCCTTCGCGGCCTTCGAGGAAACCGGCAACGCCTTCGATCCGGCCATGGCCGCTCGCCTCAAGGACAACATCTATTCGGTCGGCGGCTCGATCGATCCGGAAGATGCCTACAAGGCCTTCCGCGGCAAGCTGCCGAGCCCGGATGCGATGCTGGCGAAAAAGGGTCTGGCCGCCTGAGTAGCGCCAATCTCCGATCACGCCGTCCGGCGTGATCGGTTGTTCCAGAGCGTGCTTGCTGTTTCACAGGCTGCATTGAAATCATCGTGATTGCGCAGACTGATGAGGGCGGCAGCCGTCGTCGTGATGATGATTGTTTCGGCGCGTTCGTCGCGGGCAGCACCCGTCCAGACCGCCTGCCAGTATTCGCGACTGCTGAGGCCCGTGCGCGGTTCGGCCGGTGGCGCGATCTTCGCCGGAATGATGAGGTCACAGACTTCTCCGCCGACAAGGCGGAATAGCGGCGTCTGGCGATAGGGCGTGAACTCGGCGTGGTCGCGGGTGTTGCCGAGGATCGTCAGCTCTCTCGTGCCGAGCAGCATGGCTATGTCGCGGCTGAGCGTGCGGCTCGAGGGATTGGCGACGCCAAGCAGGCTTGCGCGTCCACCCATCGGATTGATGAGGTGAATAGCGGCGTTGAGCGGCATGCGCATCTCCATCAACCGATAGAGCCCGAGCAAGCGATAGGTTTGCGGCGCAAAGGCAGACAGCGGCAGATAAGCGATACCTGTCGATGCAAGCGCTGGCTTTGTCGCCGCGATCGATGCGCAGATCGGGATTCCGGCTGCGGAAGCGGCGATCTCGAGCTTGTGCCGTTCCTCGTTGTCCTCACCATAGTTTCCGTGCAGCACGACGCGATGACCGGCATCGGCGACAAGGCGTGCCGCATGCAGAAACCAGGGTGCGGTCTTCAGTTTCGGCGAAAGGTAGCAGGGCCAGTCGAGATCGGCGACGCCGCTACCCGGAGCGATCGCGCCGGTATGGCGACGCATGGCGCGCACGAAGCCGGCCACTTCGACCGCTGTCGGCCCGCGATAGTGCAGTACCGTCATCAGCGCGCCGATCTGTACCGGGTCCGCCTCGCCGGCAAGGATGATCGCCAGCGCATCTTCAGCTTCACTTTCACTTAGCGGCCGGCTGCGGCCGGCGCCGGTGCCGACGGTCGCTATGCAGCGGGCAAGGCGCTGCTCAGGGGTGGCGTCATCGCCAATTTCGGCGAGCTTTGCCGCGAATTGTTCAGGCGCTGGCTCACCCTCAAGCAGACGGCTCGGACGGACGGCCAGTGGAGGCGCATCGGTCAGGGTCCGCCCTACCCATCCGGCATGGCTCGTCTGTACCGGGGCGGATGCGGCGTTACCGGGCTGGGCGTCAAGCAGAGCTTCGGTCTCTGCGGCAAGAGCGCGCACGCGCAGCCGCAGAGACTCGGCAAGCGGGGTCGGCCGCAGGCCATGACCGGTGCGCAGGAACAAAGGATCGGCATAGTCCTCACGCAATTGACCGAGCAAACGGCTCATCGCCGAGGGCTGCAGACCGACACTTGAAGCGGCACGGCTGACGCTGTTTTCGCGCAGCAGTGCGTCCAGCGCCAGGAGCAGCCGCAGTTTGCCCAGATCCGTCTGACGTTCGTTCGGGGCCGACCCGCCTCCTGTCACGCTTGCCGTTGCTTTCGCCATGGTTCCGTCCCGCCTTTCTGTCTCATCCGGCATATTCGCGGGCGCTGTTTTGCGTCGTTTCGTATTTGGAACGGTTCCAAAACAGCGTCGTTGACCGTCTCCCTCGCCAATAACTAAGTGGAGTTCATTACTCAAGATATATGCGGGGCGAAGATGATGAAGCGGTTGGGGCTTGCGACCGAAACCGAGGGGCAGCGGCAAGGGGCCCGGCGGAGCGGGTCCGGCTCGGCCGGATGGTCACGTCATTTCGTCTGCGCCTGCCTCGCCGGCACGGCGCTGACGATACCGACGGAAGCGTTGGCACAGAAGGCCAAGGAGAAGGACAAGGAGAAGGCGACTGAGCTTGAGCAGATCGTGGTGACGGCGACCGGCTTCGAGCAGAACGTCAAGGATGCACCGGCGAGCATCACGGTGATCACGGGCGAGGACTTACAGAAGCGGTCGTTCCGCGATCTCACCGATGCGCTTCGCGACGCGCAAGGGGTGGCGGTGACAGGTGTCGCCAACGAGCGCGACATCTTCATTCGCGGTCTGCCCGGCTCCTACACGCTGATCCTCGTCGACGGCAAACGGCAGAGCACGCGTGACGCCCGCACCAACGGCAATTCCGGTTTCGAGCAGAGCTTCATCCCGCCCGCCGCCGCTATCGAGCGCATCGAGATCGTCCGTGGCCCGATGTCGTCGCTCTATGGTTCCGATGCCATGGGCGGGGTCATCAACATCATCACCCGCAAGGTCTCGGATAGCTGGACCGGCTCGGTCACTACCGACGGCACGATGCAGCAGCACAGGCAGTTCGGCAATTCGGGGCAATTGTCGTTCTACACCAGCGGCCCGATCCTGAAAGATACGCTCGGCGTGCAGATCTGGGGCCGCGGCCTGAAGCGCAGCGAGGACAAGTTCCTATCCGGCATCACGGGCTCGAAGGAGCACGATCTGACGGCGCGGCTTGCCTACACGCCGAACGAGGACCACGACTTCTTCCTCGAAGGCGGGACAGCGCGGCTTCGCCGCGATGCGAATGTCGGCAGGACGATCGAGCCGGGACCGCGCGCCGTCAGCACTTACAACGACAATGACCGCGATCACTGGTCGTTCTCGCATACGGGGCGCTGGGGACCGACGACGTCTGATTTCTCCATTCTGCAGGAATGGGCTGAGCGTCGGAACTATAACTACAGCCAGGCAGACGGTCGCTTCGTCAAGCAGCCGCGCGCGCCCGAGGTGCGCAACACCGTCGTCGACGGCAAGTTCACGACCCCCTTCGATCTCGGCGGCAGCCACACGCTGGTGACCGGCGGGCAATATTTCGAGGCGCGGCTCTCCGACCAGAACCCGGGCCGGCGGACCGGGCTGAACGAGACTTTCTCGGCAACGCAATGGGCGCTGTTTGCCGAGGATGAATGGCGCATGGTCGATGATTTCGCGCTGACCACGGGCCTGCGTCTCGATCACCACGAGGAGTATGGCTACCACCTCAGCCCGCGCATTTACGGCGTCTGGAACGCGACCGACATGCTGACGGTGAAGGGCGGCGTCTCCACCGGCTTCCGCGCGCCCGATATCCGCAGCATCGCCCCGGGCTATGCCTACACCACCGGCGGTGGCGGTTGCTCCTACGGTCCGACCGGCACCTGCGGCGTGATCATCGCCGACCCGAACCTCAAGGCCGAATCAAGCACCAGCTATGAAATCGGCGCCGTGTGGGACAATGGCGACGTCATCCTCGGCGGCACCTACTTCTACACGGATTTCAGGGACAAGATTTCCAACTCGATGGTGCTGGATTCGGCCGGAAATCCGGTGCGCTGGAGCGAGGATCCGAACTACCGCCTCTGGTACAACTACAACATCGACGATGCGATCATTCAGGGCGTGGAACTGACGGCGACCTGGAATGCGACGGCCGATCTGACGCTACGCGCCAGCTACACCTATACGCAGTCGGAACAGAAGACCGGCACCTTTGCCGGCTTCCCGCTGGCGCGCACACCGGAGCACATGGCCAATCTCAGGGCCGATTGGTACACGCCGGTGGAGGGGCTCGAAGCCTGGGCCTCGGTCAACTATCACGGCGAGGAGATCGCCGCCGGCCCGCGCATCGGCACCAACGGCAAGCCGGTAACCATCAACGGCCAGCAGGGGCGCAGATACGACGCCTACACGACCGTCGATATCGGTACGAAATACGATGTCGGCGAGGGCCTGACGCTGAACGCCGCCGTCTACAATCTCTTCGACAAGGAGGTCGAGGAGACCGACTTCAACACGGTCATGGAAGGCCGTCGCTTCTGGATGAGCCTGACGGCGACATTCTGATCCGGTGGCCGGTCCCTGCCGGCTTCCGATCGAGAACAGACGGCGCCTTCCCGGGCGCCGTCCGTCTATTCTCAAGCGCCCCTCTCTCTCAAGCGCTTTGGTCCACGCCGAGGGTCGATAGCAGGCTTTTCATTCTCTCTGCCGCCAGTTCCGGCCGGTCGAGCACATTGGCTCGGTCGGCGAGGCGGAAGATGTCCGAGTAGTGCAGCACCCCGCGTGCGGACTGCATGCCCGCGGGCATGGTGAAGTGGCGCTGGTGGCCGTTCAGCCAGGCCAGCAAAACGACGCCGGCCTTGTAATACTGTGTCGGCGCCTCGAAGATCTTGCGGGACAGAGGCACGGTCGGCTCGATCACGCCGCGGAAGGTCGCGAGATCACCCTTGGCCAGCGCCGCCAAGGCCTTGGAGGCAGATGGCGCCACCGCATCGAAGATGCCGAGTAGCGCGTGGCTATACTTCGTGCCGTCGCCTTCGATCAGTTCGGCATAGTTGAAGTCGTCGCCGGTGAAGCACAGCACGCCCTCGGGCAGGCGATTGCGCAGCGCCACTTCCTTGGCGTTGTCGAGCAGCGAAATCTTGATGCCCTCGACCTTGTCGCGGTTGGCTTCGATGATCGAAAGCACCGTATCGAGCGCCTGTTCGAAATTCTCCGAACCCCAATATCTCCGAAGCTGCGGATCGAACATGTCGCCGAGCCAATGCAGCACGACCTTGTGCCTGGCCTGGCCGAGAATGCGGCCATAGACGTGGCGATAGTCATCGGCGGAACGGGCGACGCGGGCAAGCGCCCGGCTTGCCATCATGATCGTCCTTCCCCCCTCGCCTTCGACGAAACCGACCTGTTCCTCATAGGCGGCGATCACGTCGTCCAGCGATCGCACATCGGCCGGTGCCAGATGATCGGTGCCGGCGCCGCAGGCAAGATCGGCGCCCGGCACCTGCCGCGCTTCGGCAAGAGAGCGGCGGATCAACTGCTGCGCGCCTGCCCAGGGCAGCCCCATGCCGCGCTGGGCCGTGTCCATCGCCTCGGCGATCTTGAAGCCGAGGCCCCAGAGGTGATGGCGAAACGCCATGGTCGCGTCCCAGTCGATCGCCGGATTGCCCCAGGGATCAAGATCCCGGAACGGATCCGAGACCACATGGGCGGCCGCATAGGCGATGCGGTTGAAGGTCGGTGGCGTCCCGGGCCGCTCGATCGGCGTTCCGGTCAGGCGATGCTGTTCAAGCGAGCCGTCTTGGCGCGGCAGCGTCAGGCTTGTCATTGGGGTCGGTTCCTCCGCGGAAGTTTGCCTTGAAATACTTTGGATCGTTCCAAATGGCAAGCGGCATTGTTTTTCGGATGGGGTGGCGTACTTCTTCGGCGATCGGCAACATGTCATTATGTCGTTGTTTTTAATAATAATTATAGACGACATCGCTCAAGAATGCGCGCCCTTGAGGTCTCATGACGTTGCGTTCGGTGTCCCTGGGCGAGAAAAAAGTGATCAGCCAACTCTTGACGGAATTGGAACGTTCCAATTATGAAAGAGAAAAGCGGGCAAGAAAGTTCGGGAGGATGCTGTGGTCAAGGAGAGGGTAACGGTCATCGATATTGCGCGCGCCGCCGGCGTGTCGAAGTCGACCGTGTCGCTCGTTCTCCAGGGCAGTTCGCTGGTCAACGAGGCGACGCGCGCCAAGGTAAATGCCGCCATCCGCGATCTCGGCTATGTCTATAACCGCAGCGCCGCCAATCTTCGCCAGGCGAAGTCCAAGATCATCGGCATCGTCGTCAACGATCTGACCAACAGCTTCTTTGCGGAACTGGCGGTCGGCGTCGATACCGTCGTGCAATCGGCCGGCTTCGTTCAGTTTCTCGCCAACACGGGTGAAAAGATCGAGCGGCAGCGCGAAGTGGTGGCCTCGATGCGCGAACACGGCGTTTCCGGGTTGATTGTCTCGCCGGCGCGCGGCACGGAAGCGGCCGATCTTGCGCCACTCGTTGCGAGCGGCATGCCGGTTGTGCTGGTCGTTCGCGACATTGCCGGCGCCCATGTTTCTTCGCTGACCTCCGACAACCACGCCGGCGCCATGGCTGCCGTCAGGCATTTGATCGAACGCGGCCACCAGCGCATCGCCTTCCTCGGCGGTTTTCCGGATACCGCCGTCTTCGAGGCGCGCATGCGCGGCTATCGCGACGCCCTTATCGAGGCCGGCATTGCTGTTTCCGACGCGCTGATCATCGGTTCGGCGCCGTCGCGTGCCGGCGGTGTGACGGCGGTGGAGCAGGCGATGATGCTCGCCGACCGGCCGACCGCAGCGCTCTGCTTCAACGATGCGGTCGCCTTCGGCGTTTGCGACGGTCTCAGGGCGCGCCGCCTGGAGCCGGGCGCCGATTTTGCCGTCATCGGCTTCGACGATGTGATCGAGGCGAAGACCGCCGTGCCGGCACTGACGACGGTTTCCGTCGATCCTCAAGGGATGGGCCAGCGGGCTGCCGAATTGCTGCTGAAGCAGATCAAGGCCGGGAAGGCGGAGCCGGAAGCGATCGTCGGTTCGGTCCGTCTCGTCGTCCGCCAGAGCTGCGGTGGCGCGGTCGAGAGAAAAAAGGAGGCATTGGCATGACGCGGTGGGGTCTGATCGGCGCAAGCACGATTGCGCGTGAATGGGTGATCGGCGCAATCCGCGCCGCCGGAGGCGAGGTTGTCTCTGTCATGAGCACCAGCACCGAGCGTGGTGTGGCCTACGCCAAAGAGAACGGCATCGCCAAGTCGGTGACCTCGGTCGCGGATCTGGTCGGCGATCCCGATGTCGATGCCGTTTATGTCTCGACTACCAACGAATTGCATCGCGAGCAGACGCTGGCGGCGATCGCCGCCGGCAAGCACGTGCTTTGCGAAAAGCCGCTGGCGATGACGCTCGAGGATGCGCGCGAGATGGTGACGGCGGCGCAGGAGGCGGGCGTTGTGCTTGCCACCAATCACCACCTGCGCAACGCTGCCACCCATCGCGCGATGCGCGATGCGATCGCCGAGGGCAAGATCGGCCGGCCGATTGCCGCCCGCGTTTTCCATGCGGTCTATTTGCCGCCGCATCTGCAGGGCTGGCGGCTGGAGCGGCCGGATGCCGGCGGTGGCGTCATCCTCGACATCACCGTTCATGATGCCGATACGCTGCGCTTCATTCTCAATGACGACCCGATCGAAGCGGTCGCCATCAGCCACAGCGCCGGCATGGGCAAGGAAGGCCTGGAAGACGGGGTCATGGGCGTGCTCCACTTCCGCTCCGGCGTCATCGCCCAGTTCCACGATGCCTTCACCGTGCGCTTTGCTGATACGGGCCTCGAAGTGCATGGCACCGAGGGTTCGCTGATTGGCCGCAAGGTCATGACCCAGCGGCCGGTCGGAACCGTGACGCTACGCAATGCCGATGGTGAGACCGAGTTGTCGCTCGACCATCGCAATCTCTACGAAACCGCGCTTTCCGCCTTCCATGCCGCCGTCAGAGGCGAAGGCAGCCCGTCGGCGACGGGTGAGGATGGCGTCTGGTCGTTGGCAACCGGCCTTGCCGTCGTCAAGGCGGCTGCGACCGGCCAGGCCGTGGCGATCGAAACGGGACTTTGAACTGATGTCGATGAACAAGCACATCTCGCCGGCCGAAGCGGCCGCCCTGATCCCGGATGGCGCCGTGGTTTCGGTCTCCTCGTCCAGTGGCCTCGGCTGCCCCGACCTGATGTTGAAGGCGATCGGCGAGCGCTTCGAGATGACCGGCCACCCCCGCGACCTGACGACGCTGCATCCGATTGCCGCCGGCGACATGAGCGGCATCAGGGGCGTCGACTACATCGCCAGGAAAGGCCTCCTGAAAAGGATCATCGGCGGTTCCTATCCTTCCGGTCCGTCGAGTGCGGAGCCGCCGCTGATCTGGCAGATGATCGGCGCTGACGAGGTGGCTGCCTACAATGTGCCCTCCGGCATCCTCTTCGACATGCACCGCGAGGCCGCAGCCAAGCGGCCGGGCGTGCTGACCAAGGTCGGCCTCGATACTTTCGTCGATCCGTCGCGCGAAGGCTGCGCCATGAATGCTTCGGCTGCGGCCGAGCCCGTCGTGAAGAAGGTCTCGTTCGAAGGTGAGGACTGGCTCTATTTCAAGGCGATCGCACCGCAGGTGGCAATCATCCGCGCGACGACGGCGGACGAGCGTGGCAACCTCACCTATGAGCACGAGGGCGCCTATCTCGGCGGTCTCGACCAGGCGCTCGCCGCCCGCAACAATGGCGGCATCGTCATTGCCCAGGTCAAACGCATCACCAAGGAAGGCTCGCTGAAGCCGCATGACGTGCGGGTGCCGGGTGTGCTGGTGGATTATGTCATCGTCGACCCCGACCAGAAGCAGACGACCCAGACGCTCTACGATCCGGCGATTTCAGGCGAGATCTTCCGGCCGCTCGACAGTTTCCGGGTTCCGGAATTCAACATCCAGAAGGTGATCGCCCGCCGCGTTGCGCAGGAACTCGAGGCCGGCAGCGCCGTCAATCTCGGTTTCGGCATTTCGGCCAATGTGCCACGTATCCTGCTCGAAGAAGGCCTGCACGGTGCCGTTACCTGGGTGATAGAGCAGGGTGCCGTCGGCGGCGTGCCGTTGCTCGATTTCGCCTTCGGCTGCGCTTCCAACGCCGATGCCTTCATGCCCTCGCCTTACCAGTTCACCTATTTCCAGGGCGCTGGCTTCGATGCCTCGCTGCTTTCCTTCCTCGAGATCGACCGCAACGGCTCGGTCAACGTGTCAAAACTCTCCTTCCGTCCGCATGTGACGGCCGGCGCCGGCGGTTTCGTCGACATCACGGCACGTGCAAAGAAGATCGTCTTCTCCGGCATGTTCAATGCCGGCGCCAAGCTCGCGATCGCCGATGGCAAGCTGGTGATCGAGAAGGAAGGCAAGCTCAAGAAGCTGGTCAACGAAGTCGAGCACGTCACCTTCTCTGGCCGCCGCGGCATCGAGCAGGGCCAGGACATCACCTATGTGACCGAACGCTGCGTGATGAAGCTGACGCCTGAGGGTGTGATGCTGACGGAGATCGCCCCGGGCGTCGATCTGCAGGCCCATATCCTCGACCAGTCGGAATTCTCGCTGATCGTTTCCGACGGGCTGAAGACCATGGACGCGGCGCTTTTTGCGGAAGGTCTGATCGGGCTGGAACTGCCGAAGAAGCCGGCGCGCCGGATTGGGGGAGGCGACCGTGGCTGAAGGCCGTATCCGCATCGAGGTCGAAGGACCGATCGCGACCATGACGGTTGCCCGTCCGGACAAGCTCAATGCCTTCGACATTGACATGCTGAAGGCGCTGGCGTCCGCCTGCGATACGGTCGAAGCCGACCGCAATATCCGCGTCGTCATCCTGACCGGCGAGGGAAAGGCATTTTCCGCCGGCGGCGACATCAAGGCCTGGGGCGGCATGGATGCACCTGCGTTCGGGCATGACTGGGTGCGTTTCGGTCATCGTGTGTTCGAGCGGCTGGCGACGCTGCGAATGCCTGTCATCGCGGCCCTCAACGGCCACGCGCTTGGCGGCGGGCTGGAGCTAGCGGCGGCCGCCGATATCCGTCTGGCGGAAGTGCAGATCAAGATTGGCCTGCCGGAGACGAGCCTCGGCATGGTGCCCGGCTGGTCGGGCACGCAGCGTCTGGTCTCTCGCTTTGGCGCACAGATCGTCCGGCGCATGGTGCTTGGCGGCGAGATGTTCACGGCCGAGGTTGCCCGCAATGAGGGTTTGGTCGATGCCGTCGTCGAGACCGGCGCGGTGCTGACTGCTGCTCGTGACTATGCGGCGCGTGTCGCCAAGCGTGGCCCTGCGGCGCTCGAAATTTCGAAACTGATGCTCGCTTCGGCGAATGGCGAAGACAACGGAGCTGCTGTCGAAGCGCTCGGCTCGATCCTCGTCGCCAAGACCGGCGATCTCAAGGAGGGTGTCGCCGCGTTCTCGCAGAAGCGTCAAGCCCAATTCAAGGGAGAATGGTAAATGACCGTGTTCGTGAAACCCAAGGCGCTCGGCGACCATAAGATCCGCGCCTTCCAGATGCTGATCGACGGCAAATGGGTGGACAGCGCCGAAGGGCGCACGATCGAGCGTGTGGCGCCCGGTCATGGTGTCGTCGTCAGCCGCTATCAGGCGGGCACCAAGGCCGACGCCGAAAAGGCGATTGCTGCGGCCCGCCGCGCTTTCGATGACGGCAGCTGGCCGCACATGACCGCTTCGCAGCGCTCGCTGGTGCTGCTGCGCGCCGCTGACATCATTGCCGAGCGCGCTGATGAACTCGCCTATCTCGATGCAATCGAATCCGGCAAGCCGATCAGCCAGGCCAAGGGCGAACTGGGCGGTGCCGCCGATATCTGGCGCTACGCCGCAGCTCTCGCCCGCGACCTGCACGGTGAAAGCTATAACACGCTCGGTGACGGCACGCTTGGCGTCGTGCTGCGTGAGGCGATCGGTGTCGTCTCGATCATCACGCCCTGGAACTTCCCGTTCCTGATCGTCAGCCAGAAGCTTCCTTTTGCGCTTGCGGCGGGCTGCACGACTGTCGTCAAACCGTCCGAACTGACGTCAGCCTCGACGCTGCTGCTCGGTGAAATTCTGGAAGCCGCCGGCGTTCCCGCCGGTGTCGTCAACATCATCACCGGCACGGGGCCGGAGGTCGGTGCGCCGATGACGACGCATTCGGACGTCGATATGGTGTCCTTTACCGGCTCGACCGGCGTCGGCCGCCTGACCATGGCCAATGCTGCGCAGACGCTGAAGAAAGTCTCGCTCGAACTCGGCGGCAAGAACCCACAGATCGTCTTCCCGGACGCCAATCTCGACGAATTCATCGATGCGGCTGTCTTCGGTGCCTACTTCAATGCCGGCGAATGCTGCAATGCCGGCTCGCGGCTGATCCTGCATCGCGAAATCGCCGACGAGGTCACGCGCCGCATCGCCGAGCTCTCGGCCAAGGTGAAGGTCGGAGATCCGCTTGACCCGGAAACCCAGGTCGGCGCGATCATCACGCCGCAGCATCTGGAAAAGATCGCCGGCTATGTTTCTGCTGCTTCCAAGGACGGTGCAGCGGTTGCTCATGGCGGCACGGCGCTCGATCTGGGCATGGGTCAGTTCATGGCGCCGACGATCCTTTCGGGCGTGCGGCCGGACATGGCGGTGGCGCGCGAGGAAGTCTTTGGTCCGGTTCTTTCGGTGCTGACATTCGAAACGACCGAGGAGGCGATCCGCATCGCCAATGCGATCGACTACGGCCTTTCGGCCGGCGTCTGGAGCCGCGATTTCGACACCTGCCTGACGATCGGCCGCCGTGTGCGCGCCGGCACCATCTGGATGAACACCTTTATGGACGGTGCGTCCGAACTACCCTTCGGCGGTTATCGCCAGTCCGGCCTTGGCCGTGAACTCGGCCGGCATTCGGTCGAGGATTACACCGAGACCAAGACGCTCAACATGCATATGGGGCCGCGCACCGGCTGGTGGATGCCGCGCCAAGGCTGAAACAGGGGAGGAGAGGACATGCGGACGACGGGGGGGACAATTGGGCAGGAGGCAGCGGCACGCGACGCCGCCTCGCGTGCCGTGTTCGTCCGCTCAGCCGGCCGTGTCGAAGCTCGATGGAATCTGCGGACAGAGAAGCAGTTGCAGCTTGCTGACGTCGCTCTCGCCGCCGATCTTCTGCAGGAGCACCCGGCCCATGTCTTCGCCGGTCACCGTCAGGTCTTCGTAGATCGTCTCGACCTGCGGCTGAATGGCGCTCAACAGATGCGAGGTCTGTTTGGCGACGATGTCGTACTCGCGTCCGAGCGTAAGCCCGCAATCGCTCATGCCGGTGATGGTCGCGAGCGCGCAGACTTCGCCGCCGCACATGAAACTATCCGGCGGATCGGGCTCGGCATAGCGCTGGCGGATACGGTCGCGGATAGCGCCGGCGGGGCTGTCGAGGTCGATGCCGGTGAGGATCTCGTAGGCGCAACCGGCCTCGCGCACCGCGGTCATGAAGCCGTGCTGCAGATGGCCGGCGAAGGTGAAATCGGTCGGGCCGCTGATGAGCGCAGGTTTACGCCTGCCCTTGGCGATCAGGCGTTTGGTCGCCTGGTAGGAAAAAGTGAAGTTGTCGTAGTCGACATAGGGATGCGGGGTCGAGAGCTCCGTGCGCCCATGGGTGACGAAGGGAAAGCCGAGATCGGAGAGCAGCCGGACACGCGGATCGAGCGGTTCCGTGCGCGAGAAGATCAATCCATCGGCCATCGCGTTGCGGGTGATGTAGTTGACCGCTTCGACATTGGTCGAGTTCAGGAAGTTCGGCATGACGATCAGGTGGTAGGCGGTGCCCTGCAGCGCCTTGGCGATGCCGCTCATGATCGAGGTGCCGTAGCCGAGGATTTCTTCGTGCGGATCGAGCAGCACGCCGATGACATTGGTGCGGCCGGTCTTCAGGCGCTGGGCGGCACGGTCGGGCGAATAGCCGATCTCGTCGGCGACCTCACGCACCCGCTTGCGGGTATCGAGCGAAATCTGTGGCGCGTCGGAGAGGGCGCGCGAAACGGTGGTGACCGCAAGGCCGGTGATTTCCGCGATCGTGCGAAGAGTCGGCTTGCCGCGCTTGGCGGTGGAGCCACCGTCTTCGTGGTGGGCGGGCTTGGAGGGATCGGCCAATGCTAGTCATCCTGAGAGCGGGTGAGAGCGGGTTTTGTAACGTGGTGCGAACGCTTAGGCAATCGAATCATGAAAACGTTTTAAATCTCGCATTGCGGCATGGTTTGTTGCACCGCAGCAGCTAACATGCGCTATATAATTCAGTAAATTCAAACGGTTCTTAAGGTGCTAAAATACAAAACTGCGGAATGCTTGACTTGCTGAATTTATAACGTTTTAAATGGCCAGCCGCTGGCTAGAGCGGCGCGAATTCCGGGGTGGAAGGAGGTTCCACTTCGAAAACTTGCAAACGGGAGGATAACGATGCGCAAGTTGATGACGACGACGGCCGTTGTGGCGCTGATGATGGCGGCCACCGCCGCGCGCGCAGCCGAAAACGTGGAAGTTCTGCACTGGTGGACGTCCGGTGGCGAAGCAGCCGCGCTCGACGTTCTGAAGAAGGACCTGGAAAGCAAGGGCATCACCTGGACCGACATGCCGGTCGCCGGCGGTGGCGGTACGGAAGCCATGACCGTGCTTCGCGCGCGCGTCACCGCGGGCAACGCTCCGACCGCCGTGCAGATGCTCGGCTTCGATATTCTCGACTGGGCCAAGGAAGGCGCACTCGGCAACCTCGACGAGACCGCTTCCAAGGAAGGCTGGGACAAGGTGATCCCGACGGCCCTGCAGCAGTTCTCGAAGTATGACGGCCATTGGATCGCAGCGCCGGTCAACGTGCACTCGACCAACTGGGTCTGGATCAACAAGGCAGCGCTCGACAAGGCTGGCGGCAAGGAGCCGACCAACTGGGACGAACTGGTTGCCTTGCTCGACAACTTCAAGGCTCAAGGGATCACCCCGATCGCCCATGGCGGCCAGCCCTGGCAGGATGCGACGATCTTCGACGCCGTGGTACTTTCGCTCGGCACGGACTTCTACAAGCAGGCCTTCATCGACCTCGACCCTGCAGCGCTCGGTGGCGACAAGATGAAGGAAGCCTTCGATCGCATGACGAAGCTGCGCTCCTATGTCGACGACAACTTCTCGGGCCGCGACTGGAACCTCGCTTCCGCCATGGTCATCGAGAACAAGGCCGGTCTGCAGTTCATGGGCGACTGGGCGAAGGGCGAATTCCTGAAGGCCAAGAAGGTGCCGGGCACCGACTTCGTCTGCATGCGCTTCCCGGGCACGCAAGGGTCCGTCACCTTCAACTCCGACCAGTTTGCGATGTTCAAGGTCGCCGACGACAAGGTCCCGGCTCAGCTCGCCATGGCTTCGGCGATCGAAAGCCCGACCTTCCAGTCGGCATTCAACGTCGTCAAGGGCTCGGTCCCGGCCCGCACCGACGTTCCTGACACGGCCTTCGACGCTTGCGGCAAGAAGGGCATCAAGGACTTGGCCGAAGCCAACAGCAACGGCAAGCTCTTCGGCTCCATGGCCCATGGCCATGCAAACCCGGCTGCCGTCAAGAACGCGATCTACGACGTCGTGACGCGTGAGTTCAACGGCGAACTGACGTCCGAAGAGGCCGTCAAGGAACTGGTCTCGGCCGTCGAGGCCGCGAAGTAACGGGCCCGTTCCGGGGCGCGTACTGCATAATTCCTTAAATCCGCATTGGATTTGAGGACAAAATTATGCAGCAACTTAAGTGTTGAAGCGACCTTAGCGCGTCTTGAGAGACGCGCGGCGCTGCCAGGCGCCCCGGACACCCATTCCGACATGCAAGCGCCGTCGAACCGCCGTGGCCAATGGGACGCGGGGAAGGGCGCTTTGATACCCAGAACCTCGCGCGGATGCCGATATAGGGGATTTCCCGACGGCCGCGCCAGAAGTGGTGAACGTTCATGGATAGCCGCAGTCGTCTGCAGGACCTGATACCGAAGCTGGTCCTTGCCCCGAGCTTCCTTATCGTCCTGATCTTTGTCTATGGTTTCATTGCCTATACCGGCTTTCTGTCGATGACGGACAGCAAGATGCTGCCGTCCTACAATTTCGTCGGTTTGAGCAATTATGCGAAGCTGTGGGCGCTGCCGCACTGGTGGCGGGCGGTGAGCAACCTGGCAATCTTCGCCGCGCTCTACATCGCCATCTGTTCCGTGCTTGGCCTCGGGCTCGCGATCCTGCTCGACCAGAAGATCCGCGCCGAAGGGTTCCTGCGGCCGATCTATCTCTATCCGATGGCGCTTTCCTTCATCGTTACGGGTACGGCCTGGAAGTGGTTCCTCGATCCCGGCATCGGCCTTGAGAACACCATGCACCTCTGGGGCTGGGAGAGCTTCTCGTTCAACTGGATCAAGGATCGCAACTACGCGATCTACTGCGTTGTCATTGCTGCCGTCTGGCAATCGACCGGCTTCATCATGGCGATGTTCCTGGCCGGCCTTCGCGGCGTCGACAACGAGATCATCAAGGCGGCGCAGATCGACGGCGCCAAGACCTCGACGATCTATCGCCGGATCATCATTCCATTGATGCGGCCGGTGTTCCTATCGGCCTTCGTGGTGCTCGCGCATCTGGCGATCAAGGCCTACGACCTGATCATCGCGCTCACCGGCGGCGGCCCGGGCCAGGCGACCGAACTGCCGGCGACATTCATGTATTCCTACACCTTCACCCGCAACCAGATGGGCATCGGCGCGTCCTCGGCGATCATCATGCTGGTGATGATCTTCTCGATCATCGTGCCCTATCTCTATTCCGAAATCCGGGGAGCAAAACGCTGATGAGCGCTCCGAGCCCAGACAACATCATCTCGCACAACCGCCTCACCCGCGCGTTGATCTATACCGCGCTGATCCTCTTTGCGCTCTATTCGCTGCTGCCGCTCTACGTGATGCTGGTGAACTCGGTGAAGCCGCTCGACGAGATCCGCCAGGGCGGCATGCTTAACCTGCCGCAGACCTTTACGATCGAGCCCTGGCTTCAGGCCTGGTCGACGGCGCAGATCGGCGTGCAGCCAACCGGCCTCAAACCTTTCTTCATCAACTCGATCCTGATGGTCGTTCCGGCCGTGGCGATCTCGACGATCATCGGCGCACTCAACGGTTACGTGCTGACGAAGTGGCGCTTTCCGGGTGCCAACATCTTCTTCGGCATGCTGCTTCTCTCGTGCTTCATCCCGTTCCAGATCGTGCTCATCCCGATGGCGCGCATCCTTGGCATCCTTGGGATTGCCGGTTCGATCTGGGGCCTGATCTTCGTCCATGTCATCTACGGCATCGGCTTCACGACGCTCTACTTCCGCAACTACTACGAGGCCTTCCCGACCGAACTGGTGCGTGCGGCGCAGATCGACGGCGCCAGCTTCTTCCAGATCTTCTGGCGCATCCTGTTGCCGTCGTCTGGTCCGATCATCGTCGTCTCGGTCATCTGGCAGTTCACCAACATCTGGAACGACTTCCTGTTCGGAGCGTCCTTCTCCGGCCCCTATTCGACGCCGATGACGGTTGCCCTCAACAACCTCGTTTCGTCCTCGACAGGCGTCAAGGAATACAATGTTCACTTCGCGGGCGCGATCCTCGCCGCCCTGCCAACGCTCATCGTCTATATCGTGTCCGGTCGCTACTTCGTTCGCGGCCTGATGTCGGGCGCCGTGAAAGGATAAGCTCATGTCTTTCTTGAAAATCAGCAACCTGCGCAAATCCTATGGCTCGCTTGAGATCCTGAAGGACATCAATCTGGAGATCGAAAAGGGCGGTTTCCTCGTGCTCGTCGGTCCGTCCGGCTGCGGCAAGTCCACGCTTCTCAACACCATCGCCGGTCTTGAGCCGATCACGTCAGGCGAGATTGCCATCAACGGCCGCTCGGTTGCCGATCTGCATCCGTCGAAGCGCGATATCGCCATGGTGTTCCAGTCCTACGCGCTCTATCCGAACATGACGGTCGCCGGAAACATCGCCTTCGGCATGGAAATCCGCGGCGTGCCGAAGGAGGAGCGCGAAAAGGCGATCAAGCAGGTCTCGGAAATGCTGCAGATCGGGCATCTGCTCGACCGCAAGCCGAGTCAGCTCTCCGGCGGCCAGCGCCAACGCGTCGCCATGGGCCGTGCACTCGTGCGCAACCCGCAGGTCTTCCTGTTCGACGAGCCGCTCTCCAACCTTGATGCCAAGCTGCGCGTCGACATGCGCACCGAAATCAAGCGGCTGCACAACCGCATGAAGACGACGATCGTCTACGTCACCCACGACCAGATCGAAGCGATGACGCTGGCGACCAAGATCGCGGTCCTCAAGGATGGCGTGCTTCAGCAGTTCGGAACACCGGCCGAGATCTACAACAACCCGGCCAACATGTTCGTCGCCGACTTCATGGGGTCGCCGGCGATGAACCTTCTGACCGCACGGATCGAAAAGAGTGGCGCTGACATTGCGGTCACGCTGGCACGCCCCAATTCCGAACCGCTGAAGCTTGCGGTGCCGCAGGCCAATGGCGCGCTTTCGGCCTATGCCGGCAAGGACGTGATCTTCGGCATCCGTCCGGAAGCGCTGACCGATCCTGACGGCGCCGACCGCAATGCGAAAGTGGTCGCCGAGGGCGAATGCCTGATCGAGGTGGTGGAGCCGGCCGGCTCCGATACCTTTGCGGTCACCCGTCTCGGCGGCAAGGAAATCGTTGCGCGGCTCAGGGCCGACGCTCGCATCGCGCCCGGCCAGACGTCGCGGCTTGCCTTCAATCTCGACAAGGCGGTGTTCTTTGACCCGCAGAGCCAGCAGCGGATCGCGTAACGAACGATGCAGGAGCAGCCGGACATCGTCATCATCGGCTCGGGGATCGGCGGCTCCACGCTTGCGGCGGGGCTCGCCTGCTCCGGCGCCCGCATCACCATCCTTGAGCGCGGCGAGCGCCTGCCCGATACACCGGAGGCGCGCAGCTACAGTTCGATCTTCGTCAAGGGACACTTCCGGCCAAAGGAGATGTGGCGCGAGCCTGATGGCACCGAGTTCAATCCGGGAAACTTCTATTTCGTCGGCGGCAATTCCAAGCTCTTCGGTGCGGTGCTCCTGCGCTACCGTGCCGAGGATTTTACCGAGATGCAGCATCTCGGCGGCGTTTCACCGGCGTGGCCTTTCCCTTACGAGGAGCTGGAGCCGTGGTACGGCAAGGCCGAGCAGCTGTTCGCAGTGCGCGGAGAGTTGGGCGACGACCCGACCGAGCCGTTCCACAGCGCTTCCTACCCACATGGCCCGGTGCCGGACGAGCCAGCCATTGCCCGCGCCCGCGCCGAGTTGAAGGCGCAGGGATTACATCCGGCAACGCTGCCGCTCGGCGTCGACATCGATACCTGGCTGGCCGGCGGGCGCACGCCTTGGGACGGGTTCCCGAATACCGGCAACGGCAAGAGGGATGCCGAGACCGCATCGCTCGCTTTCGCACTGAAGGACCCCAATATCGAGCTGATCACCTCGGCGCATGTCGACACGCTGGAGGCGGGACCTGGCGGCCGGATCGAGGCGATCCACTACACCCACAGGGGCGAGAAGAAGAAGCTGTCGCCGAAACTGGTGATCCTGTCGGCGGGCGCGATCAACTCGGCTGCGATCCTCTTGCGCTCCGGCGACGGCAAGGGACTGGCGAACGCCTCCGACCAGGTCGGCCGCAACTTCATGAACCACAATTGCAGTGCAATGCTGGCGATCAATCCGTTCAAGCGCAATGACAGCGTCTACCAGAAGACGCTGATGCTGAACGATTATTACCTGACCGGCGGCCGGGACGGCCTGCCGCTCGGCAATGTGCAACTGCTCGGCAAGATCAATGCTGACATTCTGAAGGCCAATGCGCCCGTCTGGGCGCCACGCTTAGCCTTCGACTTCATGGCCGGTCATGCGGTCGACTGGTACATGATGACGGAGGACCTGCCCAACCCGGAAAGCCGCATCATGGTCGACGGCAAGGGCATCATCATGCAGTGGCGGCGCTCCAACATGGAGGCGCTATCCGGGCTCGAAGCGAAAATGCGCGCGCATTTCAAGGCTGCTGGCTACCCGATCGTGCTCTCTCAGCCCTTCGACAAGCGTACGCCGTCACACCAGTGCGGAACGGTGCGAATGGGCAAAGACCCGAAGGACGCGCCGCTCGACATCTACTGCCGCGCCTTCGACCACCCGAACCTTTTCGTCGTCGACGCCGGCTGCCTGCCGACATCCGCTGCCGTCAATCCGGCGCTGACGGTCGCGGCCCAGGCGCTCAGGGTCGCCGACCATATCCTCGCGAAGGAGATCCGATCATGACGTCATCGACGCGTCCCGTCGCCATCGTCACCGGCGGCCGCCGCGGCATCGGCCTTGGCGTTGCCCGCGCGCTCGCCCGCGAAGGCTTCGACATCGCGATCACCGGCCTCGGGACGGCAGATGCGACGACCACCCAGACGCTATCGGAACTTTCCGGCGACCACGGACGGGCTATCTACATCGAGGCGAATCTGGCCGATGTCAGCGGCCATGCGGCGACCGTCGAGCGTGTCCGCGCCGAGCTTGGCCCAATCCGCTGCCTTGTCAATAACGCCGGCATCGCCTCGGTGGTGCGGGGCGATTTCCTCGACCTGCTGCCGGAGAATTTCGACACGATCGTCGCCACCAACCTGCGCGGCACGGTGTTCTTTACCCAGGCCGTACTCGTCTCGATGCTGACCGATCCGGCCGATGCGGCGCCGCGGTCGATCATCAACATCACCTCGGTTTCTGCGACGATGACCTCGCCCGAGCGTCTCGACTATTGCATGACCAAGGCCGGCCTTGCCGCCTTCAGCCAGGGGCTCGCGCTGCGGCTCGCCAATACCGGCATTTCGGTTTTCGAGATCCGGCCGGGCATCATCCGTTCCGACATGACCGCCGGCGTCTCGGCGAAATACGATGCTTTGATCGATGGCGGGCTGGTGCCGATGCGACGCTGGGGCGAGCCTGAGGATATCGGCAACATGGTGGCCGGTCTCGCCGGTGGCAAATTCGGTTTTGCGACGGGCTCGGTCATCCAGGCGGATGGCGGCCTTTCGATCGGCCGGCTCTAGGAATACCGCGAAGGAAACTACGGCGCGCCGAAACGAGCAAGTTTGAATTGAACACGTCGAAAATTTGGAACGTTCCAAATGGTGGCGGCGGAGGGAAGACAGGGAATGAGCTACGACTACATCATCACCGGCGCCGGCCCGGCCGGCTGCGTTCTCGCCAATCGGCTTTCGGAGGATCCGTCGGTCCGTGTCCTTTTGCTGGAGGCCGGCGGCGGCGACTGGAACCCGCTGTTTCACATGCCGGCGGGCTTCGCCAAGATGACCAAGGGTGTCGCAAGTTGGGGCTGGCATACGGTGCCGCAGAAGCACATGAAGGGCAGGGTGCTGCGCTATACCCAGGCCAAGGTCATCGGCGGCGGCTCGTCGATCAATGCCCAGCTCTATACCCGCGGCAACGCTGCCGACTACGACCTCTGGGCTTCCGAGGACGGCTGCGCTGGCTGGGACTACCGCAGTGTGCTTCCCTATTTCAAACGCTCGGAAGACAACCAGCGCTTTGCCGACGACTACCACGCCTATGGCGGGCCGCTCGGTGTCTCGATGCCCACGGCGGCGCTGCCGATCTGCGATGCCTATATCCGCGCCGGCCAGGAACTCGGCATTCCCTACAACCACGATTTCAACGGCCGCCAGCAGGCGGGTGTCGGCTTCTACCAGCTAACCCAGCGCAATCGTCGTCGGTCAAGCGCGTCGCTTGCCTACCTCTCGCCGATCAAGGAGCGCCGCAACCTGACGGTTCGAACCGGCGCGCGGGTCGCCCGAATCGTGCTTGAGGGCAGCCGCGCCGTCGGCGTCGAGGTTGTCACGGCCAAGGGCAGCGAGATCATCCGGGCAGAACGCGAGGTGCTTGTTTCCTCCGGCGCCATCGGATCGCCGAAGCTGCTGCTGCAGTCCGGCATCGGGCCTGCCGATCACCTGAAATCGGTGGGCGTCTCGGTGAAACACGACCTGCCCGGCGTTGGCGGCAATTTACAGGATCACCTCGATCTCTTCGTCATCTCCGAATGCACCGGCGATCACACCTATGACGGCGTGGCGAAACTCCATCGTACGCTATGGGCGGGCCTGCAATATGTTCTCTTCCGCTCAGGCCCGGTGGCGTCGTCGCTGTTCGAGACCGGCGGCTTCTGGTATGCCGACCCCAATGCCCGCTCGCCGGATATCCAGTTCCATCTCGGTCTCGGTTCCGGCATCGAGGCGGGCGTCGAGAAGCTGAAGAATGCCGGCGTGACGCTTAACTCCGCGTATCTGCACCCGCGCTCGCGCGGAACCGTGCGGCTTTCCTCTTCGGATCCGGCGGCGGCGCCGCTGATCGACCCGAATTACTGGGAGGATCCGCACGACCGCAGGATGTCGATCGAGGGCTTGAAGCTCGCCCGCGAGATCATGCAGCAGGCGGCACTCAAGCCTTTCGTGATGGCCGAGCGCCTGCCGGGCAACTCGGTCATGAGCGACGAGCAGTTCTTCGAATACGGCTGCGCCAACGCCAAGACCGACCATCACCCTGTCGGTACCTGCAAGATGGGGACGGACTCCGCGGCGGTCGTTGGCCTCGATCTCAAGGTGCACGGCCTCGAAGGACTCAGGGTCTGCGACAGTTCGGTGATGCCGCGTGTTCCCTCTTGCAACACCAATGGGCCGACGATCATGATGGGCGAAAAGGGCGCCGATATCATCCGCGAGCGCCAGCCCCTGCCGCCGGCGATCTTCGCCCACGAACGCAACGACAGCCGCCCGCGCGCCCGCGCCGATATCCGTTGAGGTCCCCCATGATCCGCCATTGTGTCTTCATCCGCTTCCGTCCCGAAGTTTCCGGCGAGGAGAAGGCGGTGATCTTCGGGGAGATTGCTGCGCTGAAGTCCCGGCTGCCGGGATTCGTTGCCGCCCATATCGGAGCCAATGTCAGTCCGGAGGAGGGCATGGACAAGGGTTTTGCCGAAGGCTTCATCGTCGACTTCACTGACGCAGCGGCGCGCGACACCTATCTGGAGGACGAGGAGCACCGCAAGACCGGTGCCAAGATCGTCGCTGCGGCCGAAGGCGGCATCGCAGGCATTTTCGTCTACGACATCGAAATTGCCGGCTGAGTGGCAGCGATGATCGAAGCGCGCCCCTTCCTGACAGGGCTCTTCGAGGCCGCCGTACGGGCGGCCGATCCCTATGAGGCGATCAAGGCACATCTGCCCGACCCGCCGAAGGGCCGGACTGTGGTTGTCGGCGCCGGCAAGGCAGCAAGCCAGATGGCGGCTGCCTTCGAGAAGCTCTGGAAGCATCCCTTCAGCGGCACGGTCGTGGCCCGTCACGGACCGGTCGAACAGTGTGAGACAATCACTGTGCTGCAATCGGCCCATCCGGTTCCGGATGAAGCGGGACTTGCCGCATCGGATGCGTTGCTGAAGGCTGTAGCCGGCTTGACGGCGGACGATCTGGTCATCGCCCTGATCTCCGGTGGCGGCTCGGCCCTGCTGCCCGCACCGCCTGAGGGCCTGACGCTCGCCGACGAGATCGCCGTCAACAGGGCGCTGCTTGCCTCGGGCACGCCGATCTCGGCAATGAACGTCGTTCGCAAGCACGTGTCGCGGATCAAGGGTGGGCGGCTCGCTGCAGCGGCTGCACCAGCCCGCGTCGTCAGCCTCGTGGTGTCCGACGTGCCGGGTGACAATCCCGCCTTCGTCGCCTCCGGGCCGACCGTTCCGGATCGCAGTACGGCGGCGGAGGCGCTCGAAATTGTTAATCGCTACCGCATGGAATTGCCGGATGGCGTGATTGCCCATCTACGCTCGGAGGCGGCTGCGGCACCTGCTCCAGACGATCCTCGATTTGCCGGGCATGAGTGCCACGTCATTGCATCGGCAAGCGTCTCATTGGAGGCTGCCGCGGCCAAGGCGCGGGAACTGGGCATCGAGGCGCGCATCCTCTCGGATGCGATCGAAGGCGAGGCGCGCGATATCGGCCGCATGCATGCGGCGTTGGCGCGCGAAGTGGCACTCAAGAACCGGCCCTTCGGCAAGCCGGTGGTGCTGCTTTCCGGCGGCGAGACGACCGTGACGATCTCCGGCAAGGACTATGGCAAGGGCGGGCGCAACAGCGAATTCCTGTTGTCGCTGGCACTCGACATCGATGGCGTTGCGGGCATCGATGCTCTTGCCGCCGATACGGATGGCATCGATGGTTCGGAAGACAATGCGGGGGCCTTTGCCGATGGCGAGAGCATTGCCCGCATCCGGGCGGCTGGTATCGATCCGCGTTTGCATCTCGCCCGTCACGATGCCTGGACGGCCTTTGACGCGAGCGGCGATCTCTTCGTGCCTGGACCGACCGGAACCAACGTCAATGATTTCCGGGCGCTGCTGATCCGTTAGCACGCCGGCTCTCTCGCAGGGACCTTAGCCGGATTCGGCTCCGCGCTCGACATGCAAACGCCGCCGCCGAGATCTTCGGCGACGGCGTTGTTTTTGACAGTGTCTCTTGGACCTACTTGGCGCGCTTCAGTGCGTCGCCGAGGATCGAGACGATCTCACCGAAATGCTTCTCTTCGGCGATCAGCGGCGGCGAGAAGGCGATGATGTCGCCGGTGACGCGGATCAGCAGGCCTTTCTCGAAGCAGTCGACGAAGACGTCATAGGCGCGGGCGCCGACCGCACCGTCGCGCGACTGCAGCTCGATGCCTGCGATCAGGCCGATCGTGCGGATGTCGATGACGTTGGGCAGGCCCTTCAGCGAATGCATGGTGTCGTGCCAGGCATCCTGCAGTTCGACGGCGCGGGTCATCAGGCCCTCATCGCGGTAGATGTCGAGCGTCGCGATACCGGCGGCGCAAGCGGCCGGGTGACCGGAATAGGTGTAGCCGTGGAAGAGCTCGATCGCGTTTTCGGGCCCGTGCATCAGCGCATCATGGACCTTGCGGCTGGCAAAGACCGCGCCCATCGGGATGGCGCCGTTGGTGAGGCCCTTTGCTGTGGTCACGAGATCCGGGGTGACGCCAAAGAAGTCGGTGGCGAAAGGCGCACCGAGGCGGCCGAAGCCAGTGATGACTTCGTCGAAGATCAGGATAATGCCGTGCTTGTCGCAAATCGCGCGCAGGCGCTCCAGGTAGCCCTTCGGCGGAATGAGCACGCCGGTCGAGCCGGCGACCGGTTCGACGATGCAGGCGGCAATGGTTTCGGCGCCATGCAGAGCCACCAGCCGCTCGAGATCGTCGGCAAGCTCGGCGCCATGCTCCGGCTGGCCCTTGACGAAGGCGTTCTTGGCGGGGTCATGGGTGTGGCGCAGATGGTCGGAGCCGGGGAGCTGCGGGAAGACGCGACGGTTGTTGAGGATGCCGCCGACCGAAATGCCGCCGAAACCGACACCGTGATAGCCGCGCTCGCGGCCGATGAGGCGCGTGCGGGTGCCCTGGCCGATCGCGCGCTGATAGGCGATAGCCATTTTCAGGGCGGTGTCGACCGATTCCGAGCCGGAGCCGGTGAAGAAGACGCGGTCGAGCTTCTGTCCCTCCGGGCCTGGCGCGATTTCGGCGAGGCGTTCGGCGAAGTCGAAGGCGATCGGATGGCCCATCTGGAAGGAGGGGGCAAAATCCATCGTCGAAAGCTGGCGTTCGACGGCAGAGGCGATCTGCCGGCGGCCATGGCCGGCGTTCACACACCAGAGCCCGGCGGTGCCGTCGAGGATCGTGCGGCCATCGGTGCTGGTGTAGTGCATGCCCTCGGCCGAGGCGAGCAGGCGCGGCGCCTGCTTGAACTGCCGGTTGGCTGTAAACGGCATCCAATAGCTATCGAGAACGGGGGCGTTGGGTTTGGTGTGCTGGTTCATGGCATCCTCCTGAGTTCGGCGATTGACGCCATGATTTGATTTGCGAAACAAGTCCTTTTCTGCTGTCAGTTAACTCATTGAAATTTATTGTACCGTTGTAGCGTGTTTGCGCTATTTCGAACAACCTGAACACCAAGGTTCGGATCACATGACCGTCGATATCGGAAACCGGCTTCGTCATCTCCGCCTGATGCACAATCTGTCGCAACGGGAACTCGCCAAGCGCGCCGGCGTCACCAATTCGACGATCTCGCTGATCGAGTCGAACGCCTCCAATCCTTCCGTCGGTGCGCTGAAGCGTATTCTCGACGGCATTCCGATCGGGCTTGCGGAATTCTTCTCCTTCGAGCCGGAACGACCGCGCAAGGCGTTCTATGCGGCGGAGGAGCTGGTGGAGATCGGCAAGGGGCCGATTTCCTATCGCCAGATCGGCGAAAACCTCTTCGGCCGCAGCCTGCAGATCCTCAAAGAATGTTACCAGCCGGGTGCCGACACAGGGAAGGTACCGCTGGTGCATGACGGCGAGGAGGGCGGCATCGTGTTGTCGGGCCGTATCGAGGTGACCGTTGACGATGAGCGTCGCATTCTCGGGCCGGGGGATGCCTATTATTTCGAAAGCCGTAGGCCGCATCGCTTCCGATGTGTGGGGCCGGTGCCTTGCGAAGTGATCAGCGCCTGTACACCGCCGACGTTTTGAGAGCGCGGAGTTCCGGGCTGCCCCTCATCCCGCTGCCGCGACCTTCTCCCCGCAGGCGGGGCGAAGGGACATGCGGCCCGCTCCTCAATTCCTCTCAAGACCTGAGGGGATGCCGAGCTGCGCCGTTTCGTCCGAGGCTCGGTCAGAAGACTTCTCTTTGAAGACGGAAAAGGGGTCTCTGCGTCGATCTCGACGGCGTCCCCTCTCCCCGCAAGCGGGGAGAGGGCTAGGGTGAGGGGCACTTCCGAGTTCAGAGTGCCCGACAACTACTTGATTACGAAAGCCGCGCGCAGGCGTCGGCGATGCGCATGAGCGCTTCCTTCAGTTCCGATTCCGACGTTGCGTAGGAGATGCGGAAGAAGGGCGAGAGACCGAAAGCCGAGCCCGGAACGACGGCGACATGGGCGTCGTCGAGCAGGTAGGCGCAGAAGTCCGCGTCCGTCTCGATCTTCTTGCCCGAAGGCGTGACCTTGCCAAGCATGCCGGCGCAACCGGAGAAGGTGTAGAAAGCGCCTTCCGGGACGCGGCAATCGAGACCGTCGATGGCGTTTAGGCCATTGACGACGAGATCGCGGCGGCGCTGGAAGCTGGCGGTCCGTTCCTTCAGGAATTCCTGCGGGCCGGTCAGCGCGGCGACCGAAGCGGCCTGGCTGACGGAGGACGGGCAGGAGGTTGCCTGGCTCTGGACGACGGCCATCGCCTTGATCAGATCCCGCGGGCCGCCGGCATAGCCGATGCGCCAGCCGGTCATGGCATAGGCCTTGGAGACGCCGTTGACCGTGAGCGTACGATCCTTGAGGCGGGGCTCGAGCT
>NZ_CP083349.1:3232500-3412500 GCF_020035535.1 Ensifer adhaerens | reverse complement strand
GACGTGATACGCTGCGATAAGCCGT
The DNA here is from genome assembly GCF_020035535.1 of Ensifer adhaerens. Taxonomy (NCBI): domain Bacteria; kingdom Pseudomonadati; phylum Pseudomonadota; class Alphaproteobacteria; order Hyphomicrobiales; family Rhizobiaceae; genus Ensifer; species Ensifer adhaerens. The sequence continues at coordinate 3,412,475 of NZ_CP083349.1, read as the reverse complement.
GGGGAGCTGCGAATAAGCTTTGATCCATGGATCTCCGAATGGGGGAACCCACCTTAAATGCTTGGAAAATTTAAGTCGTACGCAAGTACGGCTTAGGTTTCCAAGTATTGTTTAAAGGTATCTTACTCTGAATACATAGGGGTAAGAAGCGAACGCAGGGAACTGAAACATCTAAGTACCTGCAGGAAAGGACATCAACCGAGACTCCGCAAGTAGTGGCGAGCGAACGCGGACCAGGCCAGTGGCAATGAGGAATAAAGTGGAACGACATGGAAAGGTCGGCCGTAGAGGGTGATAGCCCCTTACACGTAGAACATTCATTGTCCTTGAGTAAGGCGGGACACGTGAAATCCTGTCTGAACATGGGGAGACCACTCTCCAAGCCTAAGTACTCGTGCATGACCGATAGCGAACAAGTACCGTGAGGGAAAGGTGAAAAGCACCCCGACAAGGGGAGTGAAATAGAACCTGAAACCGGATGCCTACAAACAGTTGGAGCCCGCAAGGGTGACAGCGTACCTTTTGTATAATGGGTCAACGACTTAGTGTGACGAGCAAGCTTAAGCCGATAGGTGAAGGCGCAGCGAAAGCGAGTCTGAACAGGGCGTTCAGTTCGTCGCATTAGACCCGAAACCGAGTGATCTAGCCATGAGCAGGTTGAAGGTTGGGTAACACCAACTGGAGGACCGAACCCGCATCTGTTGCAATAGATTGGGATGACTTGTGGTTAGGGGTGAAAGGCCAATCAAACTCGGAAATAGCTGGTTCTCCGCGAAATCTATTTAGGTAGAGCGTCGACCGAATACCCTCGGGGGTAGAGCACTGGATGGGCTATGGGGACTCACCGTCTTACTGATCCTAACCAAACTCCGAATACCGAGGAGTACTAGTCGGCAGACACACGGCGGGTGCTAACGTCCGTCGTGAAAAGGGCAACAACCCTGACCTCCAGCTAAGGTCCCCAAGTCATGGCTAAGTGGGAAAGGATGTGAGGATCCCAAAACAACCAGGATGTTGGCTTAGAAGCAGCCATCATTTAAAGAAAGCGTAACAGCTCACTGGTCTAAATAAGGGTCTTTGCGCCGAAAATGTAACGGGGCTAAAGCCATGCACCGAAGCTGAGGATGTATCGCAAGATACGTGGTAGCGGAGCGTTCCGTAAGCCTGTGAAGGGATACCCGTGAGGGGTCCTGGAGGTATCGGAAGTGCGAATGTTGACATGAGTAACGATAAAGAGGGTGAGAGACCCTCTCGCCGAAAGACCAAGGGTTCCTGCTTAAAGTTAATCTGAGCAGGGTTAGCCGGCCCCTAAGACGAGGCGGACACGCGTAGTCGATGGGAACCACGTTAATATTCGTGGGCCTGGTGGTAGTGACGGATCGCTTAACTTGTTCGGACTTATTGGATTGTCCGGGCGGGGACGCGGTTCCAGGAAATAGCTCCACCATTATAGACCGTACCCGAAACCGACACAGGTGGTCAGGTAGAGTATACCAAGGCGCTTGAGAGAACTATGCTGAAGGAACTCGGCAAATTGCACGCGTAACTTCGGAAGAAGCGTGACCCTTTTGTACGCAAGTATGGAAGGGTGGCACAGACCAGGGGGTAGCGACTGTTTATCAAAAACACAGGGCTCTGCGAAGTCGCAAGACGACGTATAGGGTCTGACGCCTGCCCGGTGCTGGAAGGTTAAGAGGAGGGGTGCAAGCTCTGAATCGAAGCCCCAGTAAACGGCGGCCGTAACTATAACGGTCCTAAGGTAGCGAAATTCCTTGTCGGGTAAGTTCCGACCTGCACGAATGGCGTAACGACTTCCCCGCTGTCTCCAGCATAGACTCAGTGAAATTGAATTCCCCGTGAAGATGCGGGGTTCCTGCGGTCAGACGGAAAGACCCCGTGCACCTTTACTATAGCTTTACACTGGCATTCGTGTCGGCATGTGTAGGATAGGTGGTAGGCTTTGAAGCAGGGACGCCAGTTCTTGTGGAGCCATCCTTGAAATACCACCCTTATCGTCATGGATGTCTAACCGCGGTCCGTCATCCGGATCCGGGACAGTGTATGGTGGGTAGTTTGACTGGGGCGGTCGCCTCCGAAAGAGTAACGGAGGCGCGCGATGGTGGGCTCAGACCGGTCGGAAATCGGTCGTCGAGTGCAATGGCATAAGCCCGCCTGACTGCGAGACTGACAAGTCGAGCAGAGACGAAAGTCGGTCATAGTGATCCGGTGGTCCCGCGTGGAAGGGCCATCGCTCAACGGATAAAAGGTACGCCGGGGATAACAGGCTGATGACCCCCAAGAGTCCATATCGACGGGGTTGTTTGGCACCTCGATGTCGGCTCATCGCATCCTGGGGCTGGAGCAGGTCCCAAGGGTTTGGCTGTTCGCCAATTAAAGCGGTACGTGAGCTGGGTTCAGAACGTCGTGAGACAGTTCGGTCCCTATCTGCCGTGGGTGTAGGAATATTGACAGGATCTGTCCCTAGTACGAGAGGACCGGGATGGACATATCTCTGGTGGACCTGTTGTCCTGCCAAGGGCATAGCAGGGTAGCTATATATGGAATGGATAACCGCTGAAGGCATCTAAGCGGGAAACCAACCTGAAAACGAGTATTCCCTTGAGAACCGTGGAAGACGACCACGTTGATAGGCTGGGTGTGGAAGTGCGGCAACGCATGAAGCTTACCAGTACTAATCGTTCGATTGGCTTGATCGTTCCCATTGCTTGTGTTCATCGATAGATGAAATGACGTGTTCAAAACAAAACGAAGCATCTCGCTTCACCAGCTTCTCATCCGGTTTGCGCCAAGCTAGGCGCAAATCTTGCGCTTTGCCGACCTGGTGGTTCTGGCGGGGTGGCTGCACCCGTTCCCATTCCGAACACGGCCGTGAAACGCCCCAGCGCCGATGGTACTTCGTCTTAAGACGCGGGAGAGTAGGTCGCTGCCAGGTCTGCAAAACGCAAGATAAAACCCGGAAATCAAACGATCATCTTCTCTTCCGCCTCGGCCCAGCCGAACACGGGCCGCCCTCAAGCGGCCCTTTTGTTTTGCTAGACCGGAAACAAGCAGTGCGTCCCTTACACGAGACAAATCCTCACGGATTTGCTCGGAACAGACCATAAATCCCTTCGGGATTTACGTTACCGCGACAAATCCCATAGGGATTTGCGCTGACCGGATAAACGGGATTTTGCCTCCGGCAAAACCCGGAATAAGCGGATAAACCGCAAAGCGGTTTACCGCGATGGCGCGGGGTGGAGCAGCCCGGTAGCTCGTCAGGCTCATAACCTGAAGGCCGCAGGTTCAAATCCTGCCCCCGCAACCAAAACATACAAAAAGCCCCCAAGCAGAAATGCAAGGGGGCTTTTGACGTTCCAAACGCCGAAAAGCCACCTCCGCGTCCCCGCAAGGATCTCGTCAGACAGAGCCGAATCCTCCGTCATCCGCGCGCCAGGATCAGCACCCCCACCGTCGCTGACAACATCCCGATCGCCGCGCCGAGCGGACGTAATCTTCGCGCGGATTGAATTCGCTTGCTGATCCGCTACGCCACCCAAAATCATCGTGTGCCTGCTGCTGTCTCTGATCAGCTCGCTCGGGATGTCTCTGCTCGACTACTACCTGTACACAGGTGATCCTGTCGCCCGCGGTCGTGCCGTTCAATATCATGGATTACGGCTATGCGGTCTGTTACCGCATGTCGATCTTCTTTGGCTGGTCGTTCCTCTTTGTCGCGCTGCTCAATCACATGGACGTCCGCGCCCGGGATCTGAAACTGATTGCCCCGCGCGAAGAGGCCCTGGCCGCTCGGATGCGCGCTTTGCAATATCAGATAAATCCGCATTTTCTGTTCAACACGCTCAATTCCATCACCGGCCTGGTGGAGGAGGGGGCATCACATCGGGCGGAGCGAATGATCATGTCGCTCTCGGGATTCCTGCGGTCGACGCTGCAGCTCGATCCGATGCGCGAATTGCGGCTTGTGGACGAGATGGCCCTGCAGAGAGAGTATCTCGATATCGAGAAAGAGCGGTTTTCCGACCGCATGGGAGTCCGTATCGACGTCCCTGCCGAGCTCGAGGGTGCCATGGTCCCAAGTCTGATCCTGCAGCCGCTGATCGAGAACGCGGTAAAACATGGAGTCGGCCGTTCCGTCGGCGAGGTCGAAATTCACATCCAGGCGAGCCGGGTCGGAGAGGCGCTCATTCTGTCCGTCGAAAATGACGTTACCGCATCTGTATTCGGCAAGGCGGGAGAGGGGCTCGGCATCGGCCTTGCCAATGTCGCTCATCGGGTCAGGACGCATTTCCCGGAGGGGGCATCACTGACCGCCGGCCGTGTCGGACCGGCTCGCTATCGCGTTTCGCTGCATATGCCGCTCAGAATTGGGCAAGGGGAAGCAGAGCCAACCGACAATAGGCCGCAAGCTCGACAATCGATGTTGAGCGATGGGGCTTCCTCCGACGCAGGCCGGGGGAAGTCCGGCCTGGCAAAAAAATCGTCAGCTGCGACTGCCTCTCAATCGGGCACGACGTCCCATTTGTCGTCGGGATCGAAGCGATCGATGAAGGGCACGATCTCTTCGGTATTCGGCCCGAGATCGCGTTCGTAGACGATGCCCTGCTGGTTGACGACGAAGGTCTTGACGCCGGTCTCGGCATAGCTCACCGGCCACGCGATCAAGGCGAAGCCGCCGATCATGTTGCCGTTGATGACATAGTCGTACCGGCCGCCGGCGATGTTATCGCCCTGCGATGTCAGGATGCGGAAACGGTAGCCGAAGTACCCTTGGCCGGCCTTTGCCTTTTCCAATGCCGCCTCGCTGATCGCATCGCCGACGGGGCTTTCGCCATCGCCCTGATCGGCCGGCCAGTAAAGCCCGTCCGTCTGTCCGGGTGTGCTGATCAGCTTCTGGGCATATTCGAGCACGCCATCGGCGTCGCGATCCTGCGAGGCGTATTCCTTCTGGGCATCGACATAGGCCTGTACCGTATCGATCGCTTCCAATTCGTTCTCGCCGACGCGGCGATTGACGATTTCCTCGAGCCCGACATAGGTGTCGAAGGCCCATTTGCCGTCTTCGCCCTTGGTGATCGGGAATGGCAGCGGCCAGAGCCGATCGCCGATCTGGATAATCTTGCGTCCTTCGAGATCATTCACGGTGACATTGCGGGCGGCACCTTCGCGGATGAGCGCAAAGGTATCCATCGCCCCTTCACCGGCCTTCAGCTTCTCGGCATTGAGTCCGAGAAGTTTCGCCAGACCGTCGAAATCATTTGCGGCGAGCTTCGCCTTGAATTCGTCGACCGCCTTGGCCGGGTCATCGAAGACCGGAGGATCTTCGTCCGCCGCATAGGCGTCGAGGCCGGCCGCCATTTGATCCGTTGGTGCCTGTTCCGCCGGCGCCGTTGTCTGCGCGGATGCGTTGAGCGGTACGGCGGCCAGTGCGAGGGCGATCGCCGTTCCCAGGAGAAGCGGATGAAAGAGCTTTGCCATGGTCGTTCTCCTATGATCCGTTCAACGTCTGCGTCCGCCGCCACCACCACGACCGCCGCCGCCACGGTGAATCGGCGGCCTGCCGCCACCGCGGCTCATTTGTGGCCGCCCGCCACCGCGCTGGCCGCCGCCCATGCTCTGGCCACCGCGGCGTGACGAGTTGATTTCGCGCCGTCCGGGATTGACGTTGCCGAGGCCCGATGGGTTTCTCGATCGGTTCTGCGCCTTGGAGGCCATCTTCTTCTTGCCGCCCTGACGGTTGACCTGAGAAGGTTTTTTGCCCGAGGGACGATTGATGCTCGGCTTGCCGTCGCCGGCGCGCGCTTTTGCGATCGCCTGCCCGCCACCGGCCCCACCTGGTCTGGCTGCCGGCCTCTGCTGGGCCTTCAGCCCATCAAGCGTGCTCTTGCGCACGTCCCTGATCTGACCGCCGCCACCACCGCCGGGCCGTGCGTTCGGCCGATCGCGGTTGATCTCGGCGGCGCGGTTGCGCAGGTTGTTGTTGCCGTTTGCCTTGATGTTGTTCTTGATGCTGTTTCGGTCGAAATGTTGAAGCTGGTCGCGGTCGAAGTTGATCTTGCTGCGATCGACATTCTTCCAGTCGACGTCGTTCCACTTGACCTTGCCGTTGATGTTGTTGAAGCAGTTGTTGCAGTCGATGTCCATGTCGCCGCCATTCCAGCGGCCGCCCCAGACGCCCCAATCGTCCCAGTCGACGATCGCGGCGAAGGCAGCACCGGTCACAGCACCTGCAAAGAAGGCTGCGCCGGGATACCAATAGGCCGGATAGGGTTCGTCATAGTAGCCGATCGGCGCCGGTGCATAATTCGGCTCGTACAGCATCTCCGGCGGATACTGCGGCACGTAGATCGTTTCAGGATTGGCTGCCTGGATGACGACGTTGTCGCCTTGCTGGACCACCGTCACCTTGTCGTCGCTCTTGATGATATTCTTGGCGACCGCTTCGTCACGCAATTGCTGTATCGCGATCAGCACATCCTTCTGCTGATTGGCGATCGCGTCGCCGAAAGACTGCGTCCATTCGAGGTCTTCACTCATCATCTTGACGATCTGGGGATAGTTGAGCAGCGAAATGACGCTGCCGTCCCAATCGTCCTTTGGCTTCATGTCCGGCTTTTTCTGGCGAGCCTCGAGGAAGCGCTCCGCCTCGACGATCTGCAGCGGATAGAGCGCGGCAGCGGAGATCAAGGCCACCAGTTCGTCCGGATAGAGTGCGATGCGCGCGACCAGAACTTCGAGTTCGTCGTCGCTCAGCGGTTCCGGCGCTGTCTGCTGCTCAGCCGCCGGGGCGCTTGCCGACTGCTGTGCCAAAACTGCCGTGATGGGCGTTGAAATCAGTATCGTCACTGCGCTGCCAAGCGCGATGATCGTTTTTCTGATCATCTGTCCAGCCTCCCTCTGTTGGCTGAGGCGCGCGGGCGCTTGAACAAGCGCGCGTGACAGCCCCCTGTCGACGCTCTTTCGGCTGCAACGAGAGCTTGATCGTGCTGCAGCTTATATTCCTAATGCCGTCTGTCACTGGTATCTCTAGAGGAGGCGCGCCGATGGGGAAGCCCGAATGACGTATGCTACTGTATGTTACTGCCGATTGGCCGTTGCGGGCGTACGATCCGCATGACTGTTGCATAGGGAGAGGTATGTTGGCTGCCGGCCGGGGCAGACCTCGGGCATCTTTGATTCGGCAAGACGCGGGCCGTCGATAAGCCGCGGTGGCACAGTGATGTGCCACATCCAGGGGTGAGGGGCGAGAATGGCTGATGATCCTTCCCGAACGGGCGCGGCGGGCGATGGAGCGACCAGCCCCCCGTCCTTCGAGGCGAAAATTACGGATATCGCCAGGATTGGTATCGTCGGGCTTTTTGCCTATTGGGCCCTGACGCTGATCGCGCCGTTCGCCATCATCCTCATATGGGCGGCAATCCTTGCCGTGGCGCTCTACCCGGCCTATGCCCGGCTGGGCCGCTTTCTCGGCTCTCGACGATTGGCGTCCTTTCTCATCACGCTCATCTGCCTGGCCGTCATCGTCGGCCCATTGACGGCGATTGCCGTCAGCTTCGCCGAAGGGCTCCAGGCGCTGCTTGCAAAACTTGCCGACGGCTCTCTCCGGGTGCCGGTACCGCCGGAATACGTTCACGACTGGCCGATCATCGGCGAACGGCTGCATGCGGTCTGGAGCATGGCATCGGATAATCTCGAAGCGCTCCTGCGCAAGCTCGAGCCTTCGCTGATGCAGGCAGGCAGCAAGGCGCTCGGCAAGATAGCGAGCATCGGCGCCGAGGTGTTGAGCTTCGTCGTGTCCGTGTTGGTGGCCGGATTCCTTTTCGGTTCCGGTGAACGGCTGGCGGAGATGGCACAGCGCTTCTCCGGCAGGATCGGTGGCGACCGGGGCATCGGCTTCCTGCGTCTGGCGGCGGCGACCATCCGCAACGTTGCGCGAGGGGTGATCGGCGTCGCGCTGCTGCAGGCGTTTCTCTGTGCCCTGGTGCTCGGCCTGTTCCATGTGCCGGCGCCGGGTGCGATCGCTTTCGTCGTGCTCATCCTCTGCATCATCCAGATCGGGCCTGCTCTGGTTCTGCTTCCGGTGATCATCTGGGCATGGGTGACGATGGACTTCGGTCCAGCGCTGCTTCTGACGATTCTGTTGGTCCCGCTCTTTGTCATCGACAATGTGATGAAGCCGATCCTGGTGGCCCGCGGGCTTTCGACGCCGACGCTGGTCATTCTGCTCGGGGTACTTGGTGGGACCCTGTCCTATGGGCTGATCGGGCTCTTTCTGGGGCCGATCGTTCTCAGTGTCGTCCATGACCTGCTGATGGTGTGGATGCAGGGGGATACTGCGCGGCAAAAGCCGCAACCCGATGCGTCGCAGTCGCCGCGCCCGGTTTGATCGCAGGCCTTGTCAGTGGATCGAGCTATCGGTGCGCGCCTGCTCGAATTCGGTTTCGGGAATCGGGACGCCCGCCTTGCGCAAGCCATCAAGAAGCTGTTGGCGATCCTGTGCACGGCGCAGCCTCAGAGTGACCTCCTGAGGGATAGCTTCGAGCAGGCCCGGCAGGTTGGTTTCGATCCACTTCCTCTCTTCCTGCGCTTGGGCGCCTTTGCCGAGCTTGCCGAGCGTTGCCAGAAGCATGATCCGGGAGAATGCATGGGTGCGCAGATCGGCCATGCGCGCCCATCGCTCGGCGGAGACATAGTCACTACCGAAGTAGGAGCAGACCGAGAGTGCCGCCTCGAAATAGCTTGCGGGACCGGAGTTGCGGGCGACGCTTTCCGATAGAAGTTTGCAGCCGGAGTCCCATTGGCCCGATAGTGCCAGCCGGAACCCGTATTCGCCGGCAAATTCAGCGTCGTTGGGATTGATCGCAAGCGCGCGCGCGCCAACGGCCAGAGCGGCATCGACATCACCGCGGAAGAACAGGGCAAGCATCCTCGCCTCGAGAGCGCGCACGTCCTGGGGATCCAGTTCCACGGCACGGGCTGCCGCGTCGGCTGCCCGCTCCAGCGTAGCCGGGGTGGAATGGTCGAGGCGATCCTGGAAGGCGTCGATATAGGCCATCGACAGTAGTGCCCAGGCCGTCGCATAGGTCGGTGTCTGTTGGGTCGCCTGTTGCAGACAGGCCTGCACGCCAGCACGGCTCTGCGCGCCGACGTCGCCACGATGACCGTAGTAGCTCAGGGTGCAGGCATAGGCTTGCCAGTCATCGGGAACCGACTGTTTGAACGCCGTGGCATTTGCCTGGAAAATCGCGCCATAGGGCTGCGCCACGGCACCGGCCACCGCGGCTGCAGCCTTCACCTGCAGTTCGATGGTTTTGCCGGCTTCCAGCTGCTCGTCATAGGTATTCGCCCATACGACGGATCCATCGGATCGCTGGATGAGTCTGGCGACGAGCCGGAGTCTCTCGCCGTCGAACCGCACCCGGCCCTCCAGGGCAAAAATTGGCCCGCCTTGCGGCGAACCGTCAGGGCCCTCCTGCGTGACGACGATGAGTTCCTTGAATTTGGCAATATTGCCGACGACCTCGTCCGTCAGTCCGCGGGTCATCATCGCCGATTGGGACGTCCCCGACAGATCTTCAAAGGGGGTGACGACGATCTTCGGGATCGTCGGCCGCGTGTGGACGATGGCCGTCTCCGTTTTGGGAAGAAGGAGTGCAGCCGCTCCCAGACCGCTACCGATGGCGAGAACGGCTGCCGCGGCAAGCCAGGCTCCTCGCCGGGCACGGAGAGCCGACGGATTGCGTCCGGCGCTTGGGGGCACGTCCTTGCCTGGCGGAAGCCAGACATCAACGCGGCGCTCGAAGGTGGGCACGTAGGCGCCCTTGGGTATGCTGATGATAATCGGATCGGTCCGCCCGGCAACGAGGTAGTAGCGTTCGAGCGCCCGGCGAATGCGGCCTGCCTCGATCCGCACTGCCGGATCCGTCTGCGGATCGAAAGAAGAATCCCGACCGAAGACCTCGGTCGCAATCGAGTAGGCCTTTATTCGGTCTCCTCGGCCGGCAAGTGCTTCCTCGATGACATAGGTGAGGAACTTACGGTCACGTTCCGGAGCGTCGAACTCGGCACTTTGGCGAATTCGATCAAGTTGCACCAGAATTTCCGCGTCGGTGGGTGGGGCAGTTGCCGGTTCGATCCGGCTGTCCTGCCGACTTTCCATGGCCATGCACGCTCCCATGGGTCACAATTTGAGATTGTATCCGGCGGCACTGTAAGTTCCCGTATCCTACGTCTCTACCCGGGCAAAGCGCAATATGTATTAGCGGGCTTTGCTAAAGTTGTGCTTCGGCCGGGTTCAACGTGAGCGGACAGCAGGGTATCCCGGATTTCGGGCACATTGACCTCAAAAGAGCGTTCCCGCTGCCGTAGGACTGCTTGAAGGTATTGCGGCCGAGATTGAGGGTCAGGCACGCACGATCCCTGTTAGGATCGTGCGCCGTTTCGCAGCGGAATGCGCGGCTTGTCCGTCGGTGTGCGGAAAGCTTCTGCCGGCGCGGGCCGACCGACGTGGAAGCCCTGGACCTGGTCGATCCGGAAACGTCGCATCAGCGCCAGCTGTTCGTCGGTCTCGACGCCTTCGATCAGGATCTTGTGGCCGCGGTTGCGCACCAGCCCGATAATGTCCTGCAACATGGCGCGACCCTTTGGCGAGCTGCAATCGTGCAGGAACGACCGGTCGACCTTCACCGTATCGAAATCGATCAGGCGCAGCCAGGAAAGGCCGGCAAAGCCTGTGCCGAAGTCATCCAGCCAGATCCTGATGCCCAGCGTTTCCAGGTCGCTGATACAGCGCAGGATACCCGAATGCATCTCCATTTCGAGCCCTTCGGTGATCTCGAAGGCAAGTCGGCTGCCGGCCACCCCGGTCTCTCCGAGGATCGCGGCGACCGAGGTTGCAAACCCCGGGGTCTTCAGCTGGATCGGCGATACGTTGACGCTGACGAGTGGAATATGGTTGTCGATGAGGAGCTCGCAGCAGACGGTCTTGATCGCCCAGCGGCCGAGGTCGAGAATCGCGCCGGTCCGCTCGGCAACCGGAATGAAAAGGCTCGGCGGAACCGACGTGCCGTCCAGCATTGTCAGGCGCATCAGGGCTTCGACAGCCTCGACCTCGCCGGTCATCACGTTTCTGATCGGCTGGTAGACGAGCGACACAAGGTTCTGGTCGACCGCGATCTTCAAAAGCGCGGCGATGTTTTCGCTCTCGTCGCTGCTTTGCGGGTCGTTCGGGTCGAACAGCTTTGCACAGTTGCGACCGCTCGCCTTGGCGGCATAGAGCGCGCGATCCGCCTCGTGGATGATCTTCTCGAGTTTGGCGCCGGTCTGGTTGCGGGTGAAGGCGGCGCCGACGCTGACGGTCACGATGGAAACACCGTCGCGGCGCTGCTCATGCACCAGCCGCATGTTTTCGACGGTACGGCAGATCACTTCCGCCAGTTCGGCTGCCTGCTCCAGGGTATCCAGGCGGGCAAGAATGATGAATTCCTCGCCGCCGTAGCGGCCAATCGAGCCGTTGTAGTCCTTGATTGCCTCGCCGAGCGCATTGGCCACCAAAACCAGGCAGCGATCGCCTTCCTGATGGCCGTAGCAGTCGTTGTATTTCTTGAAGAAATCAACGTCGATCAGCATGGCGGAGAAGTTCTTCCCGAGCTTCTGCCAATCGTTCCAATAGTCACGCAGCTGCTGGTCGATGGCGCGGCGATTGTCCAGGCCGGTCAGAGGATCGGTGTTGGATAGCCGCAGGAGCGCCATGCCGCGTTCCGACGCTTCGTTCTGCTGGATCTTCGCCTCGAAGGCGTTCAGGAAAACCTTGTAGCGCTCGCGGTTGAGCTTCCAGTTTACGTAGGAGGTGAAGATGAAACAGGAAACGTAGAAGGTTCCAAACGCGATCAGATAGGAAGGATCGTGCTCGGAGAAGAAGGACAGGGCGATGAAGAACGTCGTCAGGACGATCCCGGAGGCGAAGACCGAGAGGCGGAACCGGAAACTGAAGAAGAGATTGGCGCCCATCATGAAGATGGCGCCGAAGATCATGTAATAGGACATGCTGCTGGTGTCAGCCGTCATCATCGCAGGGACGAGCCAGCCGATATAGCCAAAGACCAGCGCGCCGGCACACGTGCCGTCGAGCCACTTGGTTCGGGCCTTTATGCGATACAGGATCTCAAAGGTCAGTAGCGAGCCGATGCCGACGAAGAGGCGCGCGACAATCGTATAGAACGCGACATCTGGGACCAGCAGAACGTCGATCGCGCAAAACGACAGATAGACGGCAACCGCGACCCACAGGCCCTGCCTGGTCGCCGCACGGCGGCCGGCCTCGCCCTCCATTCGATAGAGCGTCTGAAGCTCAGCCAAATGCGGCCGGTGCGGCTGCTTGTGCAGGTCGATGTCAACTACGTCGGCCAACGTGTGCTTCATGCACTGATCCATCGAGTTGCGTCACGGTCAACGGAAATCGGTCGTCGCTTTTCCATCAATGGACGTTGTTTCGGACACTCCATACTTGCCGCTCGCGTTAAACCTGCAACAGGGGCGGGTGGCGCGGGGTGGGATGATAGGATGTGTCCATTAAGTTTTGTTAAATTAAAGGGCCGGAACGCCTAGGATTAGACATAACCCAAAGGGAGGAAGCACGAGAATTTACCTTATTATATACAAAAACTTGCAAACCGGCCCGTAATGCGCGCATCTTCGCCAGCATTGTTAACAAAGCATTAACGGATGGTCTCGCGTGCGCCAATTTCAAACGGTTTTCGACGGTCAAAGCCTGATTACTCCCAAGGCGATGGCCGATGAGTTCGTTTCGCCCAGGGGCGAGCGGCACGACGAACAACTCTCGCTCGGCAGGGCCGAGCTCGCAGTGATTCTCAGGATTGCTCAGGAGCAATTTCTGCAAGGGACTGACCCGGCGAAGATTATCGATCGGCTTGCAGCCGCCCTTCATGAAACGAGGGCCAAGTTCCACCCGAACGTTTGGCAGGAACTGATACCGATCGCGCAGGCACATCCGGTGGCGGAGTACTTCCTCCAGGACCCGTTCACCCGGTGGTCCTCCGAAAAGCCCCGGGGATACTCGGGCGACGCGCAGTTGCTCGACTTCATCTACGGCCATGCGAGCGTCGCCAAGGAGATCGAGCGGGCATCGCCGGTCGGACGAGCGCTTTACGACTACACCAGGGACGCGTCCTCCTCGGTCGCGGTACGCGAGCGTCGCGACCTTCTGACCCGGCACGTCGACGAGATCGCCGCCAGCCGCGGTTCCCAGGCTGAAATTCTGACGATTGCCGCCGGTCATCTGCGCGAAGCCAATCGTTCGGTGGCGCTTCAGGAGCGCCGGATCAAGCGTTGGGTGGCGCTCGATCAGGATCCGCTCAGCGTCGGTTCGATCAGCCGCGATTTCGCTGGCACCTGCATCGAAGCCGTCGACGGCTCCGTCCGCAGCCTGCTTGGCCGCGACCAGAAACTCGGCAAATTCGACTTCATCTATGCCGCCGGCCTCTACGACTATCTTGCCGACAAGGTGGCCATCAAGCTGACGCATCGCTGCCTGCAGATGCTGAAGCCGAACGGCGTCTTCCTGTTCGCCAACTTCGCCCAGGATATCGGCGTCGACGGCTACATGGAGACCTTCATGAACTGGGCGCTGCTTTTGCGTTCGGAGGCGGATATGTGGAACATTATCCACAAGAGCGCGGGCAAGGCCGCCATCGATGCGCGCGTCCAGTTCGGTGCCAACCGCAACATCGTCTACGGCATCATCCAGAAGCGCTCCTGATACTGCTTCCGGATTAGTCTTCCGCCGGCACCAGGCCGGCGGAGCTTGAAATCGTCAAGCGCGGCGAGGCGTACCCGCTGCCGTCAATCCGTTCGCAAGGCGTCAGTTCTGCAGGCGGAGAAACCGTGTCAGTAGAAGCCTCAGCATTGCGCCTTCGTCCTTCGGCTTGAAGCCGGGGTCGACAGCGACCCGGCTGAAAATGCCGTCGATGATTGCGGCGATCCATCGGGCGGCACGGTCGGCATCCACAATCCGATCGACCTGGTTTCGATCCGCTGCGCCCCGAAGCAGGGCTGACAGGGCTTTCTGAAGTTCTGCGTCGTTCGCGGCAGCAAGCGTGCCGATCCGCTCGTCACGCATCGCTTCCGCCGCGATTTCGAGCGCTATGCTCGAATAGGTCGGATCGCCTGCAAGCTCGAGAACGCTGTCCATGAAACCGAGCAGGGCGGCGAAGAGGTCTTCGGCTTCACCCAATTTTCGGAAAATCTCCGCCGTTTCTTGACGTTCCTCCTCCACGATCGCCGCGATAATGGTGTGCTTGGTCGGAAAGTAATGGAAGAGATTGCCCGGGCTCATGCCTGCCTCGGCACAGATTTCGGCAGTCGACGTGCCGTGGAAGCCCTTGCGCGCAAAACAGCTGATTGCAGCATCGAGGATCAATCGACGTTTGGCGGCGTGTTTCTCGGGGTCGACCTTGCGCATCGCCAGTTCTCCTTGCCAGGTATTCCTATTATTAGACCGAGCACTCTAATTTCATGGGGTGGTGCTCCGGTGTCAAGGTCGTTTGCCGACAGGAACTCCGCCATTCTCCCGCAATGATAGTATGTAATCTGCCTTACAATTGTCGCGTTTGATGCGTCAAGATTATTAGATTGACTGATCTAATAATTATTCGCCGCAGTTTGTCCGATCTCGAGGCCGGCAGCTTGGAGCGCCCGTGTTTCCGATCCGACTGGCCTTACCAATGGAAAGCCAATGAAATGAGACGTACCGTTGAGTTGAAAGCCATCCTTGCTGCGCTCTTCACGCTCGCCATGACGGGTGGTGTGGCGAGCGCCTCCGGGGAGGCGGCTGCGTCCGTTCCCGTCGAGAGTGCAGCAATCGGCCGTACCGTGTCGACGCTCGTCGCCGATAGCCGCCCGCAGGCGTGGACGCGATCCTTCGCCGGCATCTTCGTCGCTCGCGAGGAGATTGCGGTCGGCACGACCTTGACCGACCAGCGCATCGCCAAAGTCGAAGTCGAGATCGGGGACCGGGTCGCTGCCGGACAGGTGATTGCCAGGCTGGAGACCGACATGCTGGAAAACCTTCTGCGGGAGGCGGAAGGCCGGGTTGCCCGCGCCGGCGCCACGATGGCGCGCGAAGCGGAAACCGTGACGCAGGAGCAGAGGAAGCTCGCCCGAGCCCGGCAATTGCGCCACCTTCAGGCCGAAACCATCCTCGAAGAGCGTGTCTCCGCACTCGCGATCGCCGAGCAGGCGGTGAAGGTCGCACGGGCCGACTACGAGCAGGCGGAAGCACTCGAGGCCGAGGCACGCCGCAAGCTCGAACGCGCGGTGATCGTGGCTCCTGCCGCCGGCGTCGTCTCCGAGCGGCTCGCCCGCGCCGGCGCGCTAGCGGGCGCGGACCCGCTCGTCAAGCTGATCCGCGACGGCGAGATCGAGTTTGCGGCAGAAGTGCCGGAAACGGAACTGCCGCTCCTCGCAGTCGATCAGGTGGTCAAGGTCAAGCTCTCCGGCCGCAGTGACTGGATCGAGGGGAAGGTACGGGTGATCAATCCGAAGATCGACCGCGAAACTCGACTCGGGACCGCTCAGGTCACGTTGAACACAGGCAAGCCCCCCTTTGCCGGCACGTTCGGCCGGGCGGAGATCGTCGTGGCCGAGCGCAAGGCGATCATGGTCGATGATTCCGCGCTGCTTTACGGGGCTCCCGACGGCAAGGTTTCGGTCTTCGTGGTTGATGCCGGCAAAGTGACGCGCAAGACGGTTCAACCGGGCATGCGTCAGGGTGGCAAGGTCGAGATCGTCTCCGGGCTTGCGGCCGGCGACCGGGTCGTTCTCAAGGCCGGCGTGTCCCTGCGCGAAGGCGAAGCGGTCCTCGTGAAGGATGTTCAGCCGACGCAGACGGGTAAGCAGCAATGACCAGCAACATTTCTGCCTGGGCGATCCGAAAGCCCGTTCCGACGATCGTTCTCTTCGTTGTTCTCACATTGATGGGTATCGCCTCGTTCCTGCGGCTGCCGGTCAATGCCAATCCAAGCGTGTCTTTCCCGGTCGTGACGGTAACGATCACGCAGCCGAGCGCCCAGCCCGCCGAAATGGAAACGCAGGTGACGCGCCGCGTCGAAGGAGTGGCTGCCGGCCTCGTCGGGGTCAGCCACATCCGCTCGACCATCACCAATGGCGTGTCGACGACCACGGTCGAATTCAAGATCGGGACCGATCCCGACCGGGCCGCAAACGACGTGCGCGAGGCCGTGGCCCAAATCCGCGCCGACCTGCCGCAATCCATCCAGGAACCGATCGTCTCGCGCCTCGACGTCGACGGCAGCGCCATCGTCTATTACGCGGTGCGGGCACCCCACATGTCGGAAGTGGAGTTGTCCTGGTTCGTCGACGATACGATCACCAGCGAGCTGCTGACGCTGCCGGGCGTACAGAAGGTGCAGCGCCTCGGTGGCGTCAACCGCGAAGTCCGGGTTTCGCTCAATCCCGAACGGCTGTTGGCGCTCGGCATAACGGCGGACCAGGTCAACACGGCGCTCAGGGAAATCAACACCAACATCCCGAGTGGCCGTGGCGAAATCGGCGGGCGCGAGCAATCGATCCGTACGGTCGGCAGTGCCGGCTCGGTAGAGGAGCTCTCGCGGCTCTCGATCCCGCTTTCCAGCGGCCGCTGGCTGCAGCTTTCCGATATCGCGACGATCGAGGACACATCCTCCGAGCCGCGCAACTTCGCCCGTTTCGATGGTGAGCCCGTCGTGAGCTTCTCGGTTTCGCGGAGCAAGGGGGCGAGCGACACCGTCGTCGCCGAGGCCGTCATCAAGCGGTTGAAGGAAATCCAGGCGCGCACGCCCGGCGTCGAAATGACGGAGCTGATCTCGCTCGTCGAATACACCCAGGAAAGCTACGATGCGGCCGTCACCGCGCTGATTGAAGGGGCGTTGCTGACCGTCGTCGTCGTTTTCGCCTTTCTGCGCAACTGGCGAGCGACGCTGATCTCCGCGCTTGCCATGCCGCTCTCCATCCTGCCGACCTTCGCGGTGATGGACCTGCTCGGTTTCACGCTCAACGGCATCAGTCTTCTGGCACTAACGCTCGTTATCGGCATTCTCGTCGATGACGCGATCGTCGAGATCGAGAACATCGAGCGGCACGTGGACATGGGCAAGCGTCCGTTTCTCGCGGCGATCGATGCGGCGGATGCGATCGGTCTCGCAATCGTCGCAACGACGCTGACGATCGTTGCCGTCTTTGCGCCGGTCAGCTTCATCGGCGGCGCCGTCGGGCAATACTTCAAGCAATTCGGCCTGACGGTTGCGATTGCCGTGCTGTTCTCGTTGCTGGTTGCTCGCCTGCTGACGCCGCTGATGGCGGCCTATCTCCTGCAGCCGCGAGCCCACCACGGCCATTCCGGCAAGCCGTCGCGGATCGCCGAGGCCTATCGGCGCATGCTCGGCTGGACGCTCGATCATCGCAAGACCGCGCTCTCAATGGTCGCGCTGATCTTCATCGGCTCGATCGCGCTTCTGACCATGCTGCCGACAGGCTTCCTGCCGACGAACGACAGCAATGTTTCGCAGCTCAAGATCACTCTGCCGCCCGGCACGAGGCTCGAAGAGACGGCACGCATTTCCGATGATCTGGTTGCCAAGCTCAAGGCGCGGCCGGAGGTCGAGAACGTCCTGGCGACGGCGGATGATCTCAACGAGGTGTCGCTTCGCATCAAGCTCAAACCGCGAAAGGAACGCGCACTCGATCGCAAGTCCTTCGAAATGTCACTCCGTCCGCTGCTGGCGGCAACGCCCGATATCCAGGCGACGTTCTCGTCGGAGCAGGGAGCCAAGGACCTTTCCATCTACTTGACGAGTGACGATCCGGAGGCGCTGATGGCTTCGGTGCGGCGCCTTGAGAAGGAGATGCGCGTGCTTCCGGGACTGGTCAGCGTCCAGTCGACCGAGCCGCTGCTTTCTCCTGAGCTTCTGGTCAAGCCGCGGTTCGACGAGGCGGCGAGGCTCGGCGTATCGGTGACGTCGATCGGTACCGTCGCCCGCATCGCGACGATGGGAGATAGCGAGAGCAACTCGGCGCGCTTCAATCTCGGCAATCGCCAGGTGCCGATCCGCGTCATGCTCGACCAGGCGGCCAGAGGCGACGTCGACACGCTGCGCAATCTGAGGGTCGGTACAAATGCCGGCACGGTGGTACCGTTGACCTCGGTTGCTGATGTTTCCTTCGGCGCGGAGGAAAGCAGCGTCGAACGCCTCGATCGCAAGCGTCTGATCGCTGTCGAGGCCAACCTCAACGGTATGACTCTCGGCACGGCCTTCGAGGCGATCTCGGCGCTTCCGGCCATGACCGAACTGCCCGCAGGCGTATCGCAGGCCAATTATGGCGACGCGGAATACATGTCAGAGATGTTCCGCAACTTCGCCTTGGCACTGCTTGCCGGCATCCTGATGGTCGCGGCGGTTCTGGTTCTCCTGTTCAAGGACTTCCTGCAGCCGGTTACCATCCTGGTTGCCTTGCCGCTGTCGATCGGCGGGGCGGCGCTGGCTTTGATCCTGTTCGGTGCGGCTCTCGACCTTTCGTCGATGATCGGGATCCTGATGCTGATGGGGATCGTCTGCAAGAACTCGATCCTGCTCGTCGACCATGCGATCGAGTGCCGCAACGAGGGCGCCGACCGGCGCACGGCCCTGCTGACGGCGGGCGTCACCCGCGCCCGACCGATCATCATGACGACCATCGCCATGGTGGCGGGCATGGTTCCGGCAGTCATCGGTGTCGGCGCAGGTGCCGCCTTCCGGGCACCGATGGCAATCGCCGTAATCGGCGGGCTCATCACCTCGACGGCATTAAGCCTCGTCTTCGTGCCTGTGATGTTTACCGTGATGGATGACATCAACACGAGAATGGGTCGCTGGCTGAAGCGGTTCTCTTCGGTGACTGACGAGGATCATGCGGCGGATGCGGCCCGGATCGCCAAGGAGGGCGCAGGAGCGACCGCCGGCTAGCGTATCGTCTTGTGCCAGCTACGATCACGGTCAAAGCGCGCTGTCGGGGCTCTCCGTGCAGCGCGCTTTGTGTGGTTCGGCCAGAGCATGCATTGTGCAATCTCCTGGACGCATGGCCCTTCAATCGAAATAGTTCACGAGGCGCGTTTCGCCGACGGCGTGAACGCGGCAGTCGACGTCGAAGATTTCCCGCAGGCGGGCCGGCACGATCATGTCTTGCGGCGGTCCCTCGAAGGCGAGGCGGCCGGACTGCATTGCGACGATGCGGTCGGAATAGGCCGAGGCGAAGTTGATATCGTGCAGCACGACGACCACGGTCTTGTCGAAGTCGTCGGCGAGGCGCCGCAACAGCTTCATCGTCTCGACCGCATGCTTGATGTCGAGATTGTTCAGCGGCTCGTCGAACAGCATGTAGTCGGTGTCCTGGCAGAGCACCATGGCGATGAAGGCGCGCTGGCGCTGGCCGCCGGAGAGTTCGTCGAGAAAGCGATTCCGGCAGGGCTCGAGCCCGAGATAGGCGATCGAGCGCTCGATATGTTCGGCATCGGCAGCGGTCAGCCGCCCCTTGGAATAGGGATAGCGGCCGAAGGCGACGAGATCGCGTACGCTGAGGCGGGCGGTGATGTGGTTGTCCTGGCGCATGATCGAGAGCCGCCGGGCCAGCACGTCGCCGGCTGTGCGGCTGACGTCGAGACCGTCGATCAGCACCTTGCCCGTATCCATCGGCATCAGCCGGCTGACGATTGATAGCAGTGTCGACTTGCCGGCGCCGTTCGGGCCGATGATCGACGTCAGGCCGCCGGTCGGCAGGGTCAGCGACACCCGGTCGACGACCGCGTTGCCGCCGTAGGATTTCGTCACCTCTTGGATTTCGATCATCGGGCGGAGCCTCGGACAAGCAGGAAGATGAAGACAAGGCCACCGAAGAATTCGATGACGATGCTGAGCGCCGTGTTGAAGGAAAACAGCCGCTCGAGGATGACCTGACCACCGACGAGCGTGGCAATCGCGATGCAGATGGCGACCGGCAGGACGAAGCGGTGGCTGGCGGTCGGCGTCAGCTGCCAGGCGAGGCTTGCGACCAGCAGGCCGAAGAAGGTCACCGGTCCGACCAGCGCGGTGGAGACCGACACCAGAACAGCTATCAGCACCAGCAGAAGAGTGACGACGCGCTGATGGTCGACGCCGAGGCCGATGGATGCTTCGCGCCCGAGGGCGAGCACGTCGAAGGTCGGCGAAAGCCGCCACAGAACGAAGGTCACGGCGAGGGTTGCCGCGGCGGCAATGCCGAGCAGATTGGCATCGATGCTGTTGAAGCTCGCAAACAGCCTGTCCTGCAGCACCACGAACTCATTGGGATCGAGGATGCGCTGCAGGAAAGACGAAAGACTGCGGAACAGGCCGCCCAGGATGACGCCGACCAGCATCAGAAGATGCAGGCTGCGGCTTGCGCCGGAAAAGAGCGCCCGAAACAACAGAAGCGAGAGGCCGACCATGACGGCCGTGTCGACGAGGAACTGCAGCCGCGGATCGACGGTGCTGGCGCCCGCAGCGCCCAGGAAAAACACCATGATCGTCTGCAGCAGGATGTACATGGCATCGAAGCCGATGATCGATGGTGTCAGGATGCGGTTGCCCGAGATCGTCTGGAACAGCACCGTCGAGACCGCGATCGCGTAGGCGACCAGCACCATGCCGAGCAGTTTCGTGCCGCGGAAGGAGATCAGGAAGGACCAGTTCCCCTTGGCACCGATGGTCATGAAAGCGACCATCGAAACGAGGGCAAGCACGGCAGACGCAATCAGGACGGTGGACGGAGATAGCCTTCTGGCATCAGCCTGCATGGGATCGCCTCGAAAGCAGGAGATGGAGAAAGATCAGGCTGCCGATGACGCCCATGACCGTTCCCACGGGGATTTCGTAGGGCGCGATCACGAGCCGCCCGACGATGTCGCAGGCGAGCACCAGGCCGGCGCCGGAGATGGCGACGACAGGCAGCGTGCGCCTGAGATTGTCACCCATGATGAGGCTGACGATGTTGGGGACCACGAGGCCGAGGAACGGGATCATGCCGACGGTGGCGACGACCGTTGCCGTGACCATGGAGACGATGGCGAGCCCGAGCGTTACGACCTTGTCGTAGTTGAGGCCGACATTGCGGGCGATCGTTTCGCCCATGCCGATGACGGTGAAGCGTGCGGCGGTCGCATAGGCGACGAGGGTGAGCGCGAAACCGATCCACAACAACTCGTAGCGACCACGCAGCACCACCGAGAAGTCACCCGACATCCAGGCGCCCATCGACTGCATCAGGTCGTAGCGATAGGCGATGAAGGTGGTAATGGCGTTGACGACGCCACCGAGCATGAGACCGATGAGCGGCACCATCAGCGCGGAACGCAGGGGAATGCGGCGCAGGATCTGCAGGAACAGGGCGGTCCCGGCAAGTGCCGTCAGCGCCGCGAAAACCATCTTGCCGGCGACCGGCAAGTTGGGGGCGATGAGCATGGCAAGCAGCATGCCGAGCGCGGCGGACTCGGCGGTGCCCGCCGTCGACGGCTCGACGAAACGGTTTCGCGCCAGCATCTGCATGATCGTGCCGGAAACCGCGAGGCCAGCGCCGGCAAGCATCAGCGCGAGCGTGCGCGGCAGGCGGCTTTCGATTACCAGGAACCAGCCGCGTCCCTCGTCTGCTGCGGCGAGACTGCCGACGCCCGTGAAGATGCTGGCGACGGCAAGCAGGAGGATTACGGGGATGGCGATCAGGACCGCTTTCATCATTCGGGTCCGCTCTGCCTGTCGTTCGTCTTCACCACCGTGTGCATGCCCCTTGCCCGTTTGCGCTCGTCTCCCCCGAAGGGCTCAACCTTGCCACCGCGTCGTGGCACTTCGCGAACGGCCCGTCTTACTCTTATATATGATTAGCTTCGTCAAGTTTTCTGCGACATCTTCGGCACGCGGAACCTGTGCATTGCTCTCATCGGAAAATCGCGCTACGACGGCCGATAAAAGATGAGGAAAATAGTCATGAATATATCTCCGTTTTCTAATGGTCTGCGCAGCCTCGCCGTCGCGGCAACACTGGCGATTGCCGGCGGGTCGACCGCCCTGGCCGAGACGCTGAAGATCGAGCACAGCAGCGGCGTCACCGTCGTGGAGAAAAGCCCGAAGACGGTGCTGGTTTATGACTTCGGCATGCTGGAGACGCTGGATATGCTCGGCATTCCCGTTGCCGGCGTTCCTGGCTCGGCAATCCCGCCGTCGCTCGAAAAATACAAGGCGGATAGCTATCCGAAGATCGGCACGCTTTTTGAGCCCGACTACGAAGCCATCAACGCTGCTGAGGCGGACCTAGCGATCGTCGGGGGCCGTTCGCAGGCAAAATATGCCGAAGTCGCCAAGATCGCGCCGACGATCGATCTGACCTCTGACGACAAGGATCTCATCGGCAGCGTCAAGAAGAATGCCGAGATCCTTGGGCAGATCTTCGGCAAGGAAGCGGAAATCAAGGCCGGCGTCGACAAGCTCGACGCCTCGATCGAAAAGCTCCGCGGCATCGCGGCAGAGAAGGGCACCGGACTGATCCTGCTTACGACTGGTGGCAAGATCAGTGCCTATGGCAAGGGATCGCGTTTCGGCGTGCTGCATGATGTCTTCGGCATCAAGCCGGCCGATCCGGAGCTGCAGGTGGCCACCCATGGTCAGGCGGTTTCCTACGAGTACATCCTCGAGACCAACCCCGACTGGATCTTCGTCGTTGACCGCGATGCGGCGATCGGCCAGCAGGCGCAGCCGGCAGCGGCGCTGCTCGACAACGAACTGGTTCGCCAGACCAAGGCCTGGAAGGACGGCCATGTGGTCTATCTCGACTCCGCCAAGCTCTATCTGACGGCGTCGGGCCTGAAGTCGCAGCAGGACATCGTCGACCAGCTCACCCAGGCGCTTGAAAAGTAAGCACGGTTTCGGGCGATAGTGCTCGCCTGGTACGCGTGGATCGGAACGGCCGGGAAAATATCGTTCGCGGCCGTTTCATTTTTGGAGAGACAGGACAGGAGCAGATCATGCCGAAAGCGCCCAGCGGCTTCACCACGGAGCGGGCGTCCCGATACCTCCAGCGGATGTCGAAACATTTCGCGCACAAGGTAGCGGTCGAGTACACGGAGACGGACGCCGTGGCGGCCATGCCGGGCGGAGCACCGGCGCGGATGGTCGCGTATGGAGACCGACGGTGCTTCGTCGTTGAGGCTCCGGATGCCGAGGCGTTGCGGCGTGGCAAGGACATCGTCGAAAGTCACATCGTCCGTTTCGCTTTTCGGGAAGAACGGAAGGCACTCGTCTGGAGTGAGAGCGAAGACTGAAGAGGGTTTGGGGGAACGGCCCTTTCGAGGGCGCTGAGACTGTGGTTTTGATTAAAAAGGAGCCAACACCAAATACCCTTAGATCTTACGGTATTTTACTGGGGTTGGCTCCGTTCTTAAGAATATTCAATATTTTAACCTGATTTGTATTGCTTTCTTTAAAATACATTTCGAATTTTACGCTTTTTTAAAATTTCTTGACGGATCGAAATCCGCAATCGATCAATGTATTCTTTGTGTTTACTCAGGTTTACACGTACGCCACGCGCCGGGCTAAAAGGGAATGGCGGAGCAAAAGTCCTCCGGAACCCGGCTGCTTTCGTTCATACTCAGGAACGAAATGCCAATGTGACTCCGAATGTTGACATGCGGAAGATACCAATTCTGGTTAGTGGTTTGTAATTATTGACCGTTTACGGCGTAATCCGCGGCCCCAAGCCGTTGTTCTGGCGTGAAAATCCGCGCATGCCGGCGCAGCTGCAAGCGCCAGGAGGGCGGTTGTGTTCCCTCTTTTTTCGTGCGACCGGTCGGTCGGCATCACCCGAGACGAAGTTCGGTAGCCCGAAGGAAGTATTTTTAGGTATATCAGTCTTGAGAAATGGGTAGCCTGCGGCGGGAATACCTGAGCCGCTAATCCATTTTTCACAACGGCAGGGCTGTCTGTCGCGGAAATGGATGGGTCGCCAAAGGCGACGGAACAACGATTGCTGCCGCCTTGATGCTGCTTTTCGCGCTCCGATAAGCGGCCCGATCGCAGTGTAACCCAAAGATGGTTCGATTTATAACGATTTAAGAAGGCCCATGAAGTGCCTCTAATCCTTTTGGGTTGTTTCGTATTGAAGATCTTTACGTTACATTAGCTATCGCGAATTTTCCTGGGGCGGGAAGACGTCGTGATGCATAGTGGTTCCGAATAAATTTTCTGAAAGTATGGTGCGCCGCGGAAAACCGCAGCACCCATAAAAACAAATGGAAAAATCCTAGGAGGGCGTAATGTATCCTGGAAGCTCCAGCGTTGGTGATTTTGAAGAAAACAACAAGGCTTTGTCGCAAAAGAAAAAGATCGTCATGCTCGCCAAGATCGATCTGTTTGCCGAGTGCCTGATGCAGGCCGTCGGTTCACGGTTTCAAGGGCACGACATCGTCTGCTTTTCCGATCCGGACAATCTGTTGGACGGCAGTCTCGTCGATGTGACGTTGATCATGCTCTATCGGATGCCGGCCAAGTCCTTTCCAGCAATCCTGCGAACCATTCATGAGTTTCACCCCAAGACCTCGATCGGTCTGGTGGTGGAGAATGCCGATGAACTCGATCCGTCAATTGCCGGCTTCGTCGAAGAGCGCTTGATCCACGGGGTTCTGCCGTTGAACCTGAACCTGGACGTCTGCCTCGCAGCCATCGATTTGCTGATGAAGGGAGGCGAGCACTTCCCGGCCGCCTTGCTGCGGCGGCTTTCGCCAGAGCCCTTCGGCGCAAACAGCCTCTATGGCCGTCGGGGCGAGCTGTCCGGGCCGGGCGCGGCCGCAGGCTCGGGCCGGCGCAAGCGCGATGCCGGGCCTGATGGATTGACGACCCGCGAGGTTCAGATTCTCGACCTGATCTGCAAGGGAACGCAAAACAAGATCATCGCCGATCGTCTTGGCTTGTCGGAAAACACCGTCAAGGTTCACGTGCGCAACATTTACAAGAAGATGAACGTCCGCAACCGGACGGAGGCGGCATCGCGTTACTTCACCAATGATGCAGCGGCCGAACGGGGTAGCGACACACTTTCGTCGCGCTGGAAGAACTAAGTTCGGCGGCATCTGCCAAGTGAGCCCTTTTTCCTTTTCTGTGCCTCGACGCGGTCGAGAGCGCAGACGTTGGCGTTCGTCTGCGCATGAGGACGCGCCGGGTATCCCATGACCTGGTTTGTGGCGACGTGTGGTCGCCATGGCGAAAATCCTCGACCGGCATCGCGCGACCGTCTAACTCTCCCCTGGCAGCGGTAAGTCTCATCATGAGTTTATAATCATTTGTAATTATATTATGGTTAATAGAGAATTAAATGATTATGGACTTTAGCATAAATGTAGCTACCCGTAGTTATCTTCCATAATTATTCATTCCTATTTCAGATTATATTGTATCATTCCTTGTTGTTTTAGTTGACGTTCGATTAGTTATTTGATAGTTAGCTAATATTGAAAGTGAAGATAAGTAGATATGTGGACGAATTGTAGATTTCTTTTTATGTCGGGTTGTGCGTGAATTTGTAATAAAGAACAAATTCCTTATTATATTTTCGATAGGCAGCCCGTCTCCAATCACCATGAGGAATGGTGTGTACAATAATTGGAGGTGCGCATGCGAAAGGTCTCTCCGGGGCCGTTGTCTGTCGTCGGGCAGCGGGAGTTTCTAAAGAAGATTGCAGGAATACCAAGAAGAATACTAGTAACAGGCGGAGGCGGTTTTCTCGGTTCTCATATTTGCGAAAGACTTCTTTCTCTAGGTCATACTGTTATTTGTCTCGACAATTTTTCAACGGGACGGCATGAAAATCTCTCTCATTTGGTGCAGAATCCGCATTTCCACATCGTCGACCATGACGTTCGCAAACCCTACCTGATCGACGCCGACGTCATCTTCAACTTTGCTTCCCCCGCATCACCGCCCGACTATCAGGCCGATCCGGTCGGCACTCTCATGACGAACGTCCTTGGCGCGCTGCATGCACTCGAAAATGCGCGCGCCACCGGCGCCACCGTCATCCAGTCCTCGACTTCGGAAGTCTACGGCGATCCGCTCCTCAGCCCGCAGCGCGAGGTCTATTTCGGCAACGTCAATCCGATAGGTCCGCGTGCCTGCTACGACGAGGGAAAACGGTCGGCCGAAACCCTGTTCTTCGATTATCACCGTTCCTATCGGGTCAGGATCAAGGTTGCGCGCATCTTCAATACCTACGGTCCGCGCATGCGCCCGGACGATGGCCGGGTGATCTCCAACTTCGTCGTCCAGGCCCTTCTCGGTCGGGATCTGACGATCTATGGCGACGGGCAGCAGACCCGGTCCTTCTGCTATGTCAACGACCTGATCGACGGCTTTCTCCGGCTTTCGGTCTCGGCCGATGACTGCATCGGGCCGATCAACCTCGGCAATCCCGGGGAGTTCACCGTTCTCGATCTGGCGGAAGTGGTACGGTCTCTGACCGGTTCGCGCTCGCGCATCGTCCACCAGGCGGCGGCCGTCGACGACCCTCGTCAGCGCCGTCCCGATATCTCGCACGCGCGGACCGAGCTCGCCTGGGAGCCGAAGGTGGTGCTGCGTGACGGGCTCGAACGCACCATCGCTTATTTCGAGGAGCGCCTCAGCGCGGCCGAACGCGCAACGGCGGGAGAGGCCGTATGAGATGTCCCGCGTCGTGCTCGTCACCGGCGGTGCCGGCTTTATAGGAAGCCACACCTGCAAGCGCCTTGCCCAGAAGGGCTTCGCTCCCGTCGTCTATGACAACCTGTCGACGGGACATCGGGACAGCGTGCGCTGGGGTCCCCTCGTCGAAGGGGACCTTGAGGATACGGAGCGGCTGGCAACGGCGATCCGAACGCACCGTCCCGAATGTGTGATCCACTTTGCGGCTTCCGCCTATGTCGGGGAATCCGTCGAAGACCCGGGAAAGTACTACCGCAACAACGTCGCAGGCAGCATCACGCTGCTCGAAGCCTGCCGCGCGACCGGGCTGAGGCGCATCGTATTTTCCAGCTCCTGCGCCACCTATGGCGTGCCGCAGCGGCTTCCGATCACCGAGGATACGGATCAGTTTCCGATCAACCCCTATGGGCGCACGAAGCTGATGATCGAGCTGATGCTCGGCGACTATGCGCGTGCCTATGATTTCCGCTCCGTCGCGTTGCGCTACTTCAACGCCGCGGGCGCCGATCCGGAAGGACAACTCAGGGAGCGGCATGATCCGGAAACGCATCTCATTCCGCGTGCCCTGATGGCGGCGGCCGGCGAGATCGAAAGACTCGATATCTTCGGTGACGACTATGCGACGCCGGATGGAACCTGCATCCGCGACTACATTCACGTGACCGATCTCGCCGACGCCCATGTCGCCGCCGTCGACTATCTGCGTGATGGCGGCGAGGTGCTGCGCGCCAATCTCGGCTCCGGGCACGGGACCTCGATCCGGCAGGTTCTGGAAGCCATCGATCGGGTCACCGGGCGACGGGTTCCGGTGCGGCTGTTGCCGCGTCGTCCCGGTGATCCGCCGGTGCTCTATGCCGATAGCAGTCGGGCGCGGCAACGGCTGGGCTTCCGACCTACGTTGTCGGATATCGAAACCATCATCCGCACGGCGGCGCCGGGTTTCGGGCTGGAGGTGCGGCGATGAGCTGGACGGCCACAATCCATGGATTTCGGCACTATGTCGATCTCGCGGGTGCGCGGCATGTCCGGCCGCGTCTGACGGCGCTGTTCTCCGGGCGTTTGCAGATCCTGAACATGCTGGGCGTCACGGCGTGGTTCGCCGCCTTCGCGTACTTCTGGTGGTGGTGGCTCGATCCGGCCCATGTCATGGACTGGCCGTCCTATGGGCTGATTACCGTCGTTGTCGGGTGGATCACCCTGCTGCCGGTCTATTTCATCGCGATCTTTTCGGGCGCGAAGGTTGCCACAGCAAGTACGGGCCCGGTGCCACGCGGACGGATCGCGATGGTTGTCACCAAGGCGCCTTCCGAGCCATTTGCCGTGTTGCGCAAGACGTTGCAGGCGATGCTGGACCAGACCGGCTGTGACTTCGATGTCTGGTTGGCGGATGAGGATCCGTCGCCGGAGACGGCTTCCTGGTGTGCGGCCCACGGGGTCTTCATCTCCACGCGAAAGGGTATCGCTGACTATCATCGCGCTGCCTGGCCGCGCCGCACGCGCTGCAAGGAGGGAAACCTTGCCTATTTCTACGATCACTATGGCTATGACCGCTACGAGTTCGTGGCGCAGTTCGACGCCGATCACGTGCCCGAAGCCAGCTACCTCGTCGAGGTGCTGCGCCCTTTCAACGACCCGTCGGTCGGCTATGTCTCGGCGCCGAGCATATGCGACGCAAACGCCCCAACCAGCTGGGCGGCGCGTGGGCGGCTTTATGCGGAGGCGAGCCTGCACGGCTCCCTGCAGGTCGGATACAACAACGGCTGGGCGCCGCTCTGCATCGGGTCGCACTACGCCGTGCGCACAAAGGCCTTGAAGCAGATCGGCGGATTGGGGCCGGAACTCGCCGAAGATCATTCGACGACGCTGATGATGAACGCTCATGGTTGGCGTGGCGTCCATGCCCACAACGCCATAGCCCACGGCGACGGACCGGCGAACTTTGCCGATCTTGTGGTTCAGGAGTTCCAATGGTCGCGCAGCCTCGTCGCGATCCTGCTGAAGTACTCGCCGGCCTATGTGCCGAAGTTGCCGGCGCGGCTGCAGTTCCAGTTCCTGTTTTCGCAGTTCTGGTACCCGCTGTTTTCGTTCTTCATGGCGTTGATGTTCCTGATGCCGATCGCGGCGCTGTTGATGGGGCGGGCCTTCGTCGAGGTCGATTATCCCGATTTTCTGCTGCATTTCGCGCCCCTGTCGCTGGTTCTGGTCGTGCTCGCCTATTTCTGGCGTTCGACCGGTACGTTCCGGCCGCATGATGCGCGGGTGCTGAGCTGGGAGACAGTCCTGTTCCTGTTCGCGCGCTGGCCGTGGTCGCTGCTCGGCTGCCTGGCAGCGGTGCGCGACCATCTGACCCGCACGTTCGTCGATTTTCGCATCACGCCGAAGGGCGGCGGCGCGGCGGCTCCTCTGCCGCTTCGGGTGCTGACGCCCTATCTCGTGCTTTCCCTGATGTCGGCGCTCGCGGTCTGGCTCGTTTCCGATGCCGGAACGGCGCGGGGTTTCTACGTCTTTGCCGAGATCAACGCCCTAATCTATGCCGGGCTCGTGGTGGTGATCCATGTTCGACACGCCCGCGAGAACGGGCTGCCGCTCATGCCGCGTTCGACGATGACGGCGATAACGGCAGGTTCTCTGGTGCTGGTCTCGGTGCTCTCGGCCCAATCGGCCGTGCGCCACGGCGCCGAGGCAACGGAGGCCCTGTCGCATGGCCTGGGTTTCGTGACCTTCACCGAGGCGAAGTACACGGTTGCCGGCGCCGGGCATGGCACGAACCTCAGGATCGTTCGTTTCCATCTGCGGTGGAAAGGCTTTTCGCAGCCGCCCGAGAGCGGGGCGCGGATCGAACCTGTCGTATCACGAACCACCCCAAACAGTGTCGAGAGAAGGAGCATCAGTGCAACGATTGGAAGCCGGATGAGCGTCGGGGAAACGCGGGTCGGGGAAACGAGGACCACCAAGAAGGTCAGCCGATACTACGTGCCGTCATGACGGCGGCGCGCCGTCGAGTTTGTAATCTCCAATGTGAGGAGAAAGGCAATGAAAGGGTCCATAAAAGTCATGGTTGTTCCGCTGTTGCTGCCGCTTGCAGCCGCTGCGGTCTATCTGGGCGCCCAGCCGGTCAAGGCGAAGATGGAAGTCAAGCCGACGCCGCTCAGCGCTTATGAGGTCTACTCCCTCTATCGCAACAAGACCTGGCAATGGTCGACCGGCGGGGCACGCTTCACCGCGCATGACCGCAAGCTCGTGGCCTTTGTGGACAAGGGCAACGGCAACCGGTCCTTTGCCGAAGGCAACTGGTACGTCAGCGACCTCGGCATGATGTGCATGCAGGCCATCTGGACGACCGCGGCCAATGCCGGCGACGCACGGACCTGCTTCGGCCACGCCAGGATCGGCGACACGATCTATCAGCGAAAGGTGCCAAACGGCGAGTGGTATGTCTTCAGGCATGCAAAGCCCAAGCCCAATGATGCCTACTACAGCCTCGTCGCCCAGGACGACATCACAGCAAAGGCGTTGAATTTGAAGGAACAGTTCCTGGCCAAGAAATAGACGCCGCAGGAGGATGAAATGAAACGCAAATTGGCGTTCGCCCTATGCACTGCCCTAGCTCTACAGCTGGACTTCGGCAGCTTGGTATCAGCATTGGCGCAGGAGCAAGCCAATCCTGCGGGCAATGCCGGGCAGACCGAGACGATGATCGACAAACGTCCCGTCATGCACCCTGGCGGAACGAAATTCGGCGCCTACGATCCGCATGGGGATTTCGGCGCCCAAAGCGATGTGACGACCGAAGCCCTGTTCCTGCCCTGGGAGGACGTCGATCTCGCATCCTTGCAGACCGCTGACGAATACGCCCTTCAGCGCAATCGCAATCTGCTGATCACCATCGAGCCCTGGTCCTGGTCGCTCGACTGGAAACTGACACCAACGCAGCTTCGCGACCGTATGCTCAGGGGCGAGTATGACCCCAACATGGAAGCGATCGCCAAGGCGATCGCCGAACTGAAGAGCCCGGTCATCGTGCGCTGGGGCCAGGAAATGGAAGACACCTCCGGCCGCTTCTCCTGGGCTGGCTGGGAGCCCCAGGACTGGATCAAGGCCTACAGGCACGCGATGGACATCGTGCGCAAGAAGGCCCCGAAGGCGCAGATCATGTGGTCGCCGAAAGGACTGCCGAACCTCGAAGCCTATTATCCGGGTGACAAATATGTCGATCTCGTCGGGTTGTCGGTCTTCGGGTTCGAAGCTTTCGACAAGATCGAATACGGAGCGCCGAAGACCTTCGCCGAGGCGCTGAAGCCCGGCTACGATCTGGTGGCCAAGTACAAGAAGCCGATCTGGGTGGCCGAGCTCGGATGGCAAGGCAGTGAAACCTACATGCAGCCATGGATGAACGCAGCGACGCAACCGGATCCGCAGTTCCCCAATCTGGCGGAAGTCGTCTACTTCAACGATCGTGACGTGATCAATTGGCCGCATGACCTCGGTCGACCGAACTGGCGCGTCGTCAACGAGGTCACGAACTGAGATTGCGAACGGTGACACGCGCCGGCACGGGCGCGCTGAACCGCAAATATTTTGATCTATTGGATATTTATCCCTGTCTTGTATTCAGTCCAGGGATGGCAGGCGCAGCCTCGTGCCGGAGGATCGGAAAGGATCATCGACCACCGGCACCGAGGGATTGAGACGCCCGCACCGTATTGTTCACTGGCCCCATGGCCGCCGGTAGGCCCCTCGCCGGGAGGCGAGAGGCTCGATGCAACGCGGTATTTGGAGCGGCTTACTCTGCCGCCTGCGGCCCCAGTTCGCCGCGGCGAATCTGATCGGCTTCGATCGATTCGAACAGGGCGCGGAAGTTACCCTCGCCAAAGCCTTCGTCACCCTTGCGCTGGATGAATTCGAAGAAAATTGGGCCGATCACGGTCTTCGAGAAGATCTGCAAGAGGATCTTCGTCATGCCGCCGTTCACCACGCCTTCGCCGTCGATGAGGATGCCGTGCTTCTTCATCCGCTCGATCGGCTCGTCATGGCCGTGAACGCGGTCGTGCGACATGTTGTAATAGGTTTCCGGCGGGCCTGGCATGAACTTCAGACCATTGTCCGACAGCTTGTCGGTGGCATCGTAGATGCCTTCGGTGCCGACGGCGATGTGCTGGATGCCTTCGCCCTTGTACTTGCGCAGATATTCCTCGATCTGGCTCGTGTCGTCCTTGGATTCGTTCAAGGGGATACGGATCTTGCCGCAGGGCGAGGTGATCGCCCGGCTGACGAGGCCGGTGATGCGACCGTCGATGTCGAAGAAGTGGATCTGCGTGAAGTTGAAGAGTTCGCGGTAGAAGGCCCACCACTTGTCCATGTTGCCGCGATAGACGTTATGGGTCAGGTGGTCGAGATAATAGAAACCGACGCCCTCGGGCTTCGGATTGCGCTCCCCGGTCCACTCGAATTCGGCCTCATAGGCCGAGCCCTTGGCACCGTAAGTCTCGACGAAATAGAGCAGCGAACCGCCGATGCCGACGATCGCCGGGACATCGAGACACTTGTCCTTGCCTTCGTAGGGGATCGCGCCCTTCGAGACTGCATGCTCGAAGGCGTGCTTGGCATCGACGACGCGCCAGGCCATCGACGGGGCACAGGGGCCGTGCTCGTCGACGAAGCGCATGGCATGCGAGCCCGGCTCGGCATTCAGGATGTAGTTGATGTCGCCCTGGCGCCAGACCGTGATGTTCTTGGTCTTGTGCCTGGCGACCGGGCTGTAGCCCATGCGGGTAAAGAGCTCGGCAAGCTTTTCCGGTTCCGGATGGGCGAATTCGACGAATTCGAATCCGTCGGTGCCGGCGGGGTTATCAGCGGTAATCGTTGCCGGCGGGGCATCATGCGGGAAGGGGCCCATCGGAAGTCTCCTCTTATTCTTCCAAACTTAGCCGGAGTATGACGCAATTCTCATGCACAATGCTTGTATTCTTGCACGGTTTAGACAGAATGGTGCACGAAACATGCAATATTGCGTATTAGGATGCACGAATGGAGCAGCTTGACGGGTTCGATCTCAAGATCCTCAGCGAATTGCAGCGCGACGGGCATCTGACCAACAACGAACTGTCCGAACGCATCGCGCTCTCGCCGTCACAATGCTCGCGGCGGCGCACCCGGCTCGAAGCGGAAGGCTACATCACCGGCTATCAGGCGCAGATCGACAGGCAGAAACTCGGCCTCGATCTGATGGTGGTGATCTCAGTGACGCTCGCCACCCACAATCGCGACAATGCCAAGCGGTTCGGCAAGCTTGTCTCCAGTCTGCCGGAGGTGCTGGAGGCCTATGCGCTGACGGGCGAGATGGACTACCACCTGCGCGTGGTGACCCCTGACCTCGCGGGGCTCTCGCGCTTCGTCAACGACGTGCTTCTGCCGCACGACAGCGTGCAGCATGTGAAGACGTCCATTGTGCTCGAAACCCTCAAGAGTTTCGAGGGCGTGCCGATCCCGGAGCGGATGAAGGGCTGAAGCGTCAATCGTCGGCGACAGAGTTGCTCTCAGCCTTACCTATAGCCGTTTCCACCGCTTCCAGACCAGTGGCGAGCGCCCGCATGCCGGCTGGGCCGATCAGCATATCCAGCTCGGCCTGATAGCGGGCGGCAAGCTCGGTTAGCTCGGCATAGGCCCGAATGCCCATCTTCGTCAGTTCAAGATGCTCTATGCGGCGGTCGCCCTCGTCTTCACGGCGAGTGAGCCAGCGGCGCTTTTCGAGCGCGGCGACGGCGCGGCTGACCTTGGTCTTGTGCATGGCCGAGTGGCCCGCGACTTCGGTTGCCGTCATCGGACGACCAGTGCTGCCGAGGGCCGCGAGCGTGCGCCATTCCGGGCGGGTGAGCTGGTAGCGCGCCTTGTATTGGGCGGCAAAGCGCAATGCGACAAATTCCGCCGCGCGGTTCAGGCGATAGGGCAGGAAGGCATTGAGCTCGAAGCCATCGGCGGCCATTTTGGCGTCCTTGATAGTTACAAAATCGATAGTTACGATTGCAACTAATATGCCGAACGCGGCAATTTCGTCCACCTGGGAAAAGGTCGTCGCTGCGGTATTTGGGATTGCGCCGGACCTTTCGCAGGTCGCTTCGAGAACCCGAAGTGAGGCGCCATGAGGAGGAGGATCGATGATGCTGGACAAGGCAGGAAAACAGGCCGAGGCGCAGGTGAGGGCTGAGGAGGCGCTCAACTACATGCCCGGCTTCGGCAACGATTTTGAGACCGAAAGCCTTCCGGGTGCCCTGCCGCAGGGGCAGAACAGCCCGCAGAAATGCGCTTACGGGCTCTATGCCGAGCAGCTTTCCGGATCGCCCTTCACTGCCCCGCGCGGCACGAACGAGCGGTCCTGGCTCTACCGCATCCGCCCGAGCGTCCGTCACACCGGTCGCTTCAGCAAGATCGACTACCCGCACTGGAAGACGGCGCCGCATGTGGCCGAGCATTCGCTGGCGCTCGGCCAGTTGCGCTGGAACCCGCTGCCGGTGCCGGCGGAGAAACTGAATTTCCTTGAGGGCATCCGCACGATGACGACGGCGGGCGACGCGCCGACGCAGACCGGCATGGCGGCGCATGCGTATGCCTTCAACGCCGACATGGTGGACGACTACTTCTTCAATGCGGACGGCGAGCTCTTGATCGTTCCGGAAACGGGCGCGATCCAGGTCTTCACCGAACTCGGCAAGATGAATGTGGAGCCCTCGGAGATCTGCATCGTGCCGCGCGGCACCATGTTCAAGGTGACACGGCGTGGTGAGGAGAAGGTCTGGCGCGGATACATCTGCGAAAATTACGGCGCCAAGTTTACGATGCCGGATCGCGGCCCGATTGGCGCCAACTGCCTTGCAAACCCGCGCGATTTCAAGACGCCGGTCGCCGCCTTCGAGGAGAAGGAAACGCCCTGCCGCGTGCATGTGAAATGGTGCGGCGGCTTCCACGTGACCGAGATCGGTCACTCGCCGCTCGACGTCGTCGCCTGGCATGGGAACTACGCGCCCTATAAATATGACCTCAAGACCTATTCGCCGGTCGGCGCCATTCTCTTCGACCATCCGGATCCGTCGATTTTCACGGTGCTGACGGCACCCTCTGGCGAGGAGGGCACGGCGAACATCGATTTCGTGATCTTCCCGCCGCGCTGGATGGTGGCGGAACACACCTTCCGGCCGCCCTGGTATCACCGCAACATCATGAGCGAATTCATGGGGCTGATCTATGGCCGCTATGATGCCAAGGAGGAAGGCTTCGTGCCTGGCGGCATGAGCCTGCACAACATGATGCTGGCGCACGGGCCGGATGCATCAGGTTACGACAAGGCAACGAATAGCGAGTTGAAACCGGTGAAGCTCGACCATACGATGGCCTTCATGTTCGAGACCCGCTTCCCGCAGCAGCTGACCCGCTTCGCCGCCGAACTGGAGACGTTGCAGGACAACTACATTGACTGCTGGAGCGATCTCAAGAAGCGGTTCAACGGGACGCCGGAAGGCGATTGGTCTTGAGTTCACGCCTGGTTTTGCTCGGCAGCAAGGGTGGTCCGGCGATCCGGCCGGGCGGCCCGTGGCCGACGTCGTCTCTGCTTCAAATCGGCGGCCGGACTGTTGTCGTCGATTGCGCTCTCGGCGTCACCCGCGGGCTGACCAATGCCAGTGTCGCGCTGAAGACGCTGGACCTGATCGTCATTACCCATCTGCATTCGGACCATGTGCTCGAGCTCGGGCCGCTCATTCACACGGCTTGGACCGCGGGGCTATCGCAGCCGGTGCGCGTCTTCGGCCCCGCCGGCACCCGCGCCTACTGGCAGGGCTTCCTGCAATCGATGGCCTTCGATATCGACATCCGCATCGTCGATGAGGGCCGGCCGGATCTGCGCGCGTTGGTCGAGGTCATAGAGTTCTCCGAAGGCGAAATCTTGTCGGAGAGTGGCCTGACGCTCTCGGCGCTGCGCGTCGACCATCCGCCGGTTACCGATTGTTTTGCGCTTCGGTTCGACCATGCGGAAGGTTCTGTCGTGTTCTCGTCCGATACCGCCTATTTCCCGCCGCTTGCCGATTTCGCCAAAGGGGCCGACATTCTCGTGCATGAGGCGATGCTTGCCGAAGGCGTCGACCGGCTGGTGGCGCGCACCGGCAATGGCGCACGGTTGAAGGAGCATCTGCTGGCGAGCCACAGCTTTGCCGGAGAAGCGGCCGCGATCGCAACGGCCGCGGGCGTCGGCCGGCTGGTGCTGCACCATCTGATCCCTGCCGACGATCCCGAGATTTCGGAAACGGACTGGATCGCGGCGACCCGCAAAAACTGGGCGGGCGCCTTGACGATCGCCGCCGACGGCCTTGTTGTGAAGATTGCGGACGATTCGTCCGCCTAAGCGCGGTTTCGTCCGAAACTGCGTGAACAATGAAAAGATTGAGAGGGAGGACTGCATGAAACTGGCGACACTCAAGGACAGTACGCGCGACGGAAAGCTCGTGGTCGTCTCTCGCGATCTTACCCGCTGCTCGGAAGTGGGGCACATCGCCCGCTCGCTGCAGGCAGCGCTCGACGATTGGGCGCATGCCGGTCCGCGGCTTGCGCGCGTGGCGGAGGGAATCGAGACCGGCTCGCAGCCGACGATCCGCTTTCACGAGCACGACGCCCTGTCGCCATTGCCACGCGCTTACCAATGGGCCGACGGTTCGGCCTACGTCAATCACGTCGAGCTGGTGCGCAAGGCCCGCAATGCCGAGATGCCTTCGAGCTTCTGGACCGATCCGCTGATGTACCAGGGCGGCTCCGACAGCTTCATCGCACCGCGCGATCGGATCCCGCTTGCCGACGAAAGCTGGGGCGTCGACATGGAGGGCGAGGTTGCCGTCATCGTCGACGATGTGCCGATGGCTGCAACGATCGAAGAGGCGCGGGCGGCAATTCGTTTCATCATGCTGGTCAACGACGTGTCGTTGCGCGGCCTGATCCCGGCCGAGCTCGCCAAGGGCTTCGGCTTCTTCCAGTCGAAGCCGTCGTCTGCTTTCTCGCCGGTCGCCGTTTCGCCGGATGAGCTGGGTGATGCCTGGGACGGCGGCAAGCTGCATCTGCCGCTTTGCGTCGACCTGAACGGCAAGCCCTTCGGCCGCGCCAATGCCGGCGTCGACATGACCTTCGATTTTGCGCAACTGGTTGCCCACGCGGCCAAGACCCGGCCGCTTTGCGCCGGCACGATCATCGGCTCGGGCACTGTTTCCAACAAGCTCGATGGCGGCCCGGGCAAGCCGGTTGCCGAGGGCGGTGCCGGTTACTCCTGCATCGCGGAAGTCCGGATGATCGAGACGATCGCCGGCGGCGCGCCGAAGACCCAGTTCCTCCGCGTCGGCGATGTCGTGCGCATCGAGATGAAGGACAAGACCGGTCATTCGATCTTCGGCGCGATCGAGCAGACCGTCGAAGCCTACAACCGGGCCTGATACGGCCGACCTACAAGAACGGGCAAAGGCATGAGCGAGACCGTCCTCTACGATTACTGGCGTTCGTCGGCGAGCTATCGGGTGCGTATCGCGCTCAATAGCCTCGGCGAAAGCTATCGTTCGGTGCCGGTCGACCTGCTTGCCAAGGCGCACAAGGCGCCGGAGCATCTGGCCCGCAACCCGCAGGGGCTCGTGCCTGCCCTCGACATCGATGGCGAGCGTTTCACGCAATCGCTCGCCATCATCGAATATCTTGCCGAGACGCGAGTGGCGTCCGGCTTCCTGGCGGATGATGCCATCGGTCGTCAGCGGGTGCGCATGCTGTCCTATGCGGTTGCGATGGACATCCATCCGGTCTGCAATCTCGGCGTGGTTTCCTATGTCATGGCCAATGCGGAGGACGGCGAGGCGGCGCGGCGCAATTGGATGCGCAAGTTCATCGGTGAGGGGCTCGCTGCCTTCGAACGACTGCTCGATCATTCCGCGACCGGCCGTTTCTGTCATGGCGACAGCCCGACCATGGCGGATTTCTGCCTGGTGCCTCAGGTCTACAATGCCCGCCGCTGGGACGTGGATCTCACCGCTTGCCCGCGGGTTGTGGCAATCGATCAGAATTGCGCGGAGATCGAGGCTTTCGCCCGCGCGCACCCGGACCGCACGCCGCGCTAGAGCCGCGGGGCCTGAGAACCCATATCGTGCCGCCGGCGCCGTCTGGCCAGTTCCGTCAAGCGAATGTCGCGAATGGATCGACGGCGGCGAAAAGGCCGCGCTAGTTTTTGTGTGACTGGCCGTATAAGGGGGGCCGGAAAAACCTCTGGAGCGAGAGACCTACCGATGAAAAGCTATGTGCTGAACGTCAGCTGCAAGACCACCCGTGGCATAGTCGCCGCCATCACCGGCTATCTCGCCGAAAAGGGCTGTTACATTTCAGACAGTTCGCAGTTCGATGACCTCGAAACCGGCCTGTTCTTCATGCGGCTTACCTTCATCAGCCAGGAAGGCGTGACGCTCGACGAGCTGAAGGCCGGCTTCGAACCGGTGGTCAAGCGCTTCGATATGAATGCTGAAATCCGCGACAGTGAAGAGCGCATGAAGGTGCTGCTGATGGTGTCGCGTTTCGGCCATTGCCTCAACGACCTGCTCTATCGCTGGAAGATCGGCGCGCTGCCGATCGACATCGTCGGCGTCGTCTCCAATCACTTCGACTACCAGAAGGTGGTCGTCAACCATGACATCCCCTTCTACTGCATCAAGGTGACGAAGGAGAACAAGCCGAAGGCCGAGGCCCAGCTGCTCGAGCTCGTCGACCAGACCGGCGCCGAACTGATCGTGCTTGCCCGCTACATGCAGGTCCTGTCGGATGCGCTCTGCAAGAAGATGTCGGGCCGGATCATCAACATCCACCACTCGTTCCTGCCGTCGTTCAAGGGCGCAAACCCATACAAGCAGGCCTATGAGCGCGGCGTGAAGCTGATTGGTGCGACGGCGCACTACGTCACCGCAGACCTCGACGAAGGCCCGATCATCGAGCAGGACATCGCCCGCATCACCCATGCTCAGAGTGCGGAAGACTACGTGTCGATCGGCCGCGACGTCGAAAGCCAGGTGCTTGCCCGCGCCGTGCACGCGCATATCCACAACCGTTGCTTCATCAACGGCAACCGCGTCGTCGTCTTCCCGCCGAGCCCGGGTTCCTACGCTTCCGAGCGCATGGGCTGAGCCGCGAGGGCAAACCCCCCGCTGAAAAACAGAGACGCCGCCGGCTCCACCGGCGGCGTTTTCCATAGATTGAAGCGCGAGGCTGCCGGAAGGACGCTCTGTGCTATTGCAAGAGCTCCAGCCCGACCGCCGTCGCTTCGCCGCCGCCGATGCAGAGCGAGGCGATGCCGCGCTTGACGTTCTTGGCGCGCATGGCGTGCAGCAAGGTCACGATGATGCGGGCGCCGGAGGCGCCGATCGGGTGGCCGAGCGCGCAGGCGCCGCCATTGATGTTGACGATATCGTCGGAAAGCCCCAGATCGCGGATCGCCGCCATCGCCACCACGGCGAAAGCCTCGTTGATTTCGTAGAGGCCGACGCTACCCTTTTCCCAGGCAAGCTTGGTCATCAGCTTGTCGATGGCGCCGATCGGCGCGGTGGTGAACCAGGCTGGTTCCTGCGCATGGCCGGCATGACCGGCGACGATCGCAAGTGGCGTCAGTCCGCGCTTTTCCGCCTCGCTCGCGCGCATCAGGATCAGTGCTGCGGCCCCGTCGGAGATCGACGACGAGTTGGCCGCCGTCACGCTGCCGCCGTCGCGGAAGGCGGGTTTCAGCTTCGGGATCTTTGCCGGATCGGATTTGGTCGGCTGCTCGTCGCGATCAAGGTTGGCGGTCTGTCGCTTTCCAGCGCCGCTGACCGCCACCGTCTCCTCGGCGAAGGAACCATCCTCAGCCGCACGGATGGCGCGATCGAGCGAGCGCAGCGCGAAGGCGTCCTGATCAGCGCGCGAGAACTGGTAGTGTTCCGCTGTATCCTCGGCATAGGTGCCCATCAGCCGGCCGGAATAGGCGTCTTCGAGGCCGTCGAGGAACATATGGTCCTTGACTTCGCCATGGCCCAGGCGGAAGCCGCCGCGCGCCTTTGGCAGCAGATAGGGGGCGTTGGTCATCGACTCCATACCGCCGACAGCAAGCACCGATGCGCTGCCCGAAAGCAGCGCGTCATGACCAAGCATCAGCGCCTTCATGCCGGAGCCGCAGACCTTGGAGATGGTCGTCGACGGTGTCTCCTTGCCGAGGCCTGCGCCAAGGGCTGCCTGGCGCGCCGGGTTCTGGCCGACGCCGGCCGGCAGCACATTGCCCATCAGCACCTCGTCGACAGCGCCAAGGCCGGCGCGATCGAGTGCTGCCTTCAGCGCGATGGCGCCGATTTCGGGCGCGGTCAAATCTTTGAGGCTGCCCTGAAATGCGCCCATCGGGGTACGGGCCGCCGAAACGATGACGATCGGGTCAGTTCTGCTCATGTCTTTCTCCCATACGACAAAAGGCAATTGTTGAAGCGGGTGGGCGCCACATGTGTCCGTCTCCCCGCTTGGCGGGGAGACGGTGGCCGGTAGGCCGGACGAGGGGCCATTCTACTACGCGAGGCATCAGATATGCAGTGCGTGCCCCAACGCCTTCAGCGCGGATTCCTGGAAAGCCTCGGACTGCGTCGGATGCGCATGGATCGTGCCGGCGATATCTTCGAGGCGCGCGCCCATTTCGATCGCCAGGCTGAAGCTTGCCGAGAGTTCCGAGACCCCATGGCCGACTGCCTGGATGCCGAGCACCAGGTGGTTGTCGGCGCGGGCGACGATGCGCACGAAACCGTCTTCGGCAAGTGTCGTCATGGCGCGGCCGTTCGCCTGGAAGGGGAACTGGCCGATCTTGATCTCGATGCCGCCTGCGCGCGCTTCGTCGGGCGACAGGCCGGCGGTAACGATCTCCGGGTCGGTGAAGCAGACGGCGGGGATGCAGCGCTTGTCCCAGCTGCGCTTGTGGCCGGCGACGATCTCCGCGACCATTTCCCCTTGCGCCATGGCGCGGTGTGCCAGCATCGGCTCTCCGGTGACGTCGCCGATCGCGTAGATGCCGCGCATCGAAGTGCGGCACTGGTCATCGACACGGATGAAGCGGCCGGTGCGGTCGAGGTCGATCTCCTCCAGGCCGAAGCCCTCGGTCACCGGCCGGCGGCCGACGGTGACGAGCACCTTTTCGGCGGCGACATCGATGGGGCGGCCGTTGTGCTCGGCTTGCAGGCTGCCGGTCTCGGCAGAGTAGGCCTTGGCGACCGTCTGGGTGAAGACTTCGATGCCGAGTTCGCCAAGGCGCTTGCCGATCGGCTTCGTCAGATCGGCGTCATAGAGTGGCAGGAT
This sequence comes from Ensifer adhaerens, assembly GCF_020035535.1. Lineage (NCBI taxonomy): Bacteria > Pseudomonadati > Pseudomonadota > Alphaproteobacteria > Hyphomicrobiales > Rhizobiaceae > Ensifer > Ensifer adhaerens. The sequence goes on along the minus strand of NZ_CP083349.1, from coordinate 3,371,313 downwards.
ACGCGGCTGCGCCTCGAGCACGGTGACATGGCTACCGAGCTTGGCAAAGGCGGTGCCGAGTTCGAGGCCGATATAGCCGCCGCCGATGACGGCGAGGCTCTTCGGCACGCTCTTTAGCGACAGGGCCTCGGTCGAGGAAATGATCGGCCCGCCGAAGGGCAGGTCCGGCAGCTCGACCGGCGCGGAACCGGTGGCGATCACGATCGCTTCGGCGCGGATGCGCTGCAGCCCTGTTTCGGTCTCGACATCGACGGTCTTGCCATCGATGAAGCGGGCCGCGCCGACCACTGCCTTGACGCCGGCTTTCTTCAGGAGGCCGATCACCCCGCCGTTCAGCCGGCCGACGATACCGTCCTTCCAGGCGATGGTATGGGCGAGATCGATCGAGGGGTTGGCTAGCGACAGGCCGAGCGGGCTGCGGCCGGAAGCGGCCGCACGCAGTTTATGAAACTCTTCGGCCGCGTGAATGAGCGCCTTGGAGGGGATGCAGCCGACATTGAGGCAGGTGCCGCCGGCCTTGGCCTTTTCGACGATGACGGTGTCGATGCCGAGTTGACCGGCGCGGATGGCTGCGATGTAACCGCCGGGGCCGGCGCCGATCACGAGCAGCTTACAGGAGATTTCCTTCATGATCGCCTCAGGCCTCCACGAAAATAAGCGCCGGCGTTTCGAGCAGCGTCTTCAGCCGCTGCACGAACACGGCCGCATCCCAGCCGTCGATGACGCGGTGATCGAAGCTCGAGGACAGGTTCATGATCTTGCGCGGCACGAATTGCGTGCCGTCCCAGACCGGGCGGATCGCGAGCTTGTTGACGCCGACGATCGCCACTTCCGGATGGTTGATTACGGGCGTGGAGGCGATGCCGCCGAGTGCGCCGAGCGAGGAAATCGTGATCGTCGAGCCTGTGAGTTCGTCGCGGGTGGCCGTGCCGGTGCGTGCGGCTTCCGCCAGGCGATTGAGTTCGTTGGCGCAATCCCAGATACCGCGCGCTTCGGCATGGCGCACGACCGGAACGGTGAGACCGGCCGGCGTCTGCGTTGCGATGCCGATATGGACGGCGTGGTGGCGATGGATGATGCCGGGACCGTCGTCGAATATCGCGTTGACGGCCGGCTGCTCGGCAATGGTGCGTACCAGCGCGCGCATCAGGTAGGGCAGGATCGTCAGCTTCGGCTGGTCCGGCTTGCGGTCGCGGTTCATGGTCGCGCGCAAGTCTTCCACCGCGGTCATGTCGACTTCTTCCACGTAGGTGATGTGGGGAATGCGCGACGTGGAGAGCGACATCTTTTCCGCGATGCGGCGACGAAGGCCGGTCACCTTGATCTCGTCGACGGCGGTCTTGCGCTGCAGGCCTGCGGGCGCCAGCGCCGGCTGGGCGCCGCGGGCGATAAACTGGTCGAGATCATCATGGGTGATGCGGCCGGCCGGGCCGGACCCCGTCACCTGGCGCAGGTCGACGCCGCTTTCCTTGGCACGCAGGCGCACGGCCGGTGACGCCAGCGCCTTTTCCAGCCGGTCGCCCGGCTGGTGAACGCCGTTGGCGTGGGCGCCGTTCGTGGCCGGTGCCTTCACCTCGACCTTCGCGGGCTGGGTCGCCTTGGCGACCGGCGCGGGCGCCTCAGCCTTCACTGCGGGCTTTTCTTCCGCCTTGGTGGCTCGCTTGTCGTCGGCCGATGCCGCGGCTTCGCCTTCGCCAGCGATTTCGATGCGCACCAATGGCGCCTTCACCGCAACGGTGTCACCCACCTCTGCGCCGAGCCAGAGCACCGTGCCGGTGACGGGCGAGGGGATTTCGACGGTCGCCTTGTCGGTCATCACGGCCGCGAGCACCATGTCCTCGCGCACGGGATCGCCGGGCTTCACATGCCATTCGACGAGTTCGGCCTCGGCCACACCTTCGCCGACATCGGGCATCTTGATTACGAATTCGCCCATGTCAGGCCTCCATCACTTCGACGAGCGCGCGTCCGACGCGCGCGGGGCCGGGGAAATAGTCCCATTCCTGGGCGTGCGGGTAGGGCGTGTCCCAGCCGGCGACGCGCACGACAGGGGCTTCGAGATGGTAGAAGCAATGTTCCTGCACGAGGGCGGCCACTTCGCCGCCAAAGCCCGACGTCAGCGTCGCTTCGTGCACGACGACACAGCGCCCGGTCTTTTCCACCGACTTGACGATGGTATCGAGGTCGAGCGGTAACAGGCTGCGCAGGTCGATCACCTCGGCGTCGATGCCGGTTTCCTCGGCTGCCGCGAGCGCCACGTGCACCATGGTGCCATAGGCGACGACGGTGACGGCGGAGCCCTGGCGGCGGATTTCCGCCTTGCCGATCGGGATCGTGTAATGGCCCTCCGGTACCTCGCCGAGATCGTGTTTCGACCAGGGAATGACCGGGCGGTCATGATGGCCGTCGAAGGGGCCGTTATAGAGCCGCTTCGGTTCCAGGAACATGACCGGATCCGGATCTTCGATCGAGGCGATCAGCAGGCCCTTGGCGTCATAGGGGTTGGAGGGCACGACGACCTTCAGGCCACAGACATGGGTGAAGAGCGCTTCCGGGCTCTGGCTGTGGGTCTGGCCGCCGAAGATGCCGCCGCCGGTCGGCATGCGCAGCACGATCGGACAGGTGAAATCGCCGTTGGACCGGTAGCGGATGCGGGCGGCTTCCTGGGTAATCTGGTCGTAGGCCGGGTACATGTAGTCGGCGAACTGGATCTCGACGCAGGGCTTCAGGCCATAGGCGGCCATGCCGATTGCCGTGCCGACGATGCCGCTTTCGCTGATCGGCGCGTCGAAACAGCGGGTCTTGCCGTATTTCGCCTGGAGGCCTTGGGTGCAGCGGAAGACGCCGCCGAAATAGCCGACGTCCTCGCCGAAGACGACGACATTGTCGTCGCGCTCCATGGAAACGTCCATGGCGCTGCGCACGGCTTCGATCATTGTCATTCTGGCCATATCAGTAACCTGCCTTCTGCCGCTGGCGGCGAATGTGCGGCGGCATCTCGGCATAGACGCCCTCGAAGATATCGCGCACCGAGGGCTTGCCTCCGGCATGCAGCGTGCCGTGGCCTTCGGCCTGCTTCTGCGCCTGGATCACTTCGTCAAGGATCTCGGCTTCCGCCTGGGTGTGGCGTTCTTCCGACCAGGCGCCGCGCAGGATCAGGTGCTTCTTCAACCGAAGAACCGGGTCGCCGAGCGGCCAGGCCTCCGATTCCGTTTTCGGGCGATAAGCGCTCGGATCGTCGGAGGTCGAATGGGCGCCGACGCGGTAGGTGACGTATTCGATCAGCGTTGGGCCGAGGTTGCGACGGGCGCGCTCGGCCGCCCATTTGGCGACCGCAAAGACGGCGAGATAGTCGTTGCCGTCGACGCGCAGCGCCGGGATGCCGAAGCCGAGGCCGCGGGCGGCAAAGGTGCCGGAACCGCCACGGGCGATGCCCTGGAAGGTCGAGATCGCCCACTGATTGTTGACGATGTTGAGGATGACCGGCGCCTTGTAGGTGGAGGCAAAGACAAGGGCCGAGTGGAAGTCCGATTCCGCTGTCGAGCCGTCGCCGATCCAGGCGGCGGCGATCTTGGTGTCGCGCTTGATGGCCGAAGCCATCGCCCAGCCGACCGCCTGCACATATTGGGTCGCGAGGTTCCCGGAGATGGTGAAGAAGCCATGTTCCTTGGAGGAATACATGATCGGCAGCTGGCGACCGCGCAAGGGGTCGCTCTCATTCGAGAAGATCTGGTTCATCATCTCGACCATGGGGTAGCCGTCGGCGATCAGAAGACCGGCCTGTCGATAGGTCGGGAAGTTCATGTCGCCCTTCACCAGCGCCTTGCGGAAGGCGCAGCTGACGGCCTCTTCGCCCAGGTGCTGCATGTAGAAGGAGGTCTTGCCCTGGCGCTGCGCCATGACCATGCGCGCGTCGAAGGCGCGCAGCAGCATCATATGCCTGAGGCCTGAGAGCAGTTCATCATCCGAAAGCAGCCCGGCCCAGGGACCGACCGCCTCGCCGTCGCGGTTAAGCACGCGGATGATCGAATAGGCGAGGTCGCGCATCTCTTCCGGCGCGACGTCCACTTCCGGGCGCGGCACGGAGCCGGCCTTCGGGATCTTGACGTTGGAGAAATCCGGCTGACCACCGGGCCGAACGGCAGGTTCGGGGACATGCAGACTAAGTCGATCGAGATCGCTCATGCGGTTTCCGGCCTCCTCCGGAGTGCGCAGTGCACCAAATCAAGAGCGGTTCCAGTCGAACCGCTCTTCATGTCTGTTCTCACGCATTTCCGGACGCAAAGGCGCTAGGACCTATGCTGGAAATGCTCTGGGTCGGGATAATGATGGGCCTGAGGTGTACGAGGACGTGCAATGTGACCGGCAAGGCTCCTCCGCCTAAGGTCTGCACAGACTCCTCCTAAAAGCCCCCGCTCTCCCGACGGGAATGCTCACAGACTGCCACGAGTTCCGGGGCTTATGAAGGTCTTTCGGCGTTGCGGGGCAGGGGCAAGCAAAGAAAGATAGAATCCTGCCGGGAGTGCGCCCACGCGTTGTGTTGCGCATATTCCTGCCGGTCGTTGCTTGTAATTTTCTTTCGCGGCCGTTCGGCGCGGATGGCGTCAAACCGGCGGGGCAAGCGTGATAGGCGTGCCATCGAAGTAGCGCGAGAGCCGGAACGGCGCCGGATCGACGATCGGTTTTGCGCCGGTCACGAGGTCGGCGACGAGGTGTCCGGCGCCCGGCCCGATGCCGAAACCGTGGCCAGAAAAGCCCGTCGCGATGATGAGGCCCGGAAGGCTTTCGGCGGGCGAGATGACGGGGACGGCATCGGGCGTCACGTCGATCAGCCCGGCCCAGATCTGCTGCACCTTGGTTTCGCGCAGCAAGGGCAAGGCCTTTGCGGCGGCATCGAGCGCATGCAAGGCGCGGCGCGAATCCGGATTGGGATCGAGCACGCGATGGCGTTCGAAGGCGCCCGGCCGGTCGAGCGGTACGGCGCCGATCTCGAACAGTTCGTTCCAGCTCTGGGCGCTGATGCCGAGTTGAACAGCGTCGCCCTCCGCCTTTCGCGCCGGCTGGAAATCACGGAAGAAGGCGAAGCTGTCAGGCACGATCGCGTGCAGATTGGCAGCGCCATCGGCGATGGTGTAGCCGCCGTCGAGGCGTTTGCGATAGGCATAGGTCGCGGTTGCGCCGGCCCCTTCCGGCCCGCCGGAGACTGGCCCGGTTCTCAACACCGTGTTGCGCACCTTCAGCTGCGGCAGCCTTATGCCGAGGCCTTTGAGGAACAGCCTCGACCAGGCGCCGCCGGCAACGATGACCGTCGATGTCTCGATGCGGCCTCTTTCGGTCACGACGGCGGAAATCCGCCCGGCCGCCTTCTCGACGCCGCGCACGGCGCAGCCGGTGAGGATACGGGCACCGGCGCGGCGGGCACCGGCGACGATCGCGGGCACGGCCTTCTGCGGTTCGGCCCGGCCGTCGCTCGGCGTGAAGAGCCCGCCTTCGTAGCGGACGGCGGCGCCCGGCATCATCGCTTCTGTCGTGTCGGAGCTGAGTTGCACGCTATCCACGCCGTAGGGTTTTGCCAGGGCGAGCCAGGCGTCGCGGTTGGCGACGTCGCGCTCGTTCTCGGAGATGTAGAGGATGCCGCTGCGGCGAAAGCCGGTCTCGCCATCGACGCGGGCGTCGAGCGTGCCCCAGATCTTCAGCGCCTCGATCGCCAGCGGAATCTCGCGCTCGTCGCGGCCCATGACCCGCACCCAGCCCCAGTTGCGGCTCGACTGTTCCGCTCCGGGCGTGCCCTTCTCGCAGAGCACGACATCGATGCCGCGTTCGGCCAGAAAGAGAGCGGTGCTCACGCCGATGATGCCACCGCCGACGATGACGACGTCGGCCTTGGCGGGCAGGCCGGTATCGGTGGCGATGGGATCGAGTGTCGGACCTGGCATGGGAAGGTACTTTCGGGCAGGGGCTTGTCGGGATCATCGGTACATGTCGAAGGCGCGAGATCAAGACCTGCAATCTGGCAGTCGGCGGCAGGCGCCCGGTTGCCGGCAATCTTTTATCGTGAACCGGTCCGGTTCGCCGCGAGACGGCCTTTCGGATTCCTGCGCGTACTTCTATGCTCGCCCGCATGAGTGAGAGCCGCCCCGATCTTCGCCCCGTCCTGCGCATCGATTTTCCGCCCGCCGACCGGCTCGGTCGCGGCAAGATCCTGCTGCTCGAACTGATACGCGACACCGGTTCCATCTCCGCCGCGGGGCGGGCGATGGACATGTCCTATCGCCGTGCCTGGCTGCTGGTCGATGCCCTGAACCGGATGTTCAGCGAACCTTCGGTAGAATCACAGCGCGGCGGCAAACAGGGTGGCGGCGCATTGGTGACGCCGTTCGGCGAGGAGCTGATCCGTCGCTACAGGCAGATGGAAGAACGGGTACAGGCCGCGATCGCCGAAGATCTCGCCTGGCTCGAGTCCATGCGCGGCGGCGATTCACCGTTCGGCACGGACGAGGTCGTTTCAGACGACGCCTAGTGCATGTCGCCTTCGAGCGGGCAAATGCAGGGTGGTGCTCTAGTGATCGATCGCCACCGACTTGATGACAGCATAGACGGTCCTGCCGGGAACGAGCTGCAGCGCGTCGCGCGAAAAGCGGGTGATGCGGGCGGCAATCGTCGCATCACCGCAATTGACCCGGACATCGACGCTGCCGTCTTCCTCCGTCGCGATCGCCAGGATGCGCCCTTCGAGCACGTTGAGTGCGCTGATCTCCACCGGTCTCGCAGTCGCCAGCATGACGTCACGCGCGGCGATGTGCAGGCGAAGCTTGCTGCCGGGTGTGGCGCTGACACCAGCAATGCGCAGCCGTTGCCGCCCGACCCGGACGGTCGTCAGCTCGTGGGACGGATCGGTTCCCTCGACCTCGCCTTCCAGCAGAACACCGGCCTCGCGCCGGCCGGTGGCAAGCGTGGCGGCGGGCGCGCTCAACACTTCGGCCGCCGCACCCGATGCGGTGACCCTGCCGTTTTCGAGCACCACGACGCGCCGGGCGAGCCGGGTGACCTCGCCGACGGAATGGCTGACATAGACGATCGGGATCCCGGCGTCGTCGCGCAACCGTTCGAGATAGGGCAGGATCTCGGCCTTGCGCGCCTCGTCGAGGGCGGCGAGCGGTTCATCCATCAGCAACAGGCGCGGTGCCGCGAGCAAGGCCCGGCCGATTGCGACGCGCTGCCTTTCGCCGCCTGACAGTGCCGAGGAGTTGCGTTCAAGCAGATGGCCGATGCCGAGCATCTCGACGATGCGTGCGAAGTCGCCACCGCTGCCGCTCTTGCCGGCAAACCAGCGGCCATAGGCAAGGTTGCGGCTGACGCTCAAATGCGGGAAGAGCCGCGCCTCCTGAAAAACATAGCCGAAGCGGCGGCGATGCACCGGTGTGAAGACCCTGTTCTCGCTGTCGGCGATGACGTCGCCATCGAGCAGGACGCGGCCGCTTTGCGGTTTCAGCAGGCCGGCGATGATATTGATGAGCGAGGTTTTGCCCGAGCCGGATCGGCCGAACAGTGCCGTCACGCCGCCATCCGAGGTGAAGGCGGCGTCGAGCGAGAAATTGCCGAGTTGATGATGGGTTTCGACGGTGAGGCTCATTGGGCGGCCACCCGGCGTGCGGCGAAGGCGGCCAGCAATTCGGAGAAAATGAGTGCGGCCATGGAGATGACGATCGAAATGATCGTCAGCCGCATGGCGCCGGCATCGCCGCCGGGCACCTGGGTGAAGGTGTAGATGGCGGCCGACAGCGTTTGCGTTTCGCCGGGGATATTGGAGACGAAGGTGATCGTCGCGCCGAACTCGCCCATGGCCTTGGCGAAGGCGAGGATCATGCCGGCGATGATGCCGGGAATGATCAGCGGCAGCGTGATCGTGGCGAAGACCCAGACCGGACTGGCGCCGAGCGTGGTCGCTGCATCTTCGAGCTTGCGGTCGACCGCCTCGATCGACAGGCGGATGCTGCGAACCATCAGCGGAAAGGCCATGACGCCACAGGCAAGTGCTGCACCCGTCCACCGGAAGGAAAAGACGAGGCCGAAATAATCGGCGAAGAAGGCGCCGAGCGGTCCGCGGCGGCCGAAGAGCAGGAGAAGCAGAAAGCCGGTAACGACGGGCGGCAGGATGAGCGGCATGTGTACCAGACCGTTCAGGATAGTCTTGCCCCAGAAACGCCCGCGGGCGAGCAGCATGGCAACCGCGAGCGCGAAGGGAAGGCTGCAGATCATCGCGACGGTTGCGACGCGCAGGCTCAGCAGGATCGCCGTCCATTCCGCATCGCTCACTGCAAGCCAGTCCAACGGATATCGCTCCCCGATACGCGGCCGGTGGGACGTGACTGTCCGCCTCAGTCGCTACTGCCTCTGACAAAAGATTGCGTCGCCCGCGTTTGGGCGCGGGCGACGCGTGACGATAGATGCTTCGCCTGTCTCTGGACAGCCGAGATCCGCCGTCGTTTCAGGTCAATTATTTCAGGACCGTGAAGCCCTGCTTTTCAAAGAGTTCCGCAGCCTTGGCCGACTTGACGAAGTCGACATAAGCGGCCGCATCGGGGCTCTTGCTCTCGGTGGTGATCGCGATCGGATAGATGATCGGCGGGTGGCTGTCTTCCGGGAAGGTGCCGACGACTTTCACGCCCGGGTCTGCCGCAGCGTCGGTCTGGTAGACGACGCCGTAGGGCGCTTCACCGCGCGAGACGAGCAGGAGGGCGGCGCGAACGCTTTCGGCGCCGGCGACCTTGGGTTCTACGGCCTTCCATGCGTCGAGCTTTTCGAGTGCAGCCTTGCCGTATTTGCCGGCCGGAACGGAATCGACGGCACCCATGGCGAGGCGACCGTCACCGAGGATGGCTGCGAGATCGAAGCCCTTCTTGATCTCGACCGGGGCAGCGTCCTGCTTGCCGGAGACGAGCACGATGCGGTTGCCGAGCAGGTTTGCGCGGGTGTCGTCCTTGATCAGCTTCTTCTCGGCGAGATAGTCCATCCAGGCGAGGTCAGCAGAGATGAAGACATCGGCAGGTGCGCCCTGTTCCACCTGCTTGGCGAGTGCAGAGCTGGCCGCGTAGGAGACGGTCGTTTCCTTGCCGCTTTCCTTCTGCCACTCGGCATTAATTGCATCGAGCGCGTTCTTCAGGCTCGCGGCGGCAAAGACCGTTACCTTCTCTTCAGCCTGCGCGGCTGTCGGCAGAACGTTTGCGCCGACCCAGGCGAGGCCGAGTGTCAGCACCAGGCCCTTCAGCCAGTCTCTTCTCTTGATCATCGATTTCCCTCCAACGATGCGTGATATCTCTCAGGATACAACGATATCGCCTCCTGATTACCGTTGTATTCTTTGAAATACAATGCTGTTGAATTAGGTTAGCGCATTGCCCGCAAAGCAGCGGCGACTGGCAAAACCCGTGCAACATCCGGTGGAAGCGGGTGACAGGTCTTGCGATGGCTGTGGGTGGGCCTAAATTGCGGACCTCGAAGCCAACAGATGGACCGGAGGTGCAATGGAAACGGCGGTAAAGCTCGAAGAGAGCTGGAAGGCAGCGCTCGCGCCGGAATTTTCCAGCGCCTACATGGCCGACCTCAAGCAGTTCCTGCTGGTCCAGAAAAATGAAGGCCGCCAGATCTTCCCGCGCGGGCCTGAATATTTTCGCGCCCTCGACCTGACGCCGCTCGACAAGGTTCGCGTCGTCATTCTTGGCCAGGATCCCTACCACGGCGATGGCCAAGCGCACGGGCTTTGCTTCAGCGTGCGCCCCGGTGTCAGGACGCCGCCGTCGCTCGTCAACATCTACAAGGAACTGAACACCGACCTCGGCATTCCGCCGGCGCGCCACGGCTTTCTCGAAAGCTGGGCGAAGCAGGGTGTGCTGCTCCTGAACAGCGTGCTGACCGTCGAGCGTGGCTTGGCCGCCTCGCATCAGGGGCGGGGCTGGGAGCGGTTTACCGATGCGATCATTCGCGCGGTCAACGAGGCTGAGCATCCGGTCGTCTTCATGCTCTGGGGTTCCTATGCACAAAAGAAGGCGGCCTTCGTCGATCGCTCGCGCCATCTGGTGCTCCGGGCGCCGCATCCGTCGCCGCTCTCGGCCCATTCCGGTTTCCTCGGCTGCCGGCATTTCTCCCAGGCCAACGCCTTCCTGGAATCGAAGGGTTTCGACCCGATCGACTGGCGCTTGCCCGACAATCCCGTTGCCGTCGAGATCAACTGAGGCTGCGTTGACGCTGCTGGCGGGTTCACTGTCGCGCGAAGAGCTTGCGCCGACGGCAGTGATGCGCCTAAGACGCCAGGATAGGAATGGCGGAGACGGGCATGCGCAAAATTCTGATCATCGGCATCGGTTCGGGCAACCCCGAGCATATGACGGTGCAGGCGATCAACGCACTGAACCGGGCCGACGTGCTCTTCATCCCAACCAAGGGCTCAAAGAAGACCGATCTCGCGGAGGTGCGCCGCGACATCTGCGCGCGCTATGTGACGCGCCCCGACAGCCGCACTGTCGAATTCGCGGTGCCGGTGCGCCGGACCGAAGGTGTCAGCTATGACGGCAGCGTCGATGACTGGCACGCCCAGATCGCCGCGATCTACGAGGGGCTGCTTGCCGATGAATTGAGCAGCGACGGGACCGGTGCATTCCTGGTCTGGGGTGACCCGATGCTCTACGACAGCACCATTCGCATCGTCGAGCGGGTCAAGGCGCGCGGGAACGTTGCCTTCGACTATGAGGTCATTCCGGGGATCACCAGCCTGCAGGCGCTCTGCGCCAGCCATCGCATCCCGCTGAACCTCGTCGGCAAGCCGGTGGAGATCACCACGGGGCGCCGGCTGCACGAAAGCTTCCCCGAAACGAGCCAGACCTCCGTCGTCATGCTCGACGGCGAGCAAGCATTCCAGCGCATCGATGATCCAGACGCTGAAATCTATTGGGGTGCCTATCTCGGCACACGGGACGAGATCGTCATTTCCGGCCGTCTGGCCGATGTGAAAGCCCAGATCCTGGAAACGCGGGCGGCAGCGCGGGCGAAGATGGGGTGGATCATGGATATCTACTTGCTGCGCAAGGGCGCCGATTTCGAGGGGTGACGGCGCGGCCACAGCCGTCTCTTGATTGATCTCACTCAAGGATTGAGGCTGTGTTATAGCGTCTCTAGAGCGGGATGAGGATAAGCGTGTTCGGCTTTCCGCTCGCACCCCGCGCTTGATGTTTGGGATCGAGGCGCCCTCAGGGAGGAGGGCCTTTGATGACGGATTTGATGACCAGTTGTGCCATTCCATCGACCGGAGAAGCCGCCGCCAGCGCCTCGATGCGGCGCGGCGCCTGCCCGTCGCTGGCGGCGCCCATGCAGACCGGCGATGGCCTGCTCGTGCGGCTAAGGCCAACGGATGACAGCCTGACGCTGCCGAAGGTAATCGCGCTTGCCGCCGCTGCGGGGCGCTTCGGCAATGGCATCATCGAGATCACGGCACGGGGAAACCTGCAGCTTCGCGGCCTGAGCGAGGCGTCCGTGCCGGCGCTGGCGCAGGCCATCGGTGATGCTGAAATCACGATCACCGAAGGCCTCGCTATCGAGATGCCGCCTTTGGCCGGGATCGACCCGGCAGAAATCGTCGATCCGCGACCGATCTCCGCTGAGCTTCGTGAGGCGTTGGGAGCGCGTCGCGTGCCCTTGAAGCTCGCCCCAAAGCTTTCCGTCGTCATCGACGGTGGCGGCCGTTTCGGTCTTGATGCAGTGGTTGCCGACATTCGCCTTCAGGCGCTTTCGACAGCCGCTGGCGCCCGATGGCTGCTGTCGCTCGGTGGTACCGCGGCGAAGGGAGCTGTTGTCGGAGCGTTGACCGGAGGTGCGGTCGTACCGGCCGTGATCACCATTCTCGATAAACTGGCGAGCCTCGGCACGACGGCGCGCGGGCGCGATCTGGATCCGGCGGAAATCCGCTCCCTCTGTCGCGCCCAAGCATTGTCCGGGGGCCCGGCGGTTCCGAGTTCCGTCCCGATACCCGGCATTCATGAGCTGGATAACGTCGGCACCGTTCTTGGTCTCGGTCTTGCCTTTGCCCAAGTGGATGCCGTCGCACTGGCGACCTTCGTCCACCAGGCGCAGGAGCTTGGCGCTCATGCGCTCCGGCTTGCGCCGGGGCATGCGTTCTTCGTGCTCGGCCTGATGCGTGAGACCGCGGTGGTGGCGCAGAGCCTGGCAGCGGCGCACGGCTTTCGCATTGCGGAACAGGATCCGCGAAACGCGATCGCCACGTGTGCGGGCAGCAAAGGCTGTGCGTCAGGGCGGATGGAAACCAAGGCCATGGCAGAGCGTGTCGTTCAGACGGCGCCTGAGTTGCTTGATGGATCGCTGATCGTGCATCTCTCCGGCTGCGCCAAAGGCTGTGCGCGACCGAGGTCGTCAGAGTTGACACTCGTCGGTGCGCCATCAGGATACGGCCTTGTCGTAAATGGGGCTGCCAACGGCGCTCCAAGCGCCTACACCGATGAGAATGAAATAGAATCCGCGCTTGCCCGGCTCGACCGGCTGGTGCGGCAAAACAAAGACGCTGGCGAATCGGCGCAGTCCTGTCTTACACGGCTCGGAGCTGCGCGCGTCTCGGCAGCGTTCGAACAGGGATAGACATGCCTGAGTATGATTACATTCGCGATGGCAACGCCATCTACGAGCGTTCCTTCGCCATCATCCGCGCCGAGGCCGATCTCTCGGGCTTTTCCGAAGAGGAAGCGGATCTGGCCGTGCGCATGGTGCATGCCTGTGGTTCCGTTGAGGCGACCAGGCAGTTCGTCTTCTCTCCCGATTTTGTAAGCTCGGCCCGCGCGGCGCTGAAAGCCGGTGCGCCGATCCTTTGCGATGCCGAGATGGTTGCGCACGGTGTCACCCGCGCACGGCTGCCGGCCGGCAACGAGGTGATCTGCACGTTGCGCGATCCGCGCACGCCCGAGATTGCCGCCGAGATCGGCAACACCCGTTCCGCCGCCGCGCTGAAGCTCTGGAGCGAGCGTCTGGCCGGTTCGGTGGTCGCGATCGGCAACGCGCCGACGGCGCTGTTCTTCCTGCTCGAAATGCTACGCGATGGCGCGCCGAAGCCGGCAGCGATCCTCGGCATGCCCGTCGGTTTCGTCGGTGCAGCGGAATCGAAGGATGCGCTGGCCGAGAATTCCTATGGCGTTCCCTTCGCCATCGTGCGCGGTCGTCTCGGCGGTAGCGCCATGACGGCAGCAGCGCTCAACTCGCTCGCGAGGCCGGGCCTGTGAGCGGCGTCGGCGTGGGGCGCCTGATCGGCGTTGGAACCGGCCCGGGCGATCCGGAGCTTTTGACGGTCAAGGCCGTGAAGGCGCTCGGGCAAGCCGATGTGCTTGCCTATTTCGCCAAGGCCGGGCGCAGCGGCAACGGTCGCGCGGTCGTTGAGGGACTGCTGAAGCCCGACCTCGTCGAACTGCCGCTCTACTATCCGGTGACAACCGAGATCGACAAGGATGACGGCGCCTACAAGAGCCAGATCACCGATTTCTACAACGCGTCGGCCGAGGCTGTGGCAGCGCATCTTGCCGCCGGGCGTACGGTCGCGGTGCTCAGCGAAGGCGATCCGCTGTTTTATGGCTCCTACATGCACCTGCATGTGCGGCTCGCCAACCGTTTCCCGGTCGAGGTGATCCCCGGCATTACCGCCATGTCCGGCTGCTGGTCGCTTGCCGGCCTTCCGCTGGTGCAGGGCGATGACGTGCTCTCCGTGCTTCCGGGCACCATGGCCGAGGCCGAACTCGGCCGGCGGCTGAAGGATACGGAAGCCGCTGTCATCATGAAGGTCGGGCGCAACCTGCCGAAGATCCGCCGGGCGCTCGCCGCATCCGGTCGCCTCGCTCAGGCCGTCTATGTCGAGCGTGGCACGATGAAGAACGCGGCGATGACCGCGCTCGCCGAGAAGGCAGACGACGATGCGCCCTATTTCTCGCTGGTGCTCGTTCCCGGCTGGAAGGACAGGCCATGACCGGCACGCTCTACGTCGTCGGTACCGGCCCAGGGAGCGCCAAGCAGATGACGCCGGAAACGGCGGAAGCCGTTGCCGCCGCTGAGGAATTCTACGGCTACTTTCCCTATCTCGATCGGCTGAACCTCCGCCCTGATCAAGTGCGTGTCGCCTCGGACAATCGCGAGGAGCTCGATCGGGCGCAGGTCGCGTTGACGCGGGCTGCGGCAGGCGTGAAGGTCTGCATGGTTTCCGGCGGCGATCCCGGCGTCTTTGCCATGGCGGCCGCCGTCTGCGAGGCGATCGACAAGGGGCCGGCGGAGTGGAAGTCGGTTGAACTGGTGATCACGCCCGGCGTGACCGCGATGCTCGCCGTTGCCGCCCGCATCGGTGCGCCGCTTGGTCATGATTTCTGCGCGATCTCGCTTTCCGACAATCTGAAGCCCTGGGAAGTGATCACCCGACGGCTCAGGCTGGCGGCGGAGGCGGGCTTCGTCATTGCGCTCTACAATCCGATCAGCAAGGCGCGGCCATGGCAGCTCGGCGAGGCCTTCGAGCTTCTGCGCGGCGTTCTGCCGGCAACGGTGCCGATCATCTTCGGTCGCGCGGCCGGTCGGCCGGACGAGCGGATCGCCGTGATGCCGCTCGGCAAGGCCGATGCCAACCGCGCCGACATGGCGACATGCGTGATCATCGGCTCGCCGGAGACGCGCATCGTCGAGCGCGACGGCCAGCCGGATCTCGTCTATACGCCGCGCTTCTACGCTGGAGCGAACCAGTGAGCGATGCGGTCGAGCGCCTCGTCGCAACTGCCCGCCGTCGGCACGTCCGCGGGCTTGCGCCGCTCGACCATGATCACCTCGATGCCGAGCCGGCGCGCTGCGGCGATCTTGCCGTAGGTGGCGCTGCCGCCGCTGTTCTTGGTGACGATCACGTCGATCTGCCGGCCCTTGAGCAGCTCGGCTTCGTCGGCCTCCGCAAAGGGGCCGGTCGCCAGGATCGCTTCCTGGTCGGGCAGATCGAGAGGCGGAGTGACTGGATCGACGCTGCGGATAATGTAGCTGTGCTGCGGCGCGGCTTGGAAATGGAAGGCTTCCTGCCTACCGATGGCGAGGAAGACGCGGCGTGGACGATCGCCAAGTGCGTTCACGGCCTCGACAACGCTGTCGACCGTGTTCCAGCGATCGCCAGGCAGCGGTTGCCATTCCGGCCTTCGGAGGGCAAGCAGCGGAACGCCGGTTCTTTGCGCTGCGTCCGCGGCATTGTGCGAAATACGCGCAGCAAAGGGGTGCGTCGCATCGACCAGCAGCGCGATATTCTCATCGTGCAGGAAATGCGCCAGTCCATCGGCGCCGCCGAAGCCGCCGATGCGCGTCTTCACCGGCTGCGGCCGCGGGTCCGCAGTGCGGCCGGCCAGCGAGATTGCGGTGTCGTAGCGGACATCTTCGGCCAACCGGCTCGCGAGCTCGCGCGCCTCGGTGGTGCCACCCAAAATCAGAATGCGAGGTTTTTCCATGGCTGACGTGTCGAACAGCGAACCCGCCATCGTCTCCCCCTGGCTGACCGTCATCGGTATCGGTGAAGATGGTGTAGCGGGTCTTGGCGACGAGGCCAAGCGGCTGATCGCCGAAGCACCCGTCGTCTATGGCGGCCATCGCCACCTGGAGCTCGCCGCTTCCCTCATCACCGGCGAAGCGCACAATTGGCTAAGCCCGCTCGAACGTTCGGTCGTGGAGATCGTCGCGCGCCGCGACACGCCGGTCGTGGTGCTCGCCTCCGGCGACCCGTTCTTCTTCGGCGTCGGCGTGACGCTGGCGCGCAGGATCGCGTCAGCCGAAATCCGCACGCTTCCGGCACCGTCGTCGATCAGCCTTGCCGCGTCGCGTCTCGGCTGGGCGCTGCAGGATGCGACGCTCGTTTCCGTGCATGGGCGGCCACTCGATCTGGTGCGGCCGCACCTACATCCGGGCGCGCGTGTCCTGACTCTGACATCGGACGGGGCGGGGCCGCGGGATCTTGCCGAGCTTCTGGTCGCAAGTGGTTTCGGTCAGTCGCGGCTGACCGTGCTCGAAGCGCTTGGCGGCGCCGGCGAACGGGTGACGACGCAGATTGCCGCGCGCTTCATGCTCGGCCTCGTGCATCCGTTGAACGTCTGCGCGATCGAGGTCGCGGCCGACGAGGGCGCACGCATCCTGCCGCTGGCGGCCGGCCGTGACGACGCGCTGTTTGAACATGACGGGCAGATCACCAAGCGGGAGGTGCGGGCGCTGACGCTGTCGGCCCTCGCGCCGCGCAAAGGCGAACTGCTCTGGGACATCGGCGGCGGCTCTGGCTCGATCGGCATCGAATGGATGCTGGCCGATCCGACGATGCAGGCGATCACCATCGAGGTGGAGCCGGAGCGGGCAGCGCGCATCGGCCGCAATGCAACGATGTTCGGCGTGCCCGGATTGACGGTGGTCGAAGGCGAGGCGCCGGCGGCGCTTGCCGGTCTGCCACAGCCGGACGCGATCTTCATCGGTGGCGGCGGCAGCGAAGACGGCGTGATGGCCGCGGCAATCGCCGCACTTGGCCCCGGCGGACGATTGGTCGCCAATGCGGTGACGACGGACATGGAAGTAGTGCTGCTCGATCATCACGCGCGGCTTGGCGGTTCGCTGATCCGCATCGATATCGCGCGGGCCGGCCCGGTGGGTGCGATGACCGGCTGGAAGCCGGCCATGCCGGTCACTCAATGGGCGTGGACGAAGCGCTAAATTCTTGGAGTAATCTTCTATGACGGTACATTTCATCGGAGCAGGCCCGGGCGCGGCGGATCTGATTACGGTGCGCGGGCGCGACCTGATCGGGCGCTGCCCGGTCTGCCTCTATGCCGGATCGATCGTTTCGCCTGAGCTCCTGCAGTACTGCCCGCCGGGCGCCCGGATCGTCGACACGGCACCGATGTCGCTCGACGAGATCGAGGCGGAATATCTGAGGGCGGAGGCTGACGGACTGGATGTGGCGCGGCTGCATTCCGGCGACCTCTCGGTCTGGAGCGCTGTGGCCGAGCAGATCCGTCGGCTGGAGAAGCACGGCATCGCCTATACGATGACGCCGGGCGTTCCGTCCTTTGCGGCGGCCGCCGCGGCGCTGGGGCGCGAGCTCACCATTCCAGCGGTTGCCCAGAGCCTGGTGCTGACCCGTGTTTCGGGCCGCGCCTCGCCGATGCCGAACAGCGAAACGCTTTCGGCCTTCGGCGCCACGGGATCGACGCTGGCGATCCATCTCGCCATACACGCGCTCCAGCAGGTGGTCGAGGAACTGACGCCGCTCTACGGCGCCGACTGCCCGGTCGCCATCGTCGTCAAGGCTTCCTGGCCGGACGAGCGGGTGGTGCGCGGCACGCTTGCCGATATCGGCGCCAAGGTGGCCGAAGAGCCGATCGAGCGCACGGCGCTGATCTTCGTCGGCCCCGGGCTCGAAGCCTCCGACTTCCGTGAAAGCTCGCTTTATGATCCCGCCTATCAGCGGCGCTTCAGAGGGCGCGGAGAATAGGCCGCGCTCCCATGGGATGCAGTCCTGAGTTTCCTGTCTAGAAGCGGTTTGAAACCTATTCCGCCGGTTCTTCGCGGGACGGCCGCTGTTTCAGCGGGACGCCCCGCTTTTCTTCGACACGGTCGCGGTAGAGCGCTGCCTGCCCGAGCAGCATCAGCGTCACTGGTGTGGTGACGACGACGAAGACGATGATCAGGATTTCGTGGAACACCCAACGGCTTTGCAGCACCGCGAAGCAGATGATCGAGGCGGTGCAGATCATCAGCACGCCGCCGCTGGTCGCCAGTGTCGGCGCATGCAGGCGTTCGTAGAAACTGGTGAACCTGAGCAGGCCGACCGAGCCGATCAGCGCCACCGCGGCGCCGAGAACGGTAAGCCCACAGACGAGAACTGCCGCCCAGACAGGGAGGTCGGTGAGATGGTTCATTCGATGATCTCCCCACGCATGAGGAACTTGCCGAAGGCGATCGACGAGACGAAGCCGATCAGCGCGACGATCAGTGCCGATTCGAAATAGATCGAGTTCGCGGTGCGGATGCCGAAGGTGAGCAGCATCAGCATCGCGTTGATGTAAAGCGTGTCGAGACCGAGGATGCGATCCTGGGCGCGCGGCCCTCTCACCATGCGGTAGAAGGCGAAGGCCATCGCCAGGCCGAGCATGATCTGGGCAATCAGGATCGACCAGATGATCGTAAGTTCCATCATCCGAATATCTCCTTCAATGCGGCTTCGTAGCGCTTGACCGTATCGAGCCAGACGTCCTCGTTCTCCATGTCGAGCACGTGGAAGAGCAGGGACTTGCGCCCGCGATCGTATTCGAGCCAGGCCGTTCCGGGTGTTGCCGTCATCACGCAGGCGAGCAGCGCCAGGGCATTTTCGTCTTCGAGATCGATATCGACCGTCAGGAAGCCTGAGCTCGGCGGACGGCGCCGGCCACGCAGGATGACTCCGACGACGGCAAGGTTGGATCGTATGACGTCGAGTGCCACGGCAAAGCCGAAGCGCAGTATCAAGAGGATCCGGTGCGGGTGCGAGCGGACCGGGCTGAGCTTCAGCGTCACCCAGCTGAGGCCAGTCGCCAGGATCGTGCCCATGACCAGGGTGCCAGGGGCGACCGATTGATTGAGCAGCACCCAGATGATGAGCAGGGCAATCGACAGCAAAGGATAGGGGAGCCAGATGCGCATCGTTATTGCCCTCCCGCCCGGGGTGCCGTGAGCACGCGTTCCGTATAGCCGGCGGGATCGAACAGCGAATCCGCGGTCGCCTGCATGTAACGCATCGTTGGGCCGGCCTGCACGCTCAGGAAGATGCAGGTGGCGAGCAGCACGACGACGGGGGTGATCTCGATGACGACCACCCGCGGCACGGTGTTTTCGATCGATGCCCAGAAGGTGCGGATGCCCACGCGGTTCATGGCGATCATCGCCGCAAGACCGGAGACGATCAGCAGCGTGACATAGGTCCAGTCGGCTGCGGAAATCGCCGGCGCAGCTTCCGTTCCCGACAGGCCGAAGAGACCGCTGAGGATCGCGAACTTGGCGACGAAGCCCGAGAGCGGCGGCAGGCCGGCCAGCAGCAGGGCGCAAAGGCAGAAGCAGAGGCCGAGGATCGCCATGGTGCCGGGGATCGCGGCGCCGACCTCTTCTTCCTCCTCGTCCTCGTCGGCATCGCCATAGGCCTCCATCGTCACCGCCAGAACGTCGGCGCCGGCGTCACGGCCGCGTTCGACCAGTTCGATCAGGAGGAAGAAGGCGGCGATCGTCAGCGTCGAGCTGACGAGGTAGAAGAGCGCCCCGGCAATCATGCTCGGGTGGCCGAGGCCGATGGCCGCGAGCAAGGTGCCGGAGGAAACGAGTACCGAATAGGCCGCAAGGCGACCCATCGCCTGCGAAGCGAGCACGCCGATCGCGCCAAAGGCGATTGTCAGCAGTCCGCCTGCAATAAGGATCGGCTGGCCGAAGCCTGCGGAGGCCCCGGCGCTTGCGCCGAAGACCAGCAGCGAAAGCCTGAGGATGACGTAGATGCCGACCTTGGTCAGGATCGCAAATACGGCGGCGACGGGAGGCGTTGCGGCCGAATAGGCCGTCGGCAGCCAGAAGCTCAAGGGCCACATGCCGGCTTTGACCAGGAAGGCGACACCGAGCACGCCGGCGCCGACCTCGACCATCTGGCGATCGTCCGGCGAGAGCGTCGCCAGCTTGATCGAGAGATCGGCCATGTTGAGCGTACCGGTCGCACCGTAGATCAGGCTGACGCCGATGAGGAAGAGCGACGAGGCGGCGAGGTTGATCGCGACGTAGTGCAGACCTGCCTTGACGCGTAGCGGCCCGGAACCATGCAGGAGCAGGCCGTAGGACGCCGCCAGCATCATCTCGAAGAAGACGAAGAGGTTGAACAGGTCACCGGTGAGGAATGAACCGTTGAGACCGGCGATCAGCAGCTGGAACAGCGAATGGAAGTGATGACCCGACGTGTGCCAGCGGGCGATGGAATAGGCCTGGGCGGCAAGCGCCAGTCCGCTCGTGAGGCAGAGCATCAGCGCCGACAGACGATCGAGCACCAGAACGATGCCGAAGGGTGCCGGCCAGTTGCCGAGCTGGTAGACGCCGTTGCCGGCCGGCGCCCCTTCCATCGAGGCAATGCGCATCAGCACCATCGAAAGCACGAAAAGCGCGAGCGTCGAGACGAAGCCCATCACGCCCTTCATCATGCGGTTGCGCTCGTCGATCGGGATCATCGCGGCCCCGACCATCAGCGGCAGCAGGATCGGCAGGATCAGCAGGTGGTGCATCCAGTTAGTCATGGCGCTGCTCCCTGCCGTCGACATGGTCGGTGCCGGTAAAGCCGCGCGAGGCGAGCAGCACGACGAGGAAGAGCGCGGTCATGGCGAAGCCGATGACGATCGCAGTCAGCACGAGCGCCTGTGGCACCGGATCGGTGAAGCGGCTGAGATCGCCCACGCCACCGGGCTCTAGCACCGGCGGCGCGTTCACGCGAAGGCGCCCCATGCCGAAGATGAAGAGGTTGACCGCATAGGAGAGCAGAGAAAGGCCGATGATCACCTGATAGGTGCGCGGGCGCAGCAGCAGGTAGACGCCGGAAGCCGTCAGCACGCCGATAGCAACAGAGAGAATGATCTCCATTAGCGTGCCTCCTTTCGCATGGCGCGTGCATGAGCACGCGGCGCGCGGATCGACTGGTGGGCCAGCGCGATGAGGATCAGCACCGTTGCGCCGAGCACCAGCGAGAAGACGCCGAGATCGAAGAATAACGCGCTCGCCAGCGGAAACTTCCCGACGATCGGCAGTGTGACGTATTGCGCATGCGAGGTCAGGAACGGATAGCCGAAGAGCCATGAACCGATGCCGGTGGTCGCGGCGACCAGCAGCCCGATGCTCATCCAGCGAAGCGGGTGGATGCGCAGCCGTTCTTCGACCCAGCGGGTGCCTCCGGACATGTACTGCAGGATGAAGCCGATGGACATGGCGATACCGGCCGCAAAGCCGCCACCCGGCAGGTCATGGCCGCGCAGGAACAGGTAGGCCGCCAGCATGCCGATGACCGGGAACATCCAGCGCATGATGACCGACGGTACGAACAGGTACTCGGCAACGCTGTCGCCTTTGCTGCGATCCGGATGATCGTCGTCGAAGGCGTTCTGGACGCGCTGCTGTTCCGGCGCCTCCAGGCTGTCGGCCTGCGGGCGGAAGCGCAGGAGCAGAGCGAAGACCGTGAGCGCGACGATCGCCAGAACGGCGATTTCGCCGAGCGTGTCGAAGCCGCGGAAATCGACGAGGATGACGTTGACGACGTTGGTGCCGCCGCCTTCCTTGTAGGCGCGCTCGAGGAAGTAGCTGGCGATCGTGTCCGGCAGTGGACGGGTCATCATCGTATAGGCGATGAGCGCCACGCCGCCGCCGGCGGTGACCGCCAGCAGGAAGTCGCGCAGGCGGCGGAAGCGGACCCTGAGCGAAAGCAGTTCGGATTCCTGCGTGTCTTCGATGCGCTTAGGCAGCCAGCGAAGGCCGAGCAGGATGAGGACGGTCGTGACGATCTCGACCAGCAACTGGGTCACGGCAAGGTCGGGCGCCGAAAGCCAGACGAAGGTCAGGCAGGTGGTGAGACCGGCGCCGCCGAGCAGCACGAGTGCAGCCAGCCGGTGGAATTTTGCGAGGATCGCCGCACCGATCGCGCAGGCGATGCCGACGGCCCAGAGCAGGGCGAAGGCTGGATCGATGCTGCGAACGAGAAGCGGCGGCAGCTCGTATTGGGAAAGAAGCAGCGGCAGGGCGCCGGCCGCAACGGCGATGAAGACCAGGAAACGCATCTGCGGCTGTAGGCGCCGGGTGCCGAGGCGCTGCTCGAGCGAACGCGCCCATTTCCAGGAGAGCGTCACCAGCACGCGCTCGAAGATGCGCTGGCCGTGCAGGAGGCGGAAGATCGGCGGCCCTTCGACGCTGGTCGCGAGGTAGTTGCGCATCAGGAAATAGAGGCCGACGCCTCCCGCAAGCGCGACGAAGCTCATGATCAGCGGCAGGTTCCAGCCATGCCAGACGGAAAGGCTGTAATAGGGCGTGGTGGCGCCGAGGATCGATACGACCGCCGTGTGCAGGAACGGGCCGATGGTGATCGCCGGGATGATGCCGACAACCAGGCAGGCGAGTACCAGGAACTCGATCGGCACGCGCATCCAGCGCGGCGGCTCGTGCGGTACCTTCGGCAGGTCCTCCGGCGCCTTGCCGAAGAAGACGCTATGGATGAAGCGCAGCGAATAGGTGACGGCAAACATGCCGGCGAGCGTCGCGACATAGGGCGTCATCGTGTCGAGGATGTTGGCCTGGTGCGTTTCGATTGCCTCGGCGAAGAACATCTCCTTGGAGATGAAGCCGTTCAAGAGCGGCACGCCGGCCATGGCAGCACTTGCGACCATGGCGAGGACTGCCGTTCCCGGCATGTAGCGGATCAGCCCGCCGAGCTTGCGCATGTCGCGCGTCCCGGTCTCGTGGTCGATGATGCCGGCCGCCATGAACAGCGATGCCTTGAAGGTGGCGTGGTTGACGATGTGGAAGACCGCGGCGACTGCGGCAAGCGGGCTTCCGAGGCTCAGGAGCACCGTGATGAGGCCGAGATGGCTGATGGTGGAATAGGCGAGCAGGCCTTTGAGGTCCTGCTGGAAGATGGCGAAATAGGCGCCGAGCAGCAGGGTGGAAAGCCCGGCGAGGCCGACGATCCAGAACCAGGCCTCGGTGCCGGCCATGACCGGCCACAGGCGCACGAGCAGGAAGACGCCGGCCTTCACCATCGTTGCCGAGTGCAGGTAGGCCGAGACCGGTGTGGGCGCCGCCATGGCCTGCGGCAGCCAGAAATGGAAAGGGAACTGCGCACTCTTCGTCAGCGCGCCGAGCAGCACCAGGATCAGCACCGGCATATAGAGCGACGAGTTGCGGATCATGTCGCCGGAGGCGAGCACGACATCGAGGTCGTAGCTGCCGACGATGCGGCCCATCAGCAGGAGCCCGACGAGCATGCAGAGACCGCCGGTGCCGGTAACCGTCAGCGCCATGCGGGCGCCATCGCGGGCATGGGCATTGTGATGCCAATAGCCGATCAAGAGGAAGGAGACGATGCTCGTCAGCTCCCAGAAGACCGCAAGCAGGATGAGATTGCCTGAAAGCACGACGCCGAGCATCGAGCCCATGAAGGCAAGAAACAGCGCCAGGAAGCGCGGCACCGGATCCTCTGCGGCCATGTAATAGCGCGCATAGAGCACGACGAGCACGCCGATGGCCGTCACCAGCACCGTGAAGAGCCAGGCGAAGCCATCCATCCGGAGGGTGAAATTGAGGCCGAGTTCAGGGAGCCAGGCGATATCGTAGCGCAGTACGCCGCCTGAGGTGACGAAGGGATAGAGGCTGGCTGCGACGAGGAAACACAGGAGCGCGATCGCTCCGGCGAACCAGGCTGTCGCACCGCGCTGATCGGGCGGAAAGAAGATTGCAAGGAGGCTTCCCGCAAATGGGGCGAGAATGAAGACAGAAAGCAATTTTCCCGCGTATTCGATCGTACCGTTCCCTTCGTTCGGGTTTCATGGAGAGCGGGCACCGGAGCGCCGTGCTTTCAAACGAATGCACAAGGGACGCACCAGGATTTTGATTCTAGAGCATCTTTTCCGCTTTCAGTGGTTCCACTTGAAGCGGGACACTCTAGAGGCCCGAAAGGGCGGTCGCATCAGCGACTGCCGCAGGTGATGCCGCCGATCCCAGGAAGTGGAGGCAGGCAATTGTTTTTATGGCGATTCGCGGCAAGGCTGCCAAGCCTTACGGGTGCGAAAAATGCACGCAGCGTGATTTTTGCTGCGGGCTGGCGCGCTTCTCAGGCTGCGAGCCAGCGGCGCTCGAAGGCGAAGGTCGCGAGGTCGTTGGCGTTCATCGGCCGCGCGAAGGCATAACCCTGCAGCCCGTGGCAGCCGAGTTCCTTCAGGATATGGGCGTGTTCCAGCGTCTCGACGCCTTCGGCAATGACTTCGATGCCGAGCGATGTGCCGATATCGATGATCGATTCGACGAGGCGTTTTTCGGCGGGCGACTCGAGGATCGGCAGAACGAGCTGACGGTCGATCTTCAGCCGCCGCGGGGTCAGCTTCAGAAGGCTCAGGATCGAGGCATAGCCGGTGCCGAAGTCGTCGATTTCGATGTCGATGCCGAGCTCCTTGATCCGGCGGATGTTGGAAAGCACGGTCACGTCGCTCTCGTCGAAGGAAATCGACTCCAGGAGTTCGAAGGACAGGCGGCCTGCCGGGATCTTCAACTGTTCGAGGCGGTCGATCAGGTTCTCATCGTGGAGCCGGGCGTAGGAGAGGTTGACCGAGACCTTGGGAATGTGGATGCCATTGGCCTCCCAGCGGTAGATCTGGAACAGCGCCTGCTCCAGGATCGCCTGGTCGATCGAAGCGACGACGTTGATGTCTTCGGCCGTCTTCAGGAAGGTATGGGGACCGAGCAGTCCCTTGGACGGATGGTCCCAGCGCGCCAGCGCCTCGACACCGATGATATCAAGTGTGCGCGGGCAGAACTGCGGCTGGAAATGGGCGATGAACTCGTTGTGTTCCAGCCCGCGGAGGATCTCGTCGGCCGTCTGCTTGGTCTTGAAAACAGCCGTCTTCAGCTCGCCGGTGAAAGTTTCGTGCCGGTTGCGGCCGCGACGCTTGGCCTCGTAGAGCGCGATATCGGCATTGACGAGCACGTGTGTCAGGTCGTCCGTTGCCTTGGCCTGGGCAGCAATGCCGATGCTGACACCAATGCGGCACTCCTGGTCCTTGTAGCGGACGGGAACGCTCATCGCCTCGATGATGCGCGATGCAAGGGCGGCGTCCGTCTCCAGTCCGCCATCCTGGCGCACGATGACGAATTCGTCGCCGCCGATGCGGGCGACGAAGTCCCTGCCATCCGCATTGGCGCGGAGGAGCTCTGCGGCATGGCGCAGGATCTCGTCGCCGGCGGCGTGGCCGAGCGTATCGTTGATCTGCTTGAACCGGTCGAGATCCATGTGGAAGATGCTGAGCCGGGCCTCCGGCGCGAAATGCCTGTGGCGCTCGGCGAGCACCTGGTCGAGGAAACGGCGGTTCGGCAGGCCGGTCAGCGGATCGTGCAGGGCATTGAATTCCATGCGATGGCGCGCCGCCTCGAGTTCGACACTGTGCGCCTCGGCCATGCGCTTGGCTTCGAACAGGGTCTCGCGGGTCTCGAAGTCGGCGGTGACGTCCCAATTGACCCCGACGACCTTCCGCATGCCATCGGCCCCGATATAGGCGGAGCCGATTGCACGTATGTGGCGCAAACTGCCGTCTGCGAGACAGATGCGGAAGTCCGAGTTGTAGGCGTCGCCCGTTTCCAGCGCTTCTCTGAACTCGGCTTCGGCGCGCTGGAGATCTTCGGAATAGAGCGCACTTCTCCAGTCCTCATAGGTCTCGCGGGCGGAGCCCAAGCGACCGTAGAGTTCGCGCATCCGGTCGTCCCAGAGCAGTTTGCCGCTCGCGATGTCCAGCTCCCAAATGCCGATCTGGGAGGAGTCGAGTGCGATCTTCAGGCGGTGGGAAAGTTCCTGCAGCTGCGCCTTGCTGTGCCTCAGCGCGCGGATGTTCATCTGCCGCTCGCTCATCAGGCGACCGGTCAAAATCATCGGCAGGAGAATCATCAGGCCGCCGAGGACGATCAGCCCGCGGATGAGCCATGCATTGCCAGCTGACGTCGGCCAGCCGCCCTTGGGAACGGCTGCGATGTGCCAGGAGCCGCCCGGCAGCAGTACGGTCATCTCGACCGGCGAATGCTTGAAGATCGCGGGGTCGCCGAAGAAGACCGGCCCTGCCGCGCCGGTGCCGTCGCGCCCGGCTATGGCGATATCGATGCCGGACTGTTCGGAAAGGAGACCGCTGTCACGATAGAGGCGGTCGATGTCGATGATGGCAGAGACGATACCCCAGAAACGATTGCTGCCGCCGCCGGCGTCGATCGATACCGGGAAACGGCCGATCAGCCCGCGACCGCCCTGGACGAGGTCCACCGGGCCGGCAAGGACCATCTGGCCGGTGTCCTTGACGCGCAGGACGGCCGCGCGCTGCAATTCGTTCTTGCGGTAATCGAGCCCGACGGCCTTCTCATTTCCTTTGACGGGGTAGACGAGAGAAACGATGAGGTTCGGTGCGCCGGCTATGCTGCGCAATTGAGAGCGTTCGTTGAAAATGCCGCGCGAGAGGGCGGCGAAGCGCTTCTGATCCATGCCCGGCTCGGTGACGAGCGTGCCGATCAGGCCGCGCACGAGCTGGACATTGCCGTTGACGTTGGCTTCGAGCTTGGAACGGATCGGGTTGAGCTCTTCGGCGACCCGTGCACGCAGGCGCGCCTCGGCCACCACCTGGTTCTGATTGTCCGCAAGGATGCCGGCGACCAGGACCACGAAAGCCGCGATGACCGCCGGAAGGTAGCTTGGCGTTAAAATCCTGGAGAGCCTCTTCATTCCGAGGTTGAAAGCATGTCTGGCAGGCACAGATCACCCCGGCGGCACGCGAATGGCTTTGTATCGACGGGATAATCCCAAAAGGGTCTTAATAATTCTTGTTTTAGGCGGCTCTTTTATTCGAAGTTACGCACTCAGTCGCCCTTGTGCTCTGGTAGCTTCTTGCGCTTGGTTTCGGCGAGTTCCTTGAGTTCGCCTTCGGTCATGGATTTCTCCATCCCGCGGGACGCGCCCTTGAGGCTGGACTTCTTGATCTCGCCGCGTTTTGCGGCAAGAGCCGCACCGGCCGCCTGTTGCTGAGCCTTCGACTTGGCTGGCATGGAACACCACCTTTCGGTTGATAGCCCTTCCCAACGCGCAGCCATCGCCGGTGTTCCCGGATTTTCCACCCGAAGGTCGCAATGCTACGTGCTTTCGCGCGCCTCGATCATGGCCTGCAGCGTTTCCAGGCGGTCGGCGTCGCGCGGCAGCTTGTCCTGCCTCAGGCGGGCAATGCGCGGGAAGCGCATGGCAACGCCCGATTTGTGCCGGGTCGAGCGGTTGATACCCTCGAAGGCGACCTCGACGACGAAACCGAAATCGGGCTCGGCCCGCACGGCCCGGACCGGTCCGAAGCGCTCGGTCGTGTTGTCCCGGACGAAGCGGTCGAGGATTTCCAGTTCGGCGTCGGTAAAGCCGAAATAGGCTTTGCCGACCGGAACGAGCGTTTCCTTCCCGTCGATCACGGTCCAGACGCCGAAGGTGTAATCGGAATAGTAGCTGGAGCGCTTGCCGTGGCCGCGCTGCGCGTACATCAGCACCGCGTCGATGTTGAAGGGCGCACGCTTCCACTTGAACCACGGCCCTTTGATACGGCCGGGCGTGTAGGGCGAATCGAGCCGTTTCAACATGATGCCTTCGATGACCGGATCGGGCGGGTCGGCGCGCAGCCGATCAAGCTCCTCCCAGGACGAGAACGGCACCAGCGGCGACAGGTCGAAATGCTGCGGTGAGGCTTGTTCGACGAGATCGGCGAGCATTGCTCTTCTCGCGACGAAGCCCTGAGGACGGACGTCTTCTTCGCCTGAAAAGAGAATGTCATAGGCGCGGATGAAGGCGGGGTAGGCGTCGATGAGCTTGTGGCTGACGGTCTTGCGGTTCAGGCGCTGTTGCAGGTCCGCAAAGGTTCGGGTTGCGCGGTTGGTGCGTGCGGTGCCGCCGACGAGCAGTTCGCCGTCGATGACGCCGGTAAAGTCGGCTGCTTCCAGCACGTCGGGAAAGGCGCCGGAGATCTCGTCGCCGCTGCGGGAATAGAGGCGCCGGACGCCGCCGATATTGGCAAGCTGCACGCGGATGCCATCCCACTTCCATTCGGCCGCGAAATCCCTGGGGTCGAGTGCGTCGAGATCGCCGTCACCGACGGGGTTGGCGAGCATGACCGAATGAAAGACCGCCGGGGTCGAAAGTTCGGGTTTCTCCGCTTCTCCCGAAAGCCAGCGGAAGAGCGGCAGATAGGGTGGCGACAGGCCGTGCCAGAGCGTCTCGATCTCGGCCACATCCTTGCCGCCCATGTCGGCAAGCGCCTGCTTGGCAAGCTTCGCCGAAACGCCGATGCGCAGGCCCCCGGTCACCAGTTTGAGGAAGGCGAAACGCGCCGACGTGTCCAAGTGGTCCAGCATGTCGCGCACCACGCTGCGCACGTCGGCGCGTCCGGTCATCTGCAGGCGCTCGATGGCGGCACCCAGCGGGATGTCCGATTGAACGGTGCCGACGGGTGGCTCCCAGACGAGCGATACCGTCTCGGCGAGGTCGCCGACATAGTCGTAGGAATACTGGAAGAGCACGGCGTCCATGCGTTCGAGCAGCAGGTCGCGGATCATCGCCGGCTTGACCGTGTTCAGCGACAGCGTGCCGGCGATGGCCGCTAGCGCGTAGCCGCGGCTCGGATCCGGCGTCGTGCGGAAGTAATCGGCGAGCAGCCGGATCTTGGCGTTGCGTTGCGGGCTCAGAACGAGACGATCAAGCAGTTCGGCGAAGGCGCGCATCCCGTCACTCTCCCTCGTCGTCGTAGCCGACGAGATGCAGCGGACGCGCGGCGATGCCCTGAAGCTCGCACCAGCGCACCAGCGCTTCCTCGCGCCCATGCGTGACCCAGACTTCGCCCGGTGCGATCTCTTTGATCGTCGCCGTCAGTTCGGCCCAATCGCAATGGTCGGAGATGACGAGTGGCAGTTCGACGCCGCGCTGCTTCGCCCTTTGCCGGATCAGCATCCAGCCCGAGGCGAAGACGGCAATCGGGTCGGAGAAGCGCCGCGACCAGCGGTCGGCGAAGGCAGCGGGCGGGCCGATCACGATCGTGCCCCTGAAATCCTGCTTCTCGTCGGCGGCAAGCGTTGCTGGGCGCAGTTCGCCGAGGTCGATACCCTGGCTCTCGTAGTAGTCGCAGAGCCGTTGCAGGGCGCCATGGATGAAGATCGGCTGATGGTAGCCCTCTTCGCGCAGGAGCGCGATGACCCGCTGCGCCTTGCCGAGCGCATAGGCGCCGACGACGTGGGTCCGCTCGGGAAACTGGGCAAGCGAAGTGAGCAGCTTGCGGGTCTCGGCCAGATCGTCCGGGTGGTGGAAGACCGGCAGGCCGAAGGTGGCTTCGGTGATGAAGACATCGCAGGCGACGGGTTCGAAGCCGGCGCAGGTCGGATCCCGCCGCCGCTTGTAGTCGCCGGAGACGACGATACGGGTGCCGTTGGCATGGACCGAGATCTGCGCCGAGCCGAGCACGTGGCCCGCAGGATGGAAGCCCACCGCGACGCCATCAAGCGTCAGCCTTTCCCCGAGTTCGACCGCCTGGCTCGTGCCGCAGAAATCATCGCCGTAGCGAATGCGCATGATGTCGAGGGTTTCGCGGGTGGCGAGCACCTGGCCGTGGCCGGCGCGGGCATGGTCGGAATGGCCATGGGTAATGAGCGCCCTTTCGACCGGCTGCACCGGGTCGATGTAGAAATCGCCAATCTGGCAATAGAGACCTTTGGGGGCGGGATAGAGCAGGGCGTCCGGTTTCATGGACACAAAGATAGCCGGCGAACGCGCGTCCGCCAGCCGTCTTGTTCAAGTTTTTCAAGGCGCAGATTTGCGGCGCCTCGATCGGGATCAGCCGTTCAGGACCAGCGTGTCGCTGATGAGCTTCAGCGTGCGCGCGGCATCGATGTCGACGCAGGCCTTCTGGCTCGGCAGATCGTCCCATGGGCTCGGCGGGAAGAGCCTGTTGTCGGGACTTTGGATCGTCTGGCCGTCGGCGATGCCGCCGCAGACGACGCGGATCGATCCGCTCCTGACGGTGAAGAGGTCGGGTGCAACGACATAGGCGCAGGCGCAGCTGTCATGCACGACCATGCCGTCGGGCACATGCTGCTCGTAAAAGGTCACGTAGAACTTCGAGATATCGGCGAGCAGCTTGCCGGCTTCGCCGCCGCGCTCGGCGATGTCGGCGATCATCGCCTTGGTCATCACGGTCTTGGTGGTGACGTCGAGGCCGACGACGGTGACCGGCCACGGGCCCGTCATCACCACGTCGGCGGCTTCCGGGTCGCCGTGGATATTGGCTTCCGCTGCCGGCGTGATGTTGCCGTTGACGTCGAAAGCGCCACCCATGATGACGACTTCGCGCACCAGTGCGGCAAAATCCGGATCCTCGCGCAGTGCCAGCGCCAGGTTGGTCATGCGGCCAACCGCGATGAGCGTCACTTCGCCGGGATGGGCGCGGACGGTGTCGATGATGAAGCGGTGTGCGGGGCGCGGGTCGACCGGCAGATCGACCGTCTCTGGGACGTCGATGTTGCCGAGGCCGTCATCACCGTGGATGAAGGTCGGCCAACCGACATGCGGGCGGTCGGGATTGAAGGTCTTGTCGAGCCCCTTGGCGACGGGCGCATCGATACCCCACTCACGCTTCAGGAATAGCGCATTGCGGGTGGTGGTTTCGACCGAGGCATTGCCGAAGACGGTGGTGATGCCGATCAGGTCGATAGCCGGGTGACGATGCAGGAACAGCAGCGCCATCGCATCGTCTATGCCCGGGTCCGTATCAAATATGACTTTGTGCATTTTCGTTCTTCTTTTCTTGTTCTTGTGTTTGACGGCCCGCAATGGAGGCAAGATGGCTGTGAAAGTCAATCTCCCTCCCGGGCGCCTGGACGGGGACACTGCGGGTTCGCGGCAGGTTTCCGCGGGAACATCGTTGCGCCGGCGGACATGGCAAGCTCCCTCGCATGGATGGGAACGGCTCATCCAGTGTCGACCGGGAGGTAATGTCATGCACAGGCTGGTACTCGTTTCCATGATCGTCATCACCGCGGCGACCGTGTTTGCCGCTCCCTCCCTTGCCCAAAGCGCCGGCGGCAAGGGCCGCGGCGGCAGTGGGCACGGCTCTTCCGACAGCAGCGACTGGTATCCCGGCATCGGCTCCTTTACGCATGGCAACGACAACTACAACCGCGGCCGTCCGAAGGTGATCCTCACGAAATCGGGAGCCTATTGCGTTGAAAACCGGCGGTGGGTGGATGCGTCGGGTGCCGTCCACGTCTCGCCCTACCGCGAATGCCGCAACCGCGTGGACATCGCGATCGATTGATCAAGCCAAAGCGCAACAGCGGCGTGCAAGCGTGCGACCGTGTGTGCGCCGCCGTGCCAATTTAGAAGGTTTTTCCGGCCGGATCCGCGGGCCATCTCCGCAGCAGCTTAAACTTTCCGAAAGGTGGCGCGCCTTATGTTGAGGCGCGCCCTTTCGGGCTTTTCTGCAATTTCTGGATATGATGGCGGAGTCCCCCTCGTGAAGGCTATTCTCGGCAAGTTTCGGCCATCGAAGAGACTGCTCGTCATCCTCGCCGCCGCCTTCGGTGTTTCGGCCGCATCCGGCGGAGCCGCTGTCTATGTCAGCCGGGACGCACTGATGGCGGGGCTTTCCAAGCCGAACACATCCGGTCTCGAATGCACGATGCTGCGCACCCTCAAGCTCAACCATAACGGCCAGCGCTGGATCCGCATGCACGTCAAGACCGATCGCGCCGATGGCGAGACACGCATGCGCACGGCGCTCCGCGTCGTCGGAGCGCTGGCAAAGGCCGAGAGAGCCGATCTCTATCAGGTCGTCGTGCTCGATGCGGCCGGCCCGGAAGATCGGGCGCAGGTTCGCGGGGCTGCAATCGGGGCGGAAGTGCTCTTCGCGCCCGGTCCGCAGAGCGTGCCAGGAATGAGCGAAACATTCCGCGCTTCCTACAATGCCGGCGCGGCCAATTCCGCCGGTGTCTTCCATGGCAAGACGGTCGATCTGTCTATGGACGAAATCCGCACGATGATGGCGGTGATGGACGACCATTCGTCGTGCATCGATCCGTCAGCGGATCCAACCGAGGCCAAGACGGCCGAAGCCGGCGGCGCCGAGCACGAGGCCAAGCCGGAAGAAGCCGCCGAAGCGCCGGCGGGTCACTGAGACCGCGCTGCGTCCGAGACCTCGGACATCTTTCAGAAAATCAAAAAGGCCCGTCGCGCGTGCGGCGGGCCTTCGTATTCGTGGGCGTATGCGACCTTGATCAGTCAGCCTTCTGCCGGCGTGCCGGGAACAGGATGACGTCGCGGATCGACGGCGCGTTGGTGAGCAGCATGATCAGGCGGTCGACGCCGATGCCGAGGCCACCGGCTGGCGGCATGCCCTGGTCGATGGCATCCAGGAACTCGTCGTCGAGCTGCTTGGCCTTTTCGCCGCGGGCGTGGGCCTGCTCCAGCTGCTCGACCATGCGGGCGCGCTGTTCTTCCGGATCGTTGAGTTCGGAGAAGGCGTTGCCGAGTTCCCAGGCGTTGCAATAGGTCTCGAAACGTTCGACGAGGCGTGGCTCGCCCGGCACTTCCTTGGCAAAGGGCGAGATGTCCTTCGGGAAATGCGTGACGTGCGCCGGCTGGATCAGCGTGCCTTCGACCTTCTCTTCGAAGATGAAGGCGAGGCATTCACCCCAGGTCCAGTCCTTCTCGACCTCGAAGCCGGCAGCCTTGGCGGCAGCGCGGGCCTCTTCGTCGGTCTTCATCGCCAGGAAGTCGATACCGGTCGCTTCCTTGACGGCGTCAGGCATCGGCACGCGGCGGAACGGACCCTTGAAGGAGATTTCCTTGTCGCCATAGGCGAACTCGGTCGAGCCGTGGATCGCCATGGCCAGCTCACCGAACAGCCGCTCGACGAGGTCCATGATGTCCTCGTAGTCGGCATAGGCCCAGTAGCACTCCATCATGGTGAATTCCGGATTGTGCCGGGTGGAGACGCCTTCGTTGCGGAAGTTGCGGTTGATCTCGAAGACCTTGTCGGTGAGGCCCGAGACCAGCGTGCGCTTCAGATACAGTTCCGGCGCGATGCGCAGGAACATGTCGAGCTTCAGCGTGTTGTGATGCGTCTTGAACGGCTCGGCGGTGGCGCCGCCATAGACCGAATGCAGCATCGGCGTCTCGACTTCCATGAAGCCGTCGTTTTCCATGAAGCGGCGGATGCCGGAGACGATCTTGCTGCGCTGCTGGAAGCGCAGCTTCGATTCCTCGTTGGTCATGATGTCGAGGTGGCGCTTGCGGTAACGCAGTTCGATGTCGGACAGGCCATGCCACTTCTCGGGCATCGGCAGCAGCGACTTCGTCAGCATGGTGATCGTCTGCGCGTTGATCGTCAGCTCGCCGCGCTTGGTGCGGCGCACGACGCCGGTGACGCCGATGATGTCGCCAATGTCGATCATCGGCAGCAGGCCGCGGGCTTCTTCGCTGGTCACGTCCTTGTGGCTGAAGATCTGGATCTTGCCGGAGGCGTCATGGATGTCCATGAACATGCCGGAGTTGCGCGAGGAATAGACGCGGCCGGCGACGGTCACGACGTCCTGCGTCTCGGTGTCCGGTTCCAGGCCCTCGTACTTGGCGATGAGTTCGGCATTGGTCATCGTCCGGTGGAAATGCGCCGGATAGACGTCGCCGATCTGCTCGCGCAGCAGCTTCAGCTTCTGTGCGCGCACTTCCGTTGCGTCGGAGGAGAGGCCAGTGGTCTCGGTCTTGTCGTTCATCGTGCTCTCCTTACTTTCCGCTGCCGACCATGGAGGCGACCACCTGAGACGCGACCTTCAGGCGCTGGCGTACCACGGCGCGGCCCAGGATTTCCATGCTGTCGAACAGCGGCAGCGAGCGCTGCGATCCGGAAACCGCGACGAACAGCGGCGCCACGATGACCTTCAGCTTCTTGCCCATGCGCTCGGCGACCGCACGCAGTTCCGCTTCGATCGACTCCTTGTTCCATTCGAGGATCTTTTCGAGATCCGGCTGAACGGTGTTGAGGACCTCGAGCAGTTCCTCGGGCGTCGACTTGACGCCAGCGAAGGCTGCCGGCTGCAGGCCGAGGTCGGACTTGAACAGGAAGCTCGCGAGATCCGGCAGTTCGCCGAACTTCGAAATGCGCGACTGGCTGAGCTTCAGGCCCTGGTTCAGACGATCGTTTTCCATGGCCCAGGCAAGAACGCGGGCGGCGAACTCTTCTTCCGAAAGCTTCTCGCGGATCCAGCGGGCGTTCAGCCAGTCGAGCTTCTGGATGTCGAAGATCGCGCCGGCCTTGGACAGGTTCTCCGGATCGAACTTGGCTGCCAGTTCGTCGATCGTCAGAAGTTCCTCGCCTTCTGCGATCTGGATGAAGAACAGGCCGAGGAAGTTCATCAGGGCTTCCGGCAGGTAGCCGAGTGCCGTGTAGTAGGAGATCGACGTCGGGTTCTTGCGCTTCGACAGTTTCGACTTGTCGGCATTGCGCATCAGCGACAGGTGCATGAACTTCGGCGGCTCAAGGCCGAGATACAGATAGATCAGGATGTGCTTCGGCACGGAAGCCAGCCACTCCTCGCCGCGGGCGACGTGGGTGATCTTCATCAGGTGGTCGTCGACGACGTTTGCCATGTGGTATGTCGGCATGCCGTCGGCCTTCAAGAGGACCTGCATGTCGACGGCATCCCACGGAATTTCGACGTCGCCGTAGACGCCGTCGTTAAACTTGCACGAGCCCTCGGTCGGGATCTTCATGCGCACGACGTGCGGCTCGCCGGCTGCAACGCGCGACGTCACTTCCTCGGCCGAAAGGTTGAGGCACAGGCCGTCATACTTTGAGGGCTTGCCGGCGGCGCGCTGGCTCTCGCGCATCTGCTCGAGCCGCTCGGGCGTGCAGAAGCAGCGGAAGCCGTGGCCGTTGTCAACGATCTTCTCGACATATGGGCGGTACATGTCCTTGCGGTCGCTCTGCCGGTACGGGCCATAGGGACCGCCGATATCAGGACCTTCCGACCATTCGAGCCCGCACCATTTCAGCGCGTCCAGCACCTTCTGTTCGAACTCCGGCGTCGAGCGGGTCGCATCGGTATCTTCGATGCGCAGGATGAACTCGCCACCGTGCTTCTTTGCGAAGAGGTAGTTGAACAGAGCGATATAGGCCGTGCCGACATGCGGCTCGCCGGTGGGGGAGGGTGCGATGCGTACCCGGACTGCTGAATTTGCCATGGTCTTTGCCCGTCTGACGTGCTTCTCGCCCCTTGCCGGAGAAGAAATCCGGCCGTCGGGCGCGCATTTTATGGGAAGGAAAGGCCCGCAAGGGTGCCGCGACAACGGTATCGGCAGGCTATTCCAATAGGCTCGCGTGAGACCATAGAACGCCTGTCATGTCAACGGAAACCGGATCACGCCGGTTTTTGTTGACACCGTCTGCCCTGAGCGGTAATGAACCAGAAGGTTATTTAACTGAAAGGTTTTTTAGAAAATGCCGGAAGATCGCTTGTCGACAACGCTCTCCGCCCTGGCCGACCCAACGCGAAGGGCGATCCTCGCCCGCCTCGCTCTCGGAGAGGCCTCGGTCGGCGAACTGGCAGAACCCTTCGAAATGAGCCTGCCGGCAGTCTCCAAGCATCTTAAGGTTCTCGAACGCGCCGGGCTGATCAGCCGCGGCCGCGAAGCGCAGTGGCGCCCGTGCCGGCTCGAGGCTGCGCCGCTGAAGGACGTCAACAGCTGGCTCGACGGCTACCGTCGCTTCTGGGAGCAGAAGTTTGATCGTCTCGACGCCTATCTGCAGGAGCTCCAGTACATCGACCCGGGCGCCGGGAAGAACTGATCCCGCCCCATCTTCCGTCGGCAACCAATCTCCTATATTCAGGTCAGGTCGAAAAAGGCAGGACCGGATAAGGTAAGCCCGGTCCCTTCGCAGCGCTTAGCGGCGCGCGAAGCTCTGCTCGAACGTCCCGTTCGAACCCGCGACGTGGTTCCGATGCAATCGCATCGGTCCGCGGCGGGGTGTATGCAATCGACGCAGTCCGCCGCGTTTCTCGAACACGGAGACTGTGAACATGCGACTGAACCATATCGACCTCTATAGCCCCGTCGTTGCCGAAACGGCTTCCTTCCTCATCAATCACTTCGACCTGACACTGGTCGAAAAGCGCGGCAAGGACGCCTTCTACCGATTGTCGGACGGCTCCGGCCTGGTCCTCGTCGTCAGCCCGCCGATCACGGCGCTCGGCGGCGGCGATCAGGTGAACCTTCGCGCCCAGACCTATCACATCGGTTTCCTGTTGCCGGAGCGCACCGAGGTCGACGAGGCCTATCGCCGAATGACCGGATCCGGCGTCCAGGTGATCGCGCCGGAGGAGCGCCACGGCGCCTATGTCTTCTACGCGGTCATTCCGGGCAACATTCTGGTCGAAGTCGGTCATCGCGCCGACGCGTGAACCTGACCCGAAGGTCGGCGGAACGTTTCCGGAGGGGGTGCGTTTTCCAACCAGAGGGCGCGGGGCCGGGCCACCGGCATGGCTAAGCGGAAGAGGAGGAGCAATCCTGTTTTTCGCTGATGGCTCGCGGTTGACGGCCGGTCGGTTCGGCTCCGCGTCTTCGTGAACTCCCGCAAGCAAAAGGCCCGCATCGCCGATGCGGGCCTTTTCGTATCGAGACCGTTGGTCGTGACCGGCTCGTCAGTCGAGCTTGCCTGCTTTCCTCAGCCGCGCATTGCGCGCGACCATGTTGAGGATTTCGACGAGGGCCGAGAAGGCCATGGCGGCGTAGATGTAGCCCTTCGGCACATGCAGGCCCATGCCTTCGGCAATCAGTGTCGTGCCGATCATCAGGAGGAAGGCGAGCGCCAGCATGACGATCGTCGGGTTCTTCTCGATGAAGTTGGCAAGCGGATTGGCGGCTACGAGCATGACCGTGACGGCGGCAACCACGGCGATGACCATGATCGGCAGGTGCGGCGTCATGCCGACGGCGGTGATGATGCTGTCGACGGAGAAGACGAGGTCCAGCAGCAGGATCTGGGCGATCGCGGCGCCGAAGCTGTTGATCGCCGAAGAGGCGATGAAGTCCTCGCCATGATCGGCCGGATCGACATTGTGGTGGATTTCCTTGGTCGCCTTCCAGACGAGGAACAGGCCGCCGGCAATCAGGATCATGTCCTTCCAGGAGAAGCCTTGGCCGAAGGTCTCGAAGACCGGCGTCGTCAGCTTGACGATCCAGGCGACGGTGCCGAGCAGGGCAAGGCGCATGACGAGCGCGAGACCGATGCCGATGCGGCGCGCCTTTTCGCGATGCTCCGGTGGCAGCTTGTTGGTGAGGATCGAGATGAAGATCAGGTTGTCGATGCCGAGAACCACCTCCATGACCACGAGGGTGATAAGGGCGACCCAGGCGGCGGGGTCTTGGGCAAGCAACAGGAGGTCCTGCATCGGCGATCTTTCTCTTTCAGTACTTCAAAAGTTCCACAGCAGCCTTGGCGCGTCTGACGGACGTGCGGCGCTGTGGGGATGGCGCGTCGTCGCGCAAGAATCGCCGAAAGTATTTAAGAAACATTGCGGACGTGACAAGCGCCGCCGCCCGTTTGCGGCGGCGCTTTACCGTTTACGATTTGACCGGAATCCACAATTCGACGACGCCCATGCCGGAATGCGGGTCGAAGCGCTCGTCGTAGCGTTCGATGAGATCCGGCGTCTCCCCATGCTGAAGTCCGGATTCCGGCAGCCAGGTGCCGAAGACATAGTTGGCGGTCTTGGCGATCGCCGAGATGTGGCCGCGGTGCAGGAAGACGGCATAGCGCTGCTTCGGCAGTTTCAGCGTCGTAAATCCCTCGGGCAGTTGGTCGGCTTCGCTGACTTCTGCCGCTGCCATGTAGAGGAAGGTGCCGGCCTCGCCGTTGCTTTGCGTGCAGACGCCGTAGGCAATGTTGCCCGTCTGGCCGGGTATGTTGCCGAAGTGGCGGTTGAACCGCTGCCAGAGCGACGGAATGCCCTCGGTGCGGCTATAGGCATAGGTTTCCGAAAGGCCCGCCAACAGCAAAGGCGGGCTATCTTCGAAGCGCGGCGGGTCGATCTTGAGAAGGCGGGTATCGTCCATCCTTAAAGGCTCCATCAGTTCGATGTTTCGAACGTGCCTTTGCTTGCGCACCGTCTCGGGCGTTACGCCGAACTGGTCGCGAAAGGCGCGGGTGAAAGCCTCGTGCGAGCCATAGCCCGCCTCGAGGGCTACCGAAAGAATGCTGAGAGAGCCATCGGCGAGGGTTTGCGCGGCGTCGCTGAGCCGCCGACCGCGAATATAGGCGCTGATCGAGCGGCCGGTGACCAACCCGAAAACGCGCGACAGATGAAAGCGCGAAAGGCCCGCGGCCCCGGCGATTTCATCCAGCGATATGTCCTTTGCGAAGTGGCTCTCTATGAACCAGACCGCCCTTCCGATGGCACTCATCATCACTCCCTTGGCAACGCCCTGTTGATAGGGTGTTGCCGCAAGGCGCGCTTGATCGCAATTGCTGGATTGTAACGCCCGGACGGTCGGAAGGGTTCGACCGCAGCCGGCCTATTTCTTGGGTCCGTAGGCGGCCATGAAGACGCGCACGGCGGCGGTCACCGTCGCTTCGATCTGTTCCTTGGGCGGTGCTGAGCACATGCCGCCGAACAGGCGGTGCTTGAAGAGCCCGGCCTGCGCCATCTCGATGAACTGGCGGGCGGCCATCTCGGTGTTTTCGATGTCGAGCGTGCCGGTGGGGACCTGGCGGTCGAGATAGGACTTGAGCACGGTGTAGCCGTTTTCCGGCGCCTCGCTGAAGAAGCGCTCGGCCAGGTGCGGCATGCGATCGATCACGCCGATCACCATACGCATGGAGCGGATCGTCTCTTCGGCCGTCATGCTCGTCGTCAGCG
Source organism: Ensifer adhaerens (assembly GCF_020035535.1). Classification (NCBI taxonomy): domain Bacteria; kingdom Pseudomonadati; phylum Pseudomonadota; class Alphaproteobacteria; order Hyphomicrobiales; family Rhizobiaceae; genus Ensifer; species Ensifer adhaerens. The sequence continues at coordinate 3,332,568 of NZ_CP083349.1, read as the reverse complement.
TCACGCCGAAATCGTAGAGCGATTCCTCGACGTCGTCGTGATCGTTGAGCGCGTGCTTGGCGGTCTGGACCACGCGGGTCTTGCCCTTGATGATCAGCGCCTTGAAAAGGTCTTCCTTGTTTTCGAAATAGACGTAGAGCGTGCCCTTGGAGACCCCGGCTTCGCGCGTGATGTCGTTCATGCTGGCGGCGTCGAAGCCCTGGCTCAGAAAGGCACGCCTCGCGCCTTCGAGGATCTGTTCGCGCTTGGCCGGGTCCTCGCCAGCGGCGTGGCGACCGCCACCCGGACAGAGATCTTCTTCCATGCCGGCCACCGGCTGCACGATGTCCTGTTTCCCGGTCTTCGCCGTACTCATGATGGTCGCTTGTTTCCGTCCTGCTCGTATTAAATTTGATCCATCGAACCGCGTGGTTCGATTTCCTCTTGATATGCGACCAGAAAGGGCTTATGTCAAGCTCCGATCGAACCGAACGGTTCAGTTCGTTCAGCAATCTTTAACCAGGCCGGTGCCCAATGTCCGCATCCAACACATCCAGCGCTGCTCGCGTCCGTCCCGTCGACGAGAATTTTGAAGTGCAGCAGGAAACCGCGCTTGAGGCAAAGGCGCCTGCTGCGGAGCAGGCCGCTGTCCAGGCTCCCGCTGAAGCGGTGCAGCCGCCGAAGAAGACGCGCAAGCCCATCCTTCCCGTACTCGGTCTGGCGCTTCTGGCTGCCAGCGCCTGGTTCGGCTACGACTGGTGGACCAACGGCCGCTTCATGGTCTCGACCGATGACGCGTATATCGAAGGGGACATCGCGACGATCTCGCCCAAGGTTTCCGGCTATGTCGCCAAGGTCGACGTCGTTGCCAACCAGAAGGTAAAGGCCGGCGACCCGCTCGTCACCCTCGACGACGGCGACTACCGCATTGCCGCCGAGCAGGCCGAAGCGAAGATCGCCACGCAGAAGCTGGCGCTCAGCCGTTTCGACGCGCAGATCGCCGGAGCCAAGGCGAGCCTTGCCCAGGCGCAAGCGCAGAAGAAAGCTCTCGAAGCGACGGTGCGCGGCGCCGAACTCGCGCAGAAGCGCGCGAGCGACCTCCAGTCCAAGGCCGTTGGCACCGTCGCTTCGCTTGACAACGCCGATGTGGCGCTCGACCAGGCGCGGGCAAACCTTGCCGGTGCCGACGCCAATATCGCCGCTGCCAATGCCAGCATCACCGTTCTCGATGCCCAGCGCACGGAAGCCGAAAGCGAGATCCGCTCGCTGGAGCTTGCGCGCGACAAGGCCAACCGCGACCTCGGCTTCACCGTGCTGAAGGCGCCCTATGACGGCATCGTCGGCAACGTCGCCGTCCAGGTCGGCGACCTCGTCTCGGCCGGCCAGCGGCTCGCAGCACTCGTTCCGGTCGACCAGCTCTATATCGACGCCAACTTCAAGGAGACCCAGATCGCCCATCTGGTGCCGGGCTCCAAGGTGAAGGTCCATGTCGACGCCTATGAGGATCACGCGATCGAAGGCACTGTCGCCTCGATCTCGCCGGCCTCGGGCTCGGTCTTCTCGTTGCTGCCGGCCGAAAACGCCACCGGCAACTTCACCAAGGTGATCCAGCGCGTGCCGGTTCGCATCACCTTGCCGGCCGACGTGCTGGCCGAAGGACACCTGCGTGCGGGCTTGAGCGTCGTCGTTGATGTCGACACCCGCACGGCGCCGGATGCGACCAAGGTCGCGGCAACGAAGTAAGCGGACGAGATACCGGCGCGCCCTTGGGCGCGCCGTCTTGTCGAGGCCCCGGCGCCATGAAGCGAGGGGCAGTCCGCAACGCCGGCGCGGCGAAACGCGCATGTCCAGAACGCAGGCGCCAGGCGCGCCCATGCAAGGAGTGGCTGAGATGGCCGCAACGGCAACAGCAGGTTCGGTGGCGGCCGCCGCACCGAAGGTCGAGGAACATATGGATCCAAGGAGGCTGATCGCCTTCTTCGCCATGGTCGTCGGCATGTTCATGGCCATCCTCGACATCCAGATCGTCTCGGCCTCGCTTGCCGAAATCCAGGCCGGCCTGTCCGCCGGTTCGGACGAGATCGGCTGGGTGCAGACCTCCTACCTCATTGCCGAAGTCATCATGATCCCGCTGTCGGGTACGCTGGCGCGCATCGTCTCGACGCGCGTGCTGTTTTCGGTGTCGGCCGCCGGCTTCACCGCGGCGAGCGCGCTTGCCGCGACCGCGACGAACATCGACCAGATGATCGTCTATCGCGCGATCCAGGGCTTCATCGGCGGCGGCATGATCCCGTCGGTGTTTGCCGCTGCCTTCACCATCTTCCCGCCGTCGAAGCGCAACATCGTCTCGCCGATCATCGGACTGATCGCCACGCTTGCGCCGACCATCGGCCCGACGGTTGGCGGCTATCTCAGCCATGCCTTCTCCTGGCACTGGCTGTTCCTCGTCAACGTCATTCCCGGCATCATCGTCGCGACGCTCACCTGGACCTTCATCGATTTCGACAAGCCGGAACTCGGCCTCTTCAAGAAGTTCGACTGGTGGGGTCTGGCCTCGATGGCGATCTTCCTCGGCTCGCTCGAATATGTGCTGGAAGAGGGTAACGCCAACGACTGGTTCAACGACGATCATATCGTCATGGGTGCCATTGCGGCCGTGATTGCTGCGGTGATCTTCTTCTATCGGGCCTTCAAGGTGGAATTCCCGGTGGTCGACTTGAGGGCATTCTCCAACCGGAACTTCGCTTTCGGTTCGATGTTCTCCTTCGTGATGGGCATCGGTCTCTACGGCCTTACCTATCTCTATCCGCTCTATCTCGGGCGCATCCGCGGCTACGATTCGCTGATGATCGGCGAGACGATGTTCGTCTCGGGTCTTGCCATGTTCTTCACGGCGCCGGTTGCCGGCTTCCTCTCGGGCAAGCTCGATCCGCGTGTGCTGATGACGATCGGCTTCACCAGCTTCGCCGGCGGCACCTGGATCATGGGGCACCTGACGGCCGACTGGGACTTCTACGAGCTGTTTATCCCGCAGATCCTGCGTGGCGTCGGGTTGATGCTCTGCATGGTTCCGATCAACAACATTGCGCTCGGGACGATGCCGCCGGCGCGCATGCGCGGCGCCTCTGGTCTGTTCAACCTGACCCGAAACCTTGGCGGTGCGGTAGGGCTCGCGATCATCAACACGATCCTGACCCAACGCCAGGACTTCCACTATGCGCGTCTTGCCGAGCACGTGCAGTGGGGCAATCCGGAAGCGATGGAGCGGTTCAACAACATGGCCGCGAACTTCAACGCCCATGGTCTGGACGGCACGACGATCGCCATCAAGCAGCTTGCCGCCCTGGCGCAGAGGCAGGCGATCATCCTGTCCTTCAGCGATATCTTCGTGCTGCTGACGGTGCTGTTCCTGTCGCTGATCCTCGGCGTGATGATGATCAGCAAGCCCAAGGGCGTCGGTCCGAGCGGCGGCGGCCACTAAAACAATATGGAGGATGGGGCGAGCCGGCCCGTCCTCCTCTCCCAAAGAGAAAGCCAGGCGGGCGTGTGCCCGCCTTCTTCATTTCCGTTCCGAGACAGCGTGCACGGTTTACGCGAGGCGAGCGTTGCGGCACAGTTCCGCCCACGACTATCGAGGGCTGCGGCATGAAGGGACTGGTTTCGGCGGCTATCTCACGGCGGAATTTCATGACGGGTCTTGCCGGACTGGGGCTAGGGCTTGCGGCCTCCCGCAGCCGCGCAGCCGCTCCGGCCATCGATGCGACGTTCCTGTTCTCAAACGACGTCCACGCCTGCCTCGTCTCGATCGAAGGGCTTGCGCCGAACTGCGCGGCGGAGGGCAAGACCGACGCCAACCTGCTGCGCCACGTGGCGGTGCTCAACGCGGTGCATGCCATGCGTTGGCCGGAAACGGTCGCGGACAAGCCGAGCGGTCTTGCGAGCGCCGGACGGCAGATCGGCAAGCCGCTCGGCCTGGTGCTTGGCGGCGACCTTACCGACGACGGCGGCGGTCAGGTGCGCCAGCCGCGCGAGGGCCGGCAGCTGCAGCAGTTCTCCAGTCGTTATCAGGAAGGGGCGGGGAGCGACCGTGTTCACATGCCCGTCTTTGTCGGGCTCGGCAATCACGACCTCGACCAGGATGGGCCGCCGCCGCATGTCGACTGGTATCGCCGCGAACTGCGCGACTATGTCGAACTCAATCATCGCCAGACGGTGTTCTACAAGCCGCCGGTGCCGGTGACCAACTACGACCCGCTCTCGGATTGCTATTCCTGGGACTGGGGCGGACTGCATCTCGTGCAATTGCAGCGCTTCGGCGGCGACGAGTCCAAGGGAGCCGTGAACGCGCTGCCGTGGCTGAAGCAGGATCTTGCGACCTATGCCGGCGACGGCCGGCCGGTGATCCTGTTCCAGCACTATGGCTGGGATGCCTTCTCGACCGAGGTCTGGGATACGAAGTTGAAGACCTTCGACGACAACGGCGACGGCAGCGCGCACTGGTGGAGCATCGCTCAGCGTCAGGCGCTGCTCGACACCGTCAAAGGCAGCAACGTTATCGGCCTGTTCCACGGACATCAGCACGAAACGGCGATGATCTACCGGCAGAACGGGCTCGACCTCATCAAGCCGAAAGCGGCCTATATGGGCGGCTTTGCCATCGTGCGTGTCACCGATGGCTTCATGGACGTCGTGCTGGCCGAGGCCGGCCAGGTTCATGGAGAGGTCACCTTCACCGCGGCCTTCAGCAAACGCCTCGGTTAAGTCTGAAAATTAAAATTAATCAATGTCTTAAATCTCGTTTTTCGCCGTCTGCAGGTGGCGGTGCGGGGCTCTGTTTTTCGCGTTCTGCAGATTCTTGATTTACGTACATCAAAAAATCCTCTAAAGGCAAAGCCCGGAGGAAAACATGCGCCCGACCGTTCACGATATCGCTGCCGAAGCGGGGGTCAGCCTCGCGACCGTCGACCGGGTTTTGAACAATCGCCCGGGCGTGCGCGGCGTCACCCGCGAGAAGGTCGAGCGCGCGATCACGACGCTCGGCTATGTGCGCGACGTCGCTGCCGCCAATCTCGCCAAGAGCCGCACCTACCCGCTGATCTTCATCCTGCCCGAGGGCGACAACACCTTCATGCGCGGCCTCGTGGCCGAGGTGGAGGCGGCAAAGCTGCGCTCTGCGGTCGAGCGCACCGCCATTACTGTGCTCACTGTGCCGGCCTTCGACAAAGCGGCCCTTGCTGCTGCACTGGAAAAGGCACGGGCACTCGCTCCCGCAGGGGTCGCCGTGGTTGCGATCGATGCGCCGGAGGTCGTTGCGGCGGTCGATCGGCTGCGTGAAGATGGCATTGCCGTGGTGACGCTGGTTTCCGATCTGCCGGGATCGTCGCGCGATCACTTTGCCGGCGTCGACAACGTTGCCGCCGGCCGCACCGCCGGCACCCTGATGGGGCGTTTTCTCAGTGGTCGCGAAGGGCCGGTCGCGATCGTCGCCGGCTCGATGCTGGTGCGCGATCACAGCGATCGTCTTGAGGGCTTCAGCGCGGCGATGGCCGAAAGCGCCCCGGGCCGCCGGCTTCTTCCCGTCGTCGAAGGCCATGACGACCCCGCCGAGGTCGAGCAGCTCGTGTCTGGTCTCATTGCCGATCATGCGGATCTCGCCGGCATCTACAGCCTCGGCGCCGGCAATCGCGGCCTGATCACGGCGCTCGAAAAGGCCGGGCGTCAGGCCGATGTCTGCGCCATCGCGCATGAGCTGACGCCGCATAGCCGCGCGGCACTCTCGTCCGGCACCCTGGACGCGCTCCTGAACCAGGATGCCGGCCATGAGGTTCGCAGCGCCATCCGCGTGCTGAAGGCCCGTGCCGATGGCCTCGCCGTGATCGGGGCGCAGGAGCGCATCCGCATCGAGATTTTCCTGAAAGACAACCTGCCGGTCGATCCGGCGTAACGATTTGAAGCTGTGCGGTTCCAGACGGGAAGCCGGCTGGAATTGCTCATTGGAGGCAAGCATGTATCTCGGACTGGATCTCGGCACCTCGGGCGTCAAGGCAATGCTGATCGATGGCGACCAGCGCATCATCGGTTCGGCCTCCGGCGCGCTCGACGTTTCGCGGCCGCATCCCGGCTGGTCGGAACAGGACCCGGCCGATTGGGTGCGCGCCACCGAAGAGGCGATTGCCAGGCTGAAGGCGGCGCATCCCAAGGAACTTGCGGCCGTCAGAGGCATCGGGCTCTCGGGCCAGATGCACGGCGCGACGCTGCTCGACGCCGAAGACCGGGTGCTTCGGCCCTGCATTCTCTGGAACGACACCCGGAGTTTCCGCGAGGCGGCGGCCCTCGATGCGGACCCGCAGTTTCGCGCGATCACCGGCAATATCGTGTTCCCAGGCTTCACGGCGCCGAAGCTTGCCTGGGTGCGGGCCAACGAGCCCGAGATTTTTGCGAAGGTGCGCTGGGTGCTGTTGCCGAAGGACTATCTGCGTCTGTGGCTGACCGGCGAGCACCTGTCGGAAATGTCCGACAGCGCCGGCACTGCCTGGCTCGACACCGGAAGGAGGCGCTGGTCGGAAAGCCTGCTTGCCGCCACCGACATGGACGAAAAGCAGATGCCGAGCGTGGTCGAGGGAACCGATGCGGCCGGGAAGCTGCGTTCGGAATTGGGCGCGCGCTGGGGCATTTCCGGTGACGTCGTGGTTGCTGGCGGTGCCGGCGACAATGCGGCCTCTGCCTGCGGCATGGGCACGGTCGGCGAGGGGCATGCCTTCGTCTCGCTTGGCACTTCGGGCGTGCTCTTCGCAGCGAATGTGAGCTATTTGCCCAACCCGGAAAGTGCCGTTCATGCCTTCTGCCACGCGCTGCCGAATACCTGGCACCAGATGGGCGTGATCCTGTCGGCGACCGATGCGCTGAACTGGTATTCGGGCATCGCCGGCCGCAGCGCCGCGGAGTTGAGCGCCGAACTCGGCGACACCATCAAGGCACCCTCGGGCGTCACCTTCCTGCCCTATCTCTCGGGCGAGCGCACGCCGCACAATGACGCGGCGATCCGTGGCGCCTTTGTCGGGCTCGGTCATGAAAGCAGCCGTGTGGTTCTGACCCAGGCGGTGATGGAAGGCGTGTCCTTCGCCATCCGCGACAGCCTGGAAGCGCTTCGCGCCGCCGGTACGACGCTCTCGCGGGTGACCGCGATCGGCGGCGGTTCGCGCTCGCGCTATTGGCTGAAATCGATCGCGACGGCGCTCAACCTTCCCGTAGATCTGCCCGCCGATGGCGATTTCGGTGCTGCCTTCGGGGCGGCCCGCCTGGGGCTGATCGCGGCAACCGGCGCCGATCCCGTTGCCACCTGCTACGCCCCACGCACGGCCGAGACGATCGCGCCGGAAGCGTCGCTGGTTTCGGCCTATGAGGAGAGCTATCAGCGCTATCGCCGTCTCTATCCGGCGATCAAGGGCGCCGCGTCGTGATGATACGGCGCCCAAAGCCTCATTCGGGTGCTGTGCGTTCAGCGGGCCGGAACCTTGTCGAGAAAGCCGGTGACCGTCTTCAGACGGCCCTTCTCGATCTCGCAGACATCGGTGCCTTCGATAACCGAGGGAACGCCCTCCGGACCGAGCGCCCAGGAAAAGCGGATCGTGTCGGCATAGCCGTCCGCCGCACCCTTCAGCGTGAAGCGGAAGCCGGGAAATTGTCCCTGCACACCGGCAATGAGCGCATCGATGCCGGCATGACTGTCGCCCTGCATGATCGGGTCACGGTAGGCGACGTCGGCGGTGAAGGCCTTCTCGATCAGGGCGGCGCGCTCAGCAGCGTCGGTGGCGTTCCAGGCGGTCATGTAGGCGTCGGCGATGGCGTTGAAGTCGTGCATCGAAGTGTTCCTTCCGTTTGGCGTTTCGATGCTTCCGGTATCGCCGGACGAGGGAATGAAACCAATTACCTTCCAGGTAATGGCCGCGCCTATCGCATGGGCCATGTCGGCCGAAACCATCCATATCCATCCCATCTTTCAGAGGAGCCAAACCCGTGAGCACAGGATTTTTCGGCGATATCGCCAAGATCAAATATGAGGGACCGGAGAGCAGCAATCCGCTTGCCTTCCGCCACTACAACAAGGACGAGGTCGTGCTCGGCAAGCGCATGGAAGACCACCTGCGCTTCGCGGTCGCCTATTGGCACACGTTCGTCTGGCCGGGCGGCGACCCCTTCGGCGGCCAGACCTTCGAACGTCCCTGGTTTAAGGACAGCATGGACGCGGCGAAGCTGAAGGCCGATGTCGCCTTCGAATTCTTCGATCTGCTCGGCGTGCCCTTCTACTGCTTCCACGATGCCGACGTGCGCCCGGAAGGCAAAAGCTTCGTCGAGAACACGAAGAACCTGAACGAAATCGTCGATCACTTCGAAAAGAAGCAGGCCGAGACCGGCGTCAACCTGCTCTGGGGCACGGCGAACCTCTTCTCCAACCGGCGCTACATGTCGGGTGCGGCGACCAATCCGGATCCGGATGTCTTCGCTTTCGCGGCCGCAACGGTGAAGACCTGCCTCGACGCCACGAAGCGCCTCGGCGGCCAGAACTATGTGCTCTGGGGCGGTCGTGAAGGCTATGAAACGCTGCTCAACACCGACATGAAGCGCGAGCTCGACCAGCTCGGCCGCTTCGTCAACCTCGTCGTCGAATACAAGCACAAGATCGGCTTCAAGGGCGCGGTCCTGATCGAGCCGAAGCCGCAGGAGCCGACCAAGCACCAGTACGACTACGATGTCGCAACGGTCTACGGCTTCCTCAAGAACTACGGCCTCGAGAATGAGGTCAAGGTCAATATCGAGCAGGGCCACGCGATCCTCGCCGGCCATTCCTTCGAGCACGAGTTGGCGCTTGCCAACGCGCTCGGCATTTTCGGTTCGATCGACATGAACCGCAACGACTATCAGTCCGGTTGGGATACCGACCAGTTCCCCAACAACGTGCCGGAAATGGCGCTGGCCTATTACCAGGTTCTCGCAGGCGGCGGCTTTACGACCGGCGGCACCAATTTCGACGCCAAGCTGCGCCGTCAGTCGATCGACCCGGAAGACCTGCTGATCGGCCATATCGGTGGCATGGATTGCTGCGCCCGCGGCCTCAAGGCAGCGGCGAAGATGATCGAGGACAAGGCACTCTCCGCACCGCTCGAAAGCCGCTATGCCGGCTGGCAGGTGCCGGAAGCCAAGAAGATGCTCGACGGCGGTTTCTCGCTCGAAGAGATCGAAGCCTGGGTGCTGAAATCGGACCTCAACCCGCAGCCGAAATCGGGCAAGCAGGAGCTGCTCGAAAACGTCGTCAACCGCTACGTATAAACCGTGTGATCGGAAGGCGGCCGGGAAGTCCCCGGCCGCCTTTGTTCTTTCGTCGCAACTCGCGGGTTCGCATTCCTGCGCAGAAATCCACCACTCGTGCGAACCCACGACTGAAAATGAAATCGATTACAATTCTTCGGTTAAACTACGCCGCCGCCTGTTGCTCCGTGCTGAAAATCTGTTAGCTTCGGCGCCTGCAACGTTTCAGGTCCATCGGCTGTCGCGGGAATAGGGCGCTTAGCGCATTCTTTGCTGACTGGTCGCATGGGTCGATAGTCGTTCCATTGGGAGGAAAATCGGGATGAAAACCATCAAGGGGCCAGGGCTCTTTCTTGCGCAATTTGCCGGCGATGCGGCACCGTTCAATTCCTGGGACGCGATCACCAAATGGGCGGCCGATTGCGGCTACAAGGGCGTGCAGGTGCCGAGCTGGGACGCACGGCTGATCGATCTTAAGAAAGCCGCGACCTCGAAGACCTATTGCGACGAGTTTCTCGGCACGGCGCGCGACAACGGCGTCGAGGTGACCGAGCTTTCGACCCATCTGCAGGGCCAGCTGGTCGCCGTGCACCCGGCCTATGACGAGGCCTTCGACGGCTTTGCAGCACCGGAAGTGCGCGGCAACCCGAAAGCGCGCCAGGCCTGGGCGGTGGAACAGGTGAAGCTGGCGCTGACCGCCTCGAAGAACCTCGGCCTGAATGCGATGGCGAGCTTCTCCGGCGCGCTTGCCTGGCCTTTTGTCTATCCCTGGCCGCAGCGCCCGGCCGGTCTCGTCGAGGCCGCCTTCGATGAGCTGGCAAAGCGCTGGAAGCCGATCCTCGACCATGCCGAGGAAAACGGCGTCGACATCTGCTACGAGATCCATCCGGGCGAGGACCTGCACGACGGCATCACCTACGAGATGTTCCTGGAGCGCACCGGTAACCATGCCCGCGCCTGCATGCTCTACGATCCCTCGCACTACGTGCTGCAGTGCCTCGACTATCTCGACAACATCGACATCTACAAGGAACGCATCCGCATGTTCCACGTCAAGGATGCGGAGTTCAACCCGACCGGACGCCAGGGCGTCTATGGTGGCTATCAGGGCTGGGTCAACCGCGCCGGCCGTTTCCGTTCGCTCGGTGACGGCCAGGTCGATTTCGGCGCGGTGTTTTCGAAGATGGCCGCCAATGATTTCGCCGGCTGGGCGGTGGTCGAATGGGAATGCGCGCTGAAACATCCCGAAGACGGCGCGCGCGAGGGGGCCGACTTCGTCAAGCACCACATCATCCGCGTGACCGAGAAGGCCTTCGACGATTTCGCCGGTGCAGGCACGGACGATGCCGCCAACCGGCGGATGTTGGGGATTTGAAAAATGGCCCCTCTCCTCGGGTTTCACCCGAGGACTAACCCTCTCTCCGCACGCAGGGAGAGGGGACTTGCACGACCGCTGGCCCGTTGCTCCTACGTTGATGTTGCCAAGGTCTGTGTGGCGAGCGGGTGCGGCATCTCCCTTCTCCCCGCCAAGCGGGGAGAAGGTGCCGGCAGGCGGATGAGGGGTAGACGCTCACGGTGCGGGGCGAAAGCCGCGACAACAACACGACACGGAACGGAAACAGGGGAGAAGACGATGGCAATCGAAGGAACGAGCGAGAAGCGCGAGCGCCGCATCCGGCTTGGTATGGTGGGCGGCGGCTCCGGCGCCTTCATCGGCGCGGTGCACCGCATCGCAGCCCGGCTCGACGATCACTATGAGTTGGTGGCCGGCGCGCTGTCGTCGACGCCGGAGAAGGCGGAAAACTCCGGCCGCGAGCTCGGGCTCGACCCGTCGCGGGTCTATTCCGACTTCAAGCAGATGGCGATCCGCGAGGCGAAGCTGAAGGACGGCATCGAGGCGGTAGCGATCGTCACGCCGAACCACGTGCACTACGCCGCGGCCAAGGAATTCCTGAAGCGCGGCATCCATGTAATCTGCGACAAGCCGCTGACCTCGACGCTTGGCGATGCCAAGAAGCTGAAGAAGGCGGCGGACGAGAGCGATGCGCTGTTCGTGCTGACGCACAACTACACCGGCTATCCGATGGTGCGGCAGGCGCGCGAGATGGTTGCCAATGGCGAGATCGGTGCGGTGCGGCTGGTGCAGATGGAGTATCCGCAGGACTGGCTGACCGAAAACATCGAACAATCAGGCCAGAAGCAGGCGGCTTGGCGCACCGATCCGGCGCGCTCGGGTGCCGGCGGTTCGACCGGCGATATCGGCACGCACGCCTACAACCTCGGCGCCTTCGTCTCCGGTCTCGAACTCGAAGAACTCGCTGCCGATCTCGACAGCTTCGTTGGCGGTCGCCAGCTCGATGACAATGCCCATGTGATGATGCGCTTCAAGGCGAAGGACGGCGAGCGCGCCAAGGGCCTGCTCTGGTGCAGCCAGGTGGCGCCGGGTCACGAAAACGGCCTGATGGTGCGCGTTTACGGCACCAAGGGCGGGCTCGAGTGGACGCAGAAGGATCCGAACTATCTCTGGTACACGCCGTTCGGCGAACCGAAACGGTTGCTGACCCGGGCTGGTGCGGGTGCCGGGGCTGCTGCAAACCGCGTCAGCCGCATTCCGTCCGGCCATCCGGAAGGTTACCTCGAAGGCTTCGCCAACATCTACACGGAAGCGGCCCGCGCCATCTTCGCCAAGCGCAAGGGCGAAAAGATCGATCCGGCCGTCACCTATCCGACCATCGATGATGGCATGAAGGGCATGGTCTTCGTCGATGCCTGCGTCCAGTCATCCAAACGAAATGGGGCATGGGTAAAGGTATAGCCACAGGCCGATACCGGCGGAAGGGCGGGGCTTTCCCGCCCTTTTTCGCGAGTTGACATTTGCCGGCATGGTTCTAGGTCGGCCGATGACAAGACTGAAAACGAAAAGGCCCCGCTGCCGGTGGGGCCGGAACGAGACGAGACCAAGAGATGACCGATCCCAAGATCCTGGCTGAGCGCTTTCCGGGCGATTTCGTATTCGGGGTGGCAACCGCCTCCTTCCAGATCGAAGGCGCCACCAAGGCCGATGGTCGCAAGCCGTCGATCTGGGACGCCTTTTCCAACATGCCGGGGCGTGTCTTCGGCCGGCACAACGGCGATATCGCCTGCGACCACTACAACAGGCTGGAAGACGATCTGGACCTGATCAAGAGCCTCGGGGTCGATGCCTATCGGTTCTCCATTGCCTGGCCGCGGATCATTCCGGAAGGGACCGGTCCGATCAACGAAAAGGGTCTCGACTTCTACGACCGCCTCGTCGACGGGCTGAAGGCGCGCAACATCAAGGCCTTCGCGACGCTCTATCACTGGGACCTGCCGCTGGCGCTGATGGGCGACGGCGGCTGGACGGCGCGCACGACGGCCTATGCCTTCCAGCGCTACGCCAAGACCGTGATCGCCCGACTCGGCGACCGGCTCGATGCAGTCGCGACCTTCAACGAGCCCTGGTGCTCGGTTTGGCTCAGCCATCTCTACGGCATCCATGCGCCGGGCGAGCGCAACATGGACGCAGCCCTGCACGCGCTGCACTTTACCAATCTGGCGCATGGCCTCGGCGTCGACGCCATCCGCTCCGAGCGGGCCAACCTGCCCGCTGGCATCGTCATCAATGCCCATTCGGTCTATCCGGGCAGCGACAGCAAGGCCGACAAGGCAGCCGCCGATCGTGCCTTCGACTTCCACAATGGCGTCTTCTTCGGCCCGATCTTCAAGGGGGAGTACCCCGACAGCTTCATGAGCGCGCTCGGGCACCGCATGCCGGCGATCGAAGACGGTGATATGGAGACGATCTCCCGCCCGCTCGACTGGTGGGGGCTCAACTACTACACGCCGGTGCGGGTCAGCAACGATCCGGCCAAGGGGGCAGAATACCCGGCGACCGTCAATGCGAAGCCGGTGAGCGAGGTGAAGACGGATATCGGCTGGGAAGTCTATGCCCCAGCGCTCCGCAGCCTCGTCAAGACGCTGAACGCGACCTATGAGCTGCCCGATTGCTACATCACCGAGAACGGCGCCTGCTACAACATGGGCGTCGAGAACGGCATCGTCGATGACCAGCCGCGGCTCGACTACATCGCCGACCACCTGTCGGTGACCGCGGATCTAGTCGCCGAGGGATATCCGATGCGCGGCTATTTCGCCTGGAGCCTGATGGACAATTTCGAATGGGCCGAAGGTTACAAGATGCGCTTCGGCATCGTGCATGTCGACTACGACACCCAGGTGCGCACCATCAAGAAGAGCGGCCACTGGTTCCAGGCGCTGGCCGAAGAGTTTCCCAAGGGCAACCACGTCTGACGATCTGGTGGGCGGGCTCAGCCCGCCCGGTGTTGCCCTCGGCGCTGTGCTATCTCACCGACGAACCGGCAGGACCTCGAGGCTCTGCCGGTCGAGCTGGGCCAGCACTTCCTTGAAACCGTAACGCGGCTTCCAGTCGAGTTTTTCGATCGCAGCGCTCGGGTCGTACACCCGGTCGATGGTTGCGGGCAGCGGCCAGTCGCGATCGGCGAAGGCCTGCGACAGTTTTGGCGCGCGTTCACGCAAGAGCCCCGCCGCGTCCTCCGCCAGACGGCGGCAATCGGTCGGAAGGAAGGGCGTCTCGCCCGAGATGATGTAGCGCTGAAAGGCCGGGCCGCCATTATCGAGCGCGGCCGCATGGGCGGCGGCAACGTCACGCACATCGATGCCGCGGTGCAGGCGGTAGCCCGCGACGCGATCGGCGGCCTCTGGGAAAGAGCGCGACATGCGCAGCACACGCACATGCAAAGCACGATCGGCGGCGTTTTCGAGCAGTGCTTCGGCCGCAAGCTTGGTGTGATGGTAGATGGTATGCGGCTTCGGCGGCGTTTCTTCGGTGATCCAGGCGCAGCCGCCTTCGGTGACCGCATGGCCGTAGAGCGCCGTCGTGCTGGTGAAGACGATGCGGCCGACGCCGGCGGCCTGCGCTGCGGCGATCACCAGATGCGTGCCCATCACGTTGACGCGCTCGAATTCCTGGTCGGCAACCGCATCCACATGCGGCGCATGCAAGGCAGCGGTATGGATCACCGCATCTGCTCCCTCCATGACACGCTCCAGCAACTCGCCATCGACGAGATCGTCGACGATGGCCGTCGTGCCGAAGGGCGCGCGGTCGATGCCGATGACATCGTGGTCGGCAGCGGCGAGTGCGTTATAGATGGCCCGGCCGATACGGCCGGAACTCCCGGTCAAGACGATGCGCATTTCCTACCTCGTAACCCTGTTGCTGCCCGTTAGCATGAAATTCGGTCCGGTGCAGTCGGTTCGAACAAGGATATCCAAACTGACGATCTGCCGGATCTCGGCACGCTGGACAGCAAAAGAGCATGGTTTTGCCAATCCTCTGCCTATTGCGGAAAATCATGCCTGTGAAATCCACCCATAGTTCTCCATAAGAGCCGTAGATTATGTCGCATGCGGGCCATGCGGCGCAAAAGTTGAACTGACTGGTTGCTTGATGCTAGAGAAGTGCTCCCTGTTCCGAATGCGTTGTCGAATGTCGGCCTGACCGGACACGCTTTCCATCCCGGCTTCCCCGGGATCACGAGATTTGAACACCCGAGAGCACCTAATGTATCCGCACATTTCGACTGCGCCTCTTTCGGGGGCACCCGAACGATGAGCGTTTCAGCCCTGAAAGCCACGCCATCGGCTGACGCGGCCGTCGTTTTCGACGGCGTTTCCAAACATTTTCCCGCCTCCGGCACCAGCGGCGCCTTTACCGCGCTCGATACCGTTTCGCTGACTGTTGATCGAGGCTCGATCACCGGCATCATCGGCCGGTCCGGCGCCGGCAAGTCCACGCTGATCCGGCTGGTCAACGGGCTCGAAAAGCCGACGGGCGGCAAGGTGCTGGTGGACGGCGTCGATGTCGGCGGGCTCGACGAGGCGGCGCTGCGCAGCCTGCGCCGATCCGTCGGCATGATCTTCCAGCACTTCAACCTGCTGTCCTCGCGCACCGTGTTCGGAAACGTCGCGCTGCCGCTTGAAATCGCGGGCATGGACAAGCGCGCGATCGAACAGCGCGTGCTGCCGCTGCTCGATCTCGTCGGCCTTGCCGACAAGCACGGGCGCTATCCGGCTGAGCTTTCGGGCGGCCAGAAGCAACGCATTGGCATTGCCCGGGCGCTTGCGACCGAGCCGAAGCTCCTGCTTTCCGACGAGGCGACCTCGGCCCTCGATCCGGAAACGACCCAGTCGATCCTGGAGTTGTTGAAGCGCATCAATGCCGATCTCGGCCTGACGGTGCTGCTCATCACTCACGAGATGGAAGTGGTGAAGGCGGTGACATCCGATGTGGCCGTGATCGATCATGGCCGCATCGTCGAGCGTGGCCACACCTTCGACGTCTTCACCCATCCGAAGCACGAGACGACGCGGGCGCTGCTTTCGGGCCTGCCGGGCTCGAAGCTTCCAGACGCGGTCGCCCGCGCGCTGAAGCCTGCACCGGCGGCCGGCGATCGCGCCGTCGTGCGGCTCACCTTCTTCGGGGCTGCGGCCGAAAAGCCGCTGATCTCCCAACTGATCAAATCGGTCGGCGCCGAGGTCAACATCATAGCCGGCACGATCGACGAGATCGGCGGCGCGCCCTATGGCTCGCTGGTCGTCGCCTATGGCGCGGATGCCGAGACGTCCGGCCGCGCCGAACGCTTCTTTACCGAAAACGGTCTGGTCACGGAGGTGCTCGGTTATGTCGCCTGATATTCTCCTGCGCATCGGCGGCGCCACCGTCGACACGATCTACATGGTCGCCATCGCCGGCCTGATCGGCTCGTTGATCGGTGGGCCGATCGGTATCTTCCTCGCCACCAGCGGCAAGGGTGAGCTCTTTCCGGCGCCGACGCTCAACCGCATCGTCGGGCTGATCGTCAACGCCACGCGCTCGACGCCGTTCATCATCCTCGTTGTCGCCATCATTCCTTTCACCCGGCTTCTGACCGGCACCTCGATCGGCACGAAGGCTGCTATCGTGCCGCTGACGATCGCCACCATCCCCTTCGTCGCGCGTCTGGTCGAGGCGGCGATCCGCGAGATCGACAAGGGCCTGATCGAGGCGGCGCGCGCCATGGGCGCGACCCCGATGCAGATCGTCTTCAAGGTGCTGCTCGCCGAGGCGCGACCGGCGCTGACCCTGGCGCTCACCATGACTGCCGTCAGCCTCATCGGCTATTCGGCCATGGTCGGCGCCGTCGGTGGCGGCGGGCTCGGCGACCTCGGCATCCGCTACGGCTACCAGCGCTTCATGCCCGACGTGATGCTCGTCGTCGTCATCGTGCTGATCGTGCTGGTGCAGCTCGTCCAGAGCGCCGGCGACGGGCTGGCGCGGCGCTTCGACAAGAAGAACCGCAAGACCTGAATTCCTCCCAAGACTGAACGTGAACCAAGGAGACATCCATGAAGAAGCTCATCATCGCAGCGGCGATTGCCGCTCTTTCCGCCGGCACGGCGCTCGCCGAGACCATCAAGGTCGGCGTAACGCCGGGCGAACATGCCCAGATCATGGAGAAGGTGAAGGAAATCGCGGCACCCAAGGGTCTCGACATCGAGATCCTCGAGTTCTCCGACTACGTTGTTCCGAACCAGGCTCTGGCCGATGGCGACCTCAACGCCAACTCGTTCCAGCACCAGCCCTATCTCGACAACCAGATCGCTGATCGTGGCTTCGACATCGTCAGCGTCGGCACCACCATCACCACGCCGATGGGCGTCTATTCGCAAAAGGTGAAGAGCCTCGACGAACTCCAGGACGGCGCGACGATCGCCATCCCGAACGACCCGACCAACGGCGGCCGCGCGCTGCTCGTTCTCGCGTCGAAGGGCCTGATCAAGGTCAAGGAAGAGGTCGGCCTCAAGGTGACGCCGGCCGACATCACCGAAAACCCGAAGAACATCACCTTCGCCGAACTCGATGCGGCGCAGCTGCCGCGCTCGCTCCAGGACGTCGATGCGGCTGTCATCAACACCAACTACGCGATGGAAGCCGGCCTGCATCCGAAGAAGGATGCAATCGCGATCGAAAGCGAGAAGTCGCCCTACGCCAACGTCATTGCCGTCCGCAAGGCCGACAAGGATGCACCGTGGGTGAAGACGCTGGTCGAATCCTACCACGACGAAAAGGTGCGAGCCTTCATCAACGACACCTTCAAGGGCGCGCTGATCCCGAGCTGGTAAGCATCTCCGCCTAAGCAAACCATCGACCGTGCGCCGCACCCCGGCGCGCGGTTTTTCTTTGACCGCAAGACCCGCTTGGCTATCCTCCTGCCACTTCGAGGAGGATGGAACATGAGTGCTATGAAGGGCGGGTGTCTCTGCGGTGCGATCCGGTATGAGCTGAAGTCTCAACCTCTCTATTCCGGCTTCTGCCATTGCCGCGACTGCCAGCGCACGACCGGAACCGGCCATTGCTGCTACATGATCTTCGATCGCGCCGATGTGACGATGTCAGGTGCGGGCCGCGGTTATGAGACGCGCGCCGAAAACGGCAATCCATCCGTTCGCTATTTCTGCGAAACCTGCGGCAGCCAGGTCTACGGCTCCGGTCCGCCAGAGGATCCGCGCCTGTCGGTCTATGCCGGAACGCTCGACGATCCCTCGGTGTTTCGCCCGACCGACGCGATCTTCACCCGCAGCCGCCATGAATGGGACCGCAGTGCATTGGCACTTGAGGAATGCGAGGCGTTGCCGGGCTGACTGCGTTCGCGAGTGAAACCGACCCTCACCCTAGCCCTCTCCCTGCAAGCGGGGCGAGGGGACGTGCCTTCGAACGGCCGTCGCGAGCGGGTCTTCGAGCCCGTCTGATGAGGCATCCCGCGAACTGGAGCTTGGTCACCGGCTGGGGCGGCGCCGTGCCGGCAGGCGGATGAGGGGCGCTTCCCTCACAGCAAGAGGGTAGCTCAGTCACCGCGCCGATGAGGGGCTTTCTCGGCGAAAAAAGTCAGCTTCCGAGGTGGCGCTCGCCGCGCTTCTTGGCAAGCAGGATCTGGCGCTGGCGCTGGCGGTAGCGTTCCCGGTCCTCGTCCGTGCGGATCTCGTGGCAATGGATGCAGGAGACGCCGTCCTCGTGGTGCGGCGACAGGAGGTCGGCCGGGGTCAGCGGCTGGCGGCAGGCGTGGCAGAGCGTGTGTTCGCCTTCCTCGAGGCCATGGGTGACCGAGACGCGCTCGTCGAAGACGAAGCAGGCGCCCTCCCACAGGCTTTCTTCCTGCGGCACTTCCTCGAGATATTTCAGGATGCCGCCCTTGAGGTGATAGACCTCGTCGAAGCCCTGCTCCTTCATGAAGGCGGTCGCCTTCTCGCAGCGGATGCCGCCGGTGCAGTACATGGCGATCTTCGGCTTGTTGTGCAGGCCGGTGTGGTTGCGCACCCAGTCCGGAAACTCGCGGAAGGTCTTGGTCTGCGGATCCACCGCACCCTTGAAGATGCCGATCGCGGTCTCGTAGTCGTTGCGCGTATCGATGACGATCGTCTCGGGATCGGAGATCAGCGCGTTCCAATCCTTCGCATCGACATAGGTGCCGACGATCTTGTTGGGGTCGATGTTCTCGACGCCCATGGTGACGATTTCCTTCTTCAGTCGCACCTTCATGCGCAGGAAAGGCATGGAGGATGCGCGGCTTTCCTTGTGCTCCAAGGCCGCGAGTTCCGGCTGCGCCCGCAGGAGGGCCAGCACCACGGCGATGCCGGCGTCGGTGCCGGCGATCGTGCCGTTGATGCCCTCATGGGCGAGCAGCAATGTGCCCTTGACGCCGTTTTCGTCGCAGACGGCCTGCAGCGGTTCGCGGAAATCGGCGAAGCGCGGGAAGCTTGCGAAATGATAGAGCGCGGCAACCAGGAACTGGCCATGCGTCTCACCATGGGTCTCAGGGCGCGGGGTCGAGGAAATGTCGGTCATGGCCGGTGCAAATACAGCTTTCGCGGCGCAAGCGCAATCGCCGCGGGCGAGAGGGGGCACTCTGTCGCGCTTGCGATCGATAGGTTGGGCCGGCTTCGTCAGCGGGCGGCGTCGAGCCAGAGCAGCCGGATCGTCCGGCTTTCTTCGTCGGGCGCCTCCTGGAAGACCGTTGCTGCCAGCGCCAACGCTTCGTCGCGCAAGGTTTCCTGCCTTGCAATGACGGCGGCGATGAGATGGGCCTGGTCCTGGCTGTTGCCGGCCAGCGCCGGATCTTCGTTGACCAGCTGGATCATGACGGCGAGATCGTTGAGGTGGCCGAGCGTGTCGACCAGCATCTTGGCCTCGTTGCGCTTGGCCTGCATGGCAGACGGCCAGGTCTCGCGCATCAGCCCCAGATGCATGCGGTAATCCTGTGCCCGCTTGCGCAATTCGTGGAAGGGATCCGCGTCCGTGCTCGCGCTGCAAGCCTCCTTGGCGCGTGCGGCGCGCTTGAGTGTCCGGCGCCAGCCTTTCGTCAGCCGCGCCGCGGTCCTGCTGCGTCGATCGTCGAACGACACATGCGCCAGTGCCTGTAGGGCCTGTTCGCAGGCGACGATGGTGCCGGCGACGCGATCCTCGATATCGGTCTCGCGGGCGGCGATGCGGTCGCGACGGGTCGTCAGCCGTTCGCAGACATGGGTGAGGGCGCGTTCTTCCTCTTCGTTGCACGCTGCTGCCCTGAGATAATGGGCGTTTTCGACGAGAGCGGCGGCATCGCGGACGATCGAGAGATTGCGGGCCATGTCGCGAATGCGGGCGTTTTCGTGCTTCTGGAACTGCGGCGCGTCGGCGGCGACAAATCGATAGAGCGAGCGCAGACGCTTGAAGTTCTTGCGGGCCTCATGGACGGCCTCGTGCAGGCCGCCTGGGCGGTCTTCGAGGGTCATGACCGCCTGCGTGATTTGCTCGGCTGCGATGGCGCGAAAGTCGTCGGTGAACGGCCGTCCGGGCCGGAAGGCGTAGGTCATGATTGGGGTTCCATCAGCCCCTCTGTGGCAAGCGACTGATTGGAGTAGCGGCGGTCGCCGGTGACTTCGCGGCCGATCCAGTTGGGCAGTGCCGGCATATCCGTCTCGCGCTTCATCTCCACTTCGGCGACAACCAGGCCCTTGAGCGCGCCCTCGTAGACGTCCACTTCCCAGACGAAGCCCTTGTGCGGCACGCGGTAGCGCCGTTTTTCGATGACGATGCCGACCGCCTGTGTCAGCATCTCGCGGGCATCATCCAGCGGTACGTCGTATTCATATTCGTTTCTGACGAGCGCCGACTTGCCGATCTTGATGGTAAGACGCGCCCACTTGTTGCCATGGACACGCACCCGCAGCGAGCGGTCGTCCATGGTCACGACATAGGCTTGCCGGAGGTCTATGCCCTTGTCCGCATGCTCTCGCCACCCGTCGGAAGCGACCAGAAACTTGCGTTCTATTTCCTTCGCCATGGATGATCCGCCATTTCGATAGGCTCGCGATCATCAAACTAACTCTTTCGTGTGAAGGCTCAAGTCATCTCTTTGTTGTAGGTAATGTTTTATCTTCGACTTACATGAGAATGCCGCACTCTTGCGCCCTTGGGTCTCGACAACCGGTGACCGGCGGAGTATGCGGAGGGCATATTCAATCGTTTTAAAAAGGACGATCGGCATGAGCGCGAAAACCGACAGGCTTCTTTCCACCCTCAAATTGCAGCCGGTCGTTCCGGTCCTCGTGATCGACGACGTCGCGACCGCCGTGCCGCTGGCGCGCGCTCTGGTTGCCGGTGGGTTGAGGGCGATCGAGATCACGCTGCGCACGCCGGCAGCACTCGAAGCGATCAGGGCAGTTGCCAACGAAGTCGAAGGTGCCGTTGCCGGTGCCGGCACGATCCTCAACGCCGCGCAATTCGAAGCGGCGATCGAGGCCGGCTCGAAGTTCATCGTCAGCCCCGGCACGACGCAGGAACTGATCGACGTCGCCAACGACCACGAAGTGCCGCTGCTGCCGGGCGCTGCAACGGCCAGCGAAGTCATGGGTCTGCGTGAAGAAGGCTACGAGGTCATGAAGTTCTTTCCGGCGGAACAGGCCGGCGGTGCAGCCTATCTCAAATCGTTGTCCTCGCCGCTTGCCGGCACGCTCTTTTGCCCGACCGGCGGGATCTCACTGTCCAACGCGCGCGACTATCTGACGCTGCCGAACGTCGTTTGCGTCGGCGGCTCCTGGGTCGCGCCGAAGGAACTGGTCGCCAAGGGAGACTGGGCCGGCATCACAAAGCTTGCGGCCGAAGCCTTCGCGCTCAAGGGCTGAGCAGCAAGAAACGGCCGCATTCATTTAAAGGCCGGGCCAAAGCCCGGCCTTTTTTGTTGGCCGTTCGTCTCCCGCGCGAGTTTGTATTTCCGCTGCAACGTTCCTATGTCTCACTCCATTCGACGGCGCGGTCGCGGGCGGCGCGCCGTTTTGTTCGTCTTCATCCGCCCGGTACCGACAAGGAGCGAAACCCGATGTTCGACGCGAAGAAATTGCTGGATCAGTTTCTGGGATCGCAGGTGCCCGGTGCCGGCGGCACGGTGCGCGACCGCGCGACCCAGGCGACGCAACTTGCCAAGGACAACCCGCTGGCGACCGGCGCCATCGCTGCCGTCCTGCTCGGCACCAAGTCGGGTCGCCAGCTTGCCGGCAATGCAGCTGTGCTCGGCGGTCTCGCTGCGATCGCGGGCCTCGGTTACCAGGCCTACAAGAACTATCAGGCCGGCAACACGCCGGGCGGCGCAACGGTCGCCAAGGGCGAACCGGAACTCCTGCCGCCGCCGGCCGATTCCGGCTTCGCCTCGGCTCCCGAGGCAGTCAGCCACGATTTCGCACTGACGCTGGTGCGGGCGATGATCGCCGCTTCGCGCGCCGACGGCCATATCGATGAGACCGAGCGTCAGCACATCATGGACAAGCTGTCGGTTTCCGGCCTTTCGGCCGATGCCGCCGCCTTCCTGGAGAGCGAGCTTGCCAACCCTGTCGATATCGACGCGATTGTCGGCGCGGCAAAGACGGAGGAAGAGCGCGTCGAGGTCTACACCGCCTCTCGCCTGACGATCGAGCCGGAAACACGCGCCGAGCGCGGCTATCTCGACCTGCTCGCCGGCCGCCTCGGCCTTCCGGATGCACTGGTCGATCATATCGAGGCGACGGTCTCGGCTGCGAAGGTGCCGGCCACGGCCTGACAAACCGTGCGACCCCAGATAGGGGTCATCACCGATTTGAACTGAGTTCATAACCAGTTTGAATTTGTGTCGGCCGTTTCTCTGGCCTATGCCGATGTAGCGAGGATTGGAGGAGCGGCCGATGCGTGATCTGAAGAACTGGAAAGGATGCCCGGCACCGAAGGGCGTCGCGCTCGAAGGACGTTTCGTCAAGCTGGAGGCCTATGAACGCGATCGGCACCTGCAGGACCTGTGGGACGGCTTCGGCGGCATGGCGATCAATCCGCTGCTGAAGTATTTCACGCAGCCCGATTTCAAAGGTATTGAGGATTTCGATGTTTGGCTGACCTCCGCACAGGAGAAATCCGGCTGGGTCACTGAAGTGTTCCGCGATCAGACGACCGGCATCGTCGTCGGCATGGCCAACTATATGCGCGCCGATCCTGCCAACGGTGTCGTCGAGGTCGGTGCCGTCGCCCATGGTGCCGCCATGGCGCGTTCGCCGCTGTCGACCGAAGTCCATTATCTGATGGCGAAACACGTCTTCGAGGATCTCGGCTATCGCCGCTACGAGTGGAAATGCCACAGCGAGAACATGGCCAGCCGCAACACGGCGGCGCGCCTCGGCTTCACCTTCGAGGGCATCTTCCGCCAGCACATGATCTCCAAGGGCGAAAACCGCGACACGGCGTGGTTCTCGATGATCGACAGCGAATGGCCGCTGCTCAATGCCGCATTCGAAACCTGGCTCGCAGCTGATAATTTCGACGCGGATGGTCGCCAGAAACGGCGGCTTGAAGATATACGTGCGGACTTGGAGCGTCAGGCGTCGAGATAGGCGCCGCACGCTCCGTCGCACCAGTAAACAGCAGGGAAATCATGCAGAACAAGGAAAAGTCACCGGCGATCGCCGCTGCGATCATTCTCGTCGTCGCCGGTCTCGGCTTCTTCGTGCTGCCGTCGATCATGCTGAAGCTTGGCGACATCTCGCCCTGGCTTGCCGCCGCCTTTGGCGTGATCTTCGTCCTCGGCTTCTTCCTGCTCTTCTGGCTCAGGGCTCGCTACCAGCGCAAGCGCGGGCTTTAGCGGTCGCTACCTCTCAGGGCAGGCAAGCCTCAGCTCTGCAGCGCCGCGCCGAGCAGCACCAATCCAAGCAACAGAACCAGGGCCGCACCGGCGATCTCGATGCCGTTCGAGATACGGGCGGCGGCAGAGCCGCTTGACGCATAGCGCAGCGCAAAGCCCTTGGCGGTTACGGCCATGGTCGCGAGGATCGAGACCGTGATCGCGGTACCGATCGACATCGCAAAGACCGAGAGTACGCCGCCAAGATAGAGCCCGTTCAGGAGCGCGAAGGAAAGCACGATGAGCGCGCCGGAGCAGGGGCGCAGGCCGACGGCGATAACGGCCGACCAGGCTTCCCGGAGCGCGAAACGATCACCCCGAAGCATCGATGGATCGGGGGCGTGCGCATGCCCGCAGCTGGCGCAGACTTCGCCCGGGCCATGGCTGTGCCCATGGTGTCCACCGTGGTCGTGGTGATGATGGTGATCGTGATCGTGCGCCAGATGGATATGGCCGCCACCGGCGCCCGAGGCCACGGCGACCGGCCGCATCATGGAGCGCAGCTTGCGCAGCAACAGCCATCCGCCGAAAGCAGCGATCAGCGCGTAGCTGGCGATTTCCAGCCAGCGCGTTGCCGTGGTCATGTTGATCGACGTGCCGCGCAGCAGCAGGTAGACGGCGCCGATCAGAAGGATCGCGACGATGCCCTGCAGGATCGACGAGAGGAACGACAGCATGACGCCGCGCTTCAGTTCCGTCTCGTTGGCGATCATGTAGGAGGAGATGACGGCCTTGCCATGGCCAGGGCCTGCGGCGTGAAGCACGCCATAGGTGAAGGAGAGCCCGACCAGCGACCAGAGCTGCCAGGGGTTTTCCCGCATGCCCTTCAGCGCGTTGGTCATCAGCCGGTAGAAGCCCTGTTGCTCCATGTTCACCCAGGCAAAGAAACCGCCGAGGAAACCGGTCGTCTTGAACGAAGGCTCGGCCGTGCCGATGCCGAGCGGCGATTGGGCGGCGGCGAGCGTTGCGGAGAGCGCCGTAACGATGAGCGCTGCCGTGACCAGACGTCCGATCCTGCGGGTGTTCAGCATGTGATCTCTATCCTGGTTGCAAAGAGCTTCGACATGTCCGTGCCGGTCGGGTCGCTCCAGAAGGCATCGGTCAGCGTGTCCTTGTTCTCGGCGAGAACCTCGTCGGCATCAGGGCGGACGACCTTGTGTTCGCAGGCGCTGATCTTATCGCCGACGACGGTCAGGTCGTTGTCGGTCGGGAAATCCATCGCCGTATACATGGTCGGATCGTAGACTCCGAAGGAGAGCTTGCCCTTGAGCGGCATCGGCTCGGCCGGCTTGACGGCGAACATCATCAGGAGCTGACCGTCCTTGTAGTCGACGGTGATGCTCTCCGGCTTGTTCACCTTGATGGTTTTGCCGTTGTTGAAGATCGTCGTGTAATAATTGTACTCCGCGAGCGACTCCAGCACGGTCTGGCCGACTTCCGCCAGTTCATCCGGATCAAGCGTCGCATTCGAGTTCTTGTCGAAATCGAGCACGACGCTGGATGAAAACAGCTCGTCGAAGCGCCAGACGTTCCGGAGTTCGCTGACTTCGGCCTTGTCGTCTGAAACCACCTCGAGGCGCGCTTCCGCAAAGATGTGCGGATGGGCAAGGGCCAGCGACGGCACAAGCAGGGTGGCAAGGCCGGCCATGACGAGGCGCTTGATTCTCATGAGGCGGCAATCCTTTCGGACGGGGACGATCTCCCCGCGATTCGTTTCCGGGAATGTACCGGAAATGGGACGGAATTGGGACTTGGCCGATCACGTCCATTGGTCGCTACGGCTGGTCTTTGGCTGTCAGCGCGGCTTGCGGAACCAGGCGTGCAGGAAGTCGACGAGGGTCCTGACCTTGGCCGGCAGGTAGCGGCGATGCGGATAGATCGCGTAGATGCCGCGGTCGCGCGGCAGGAAGTCGTCGAAAAGCGTGACGAGTTCGCCCGTCGCGATCTTCGGGCGGGCGATGAAGTCCGGAATGATCGAGACGCCGATGCCGGAGACGGCGGCCCTGAGAGCGGCAAGAGGGCTGTTGACCTCGATCGGGCCGCTGACAGGCACGGTGAAGGCCGAGCCGTCGGGCTCGACGAAACGCCAGTTGGAATAGGAGCGGCCGTTGGTGTCGAGAATGCAGGGGATCTTGGACAGGTCGGTCGGGTGTTCGATCGGCCCGGATCTTTCGAGGAACTCCGGCGCGGCGCAGATCAGCACCTGGAAGTCATCGAGTTTGCGGGCGATCAGCGTCGAATCTTCCAGCCGGGTGATCCGGATGGCGACGTCGAAGCCTTCTTCGACAAGATCGACGAAGCGGTCGTCGGAGACGATCTCGAGCGAGAGTTCCGGGTGCTGCTTGCCGAAATCCACAAGCGACTGACCGATCTCGGCGTCGACGAAGGTGCGCGGCGCGGTGATGCGCAGCCGTCCCTTCAGGTCAGAGTTGTTCGCGCGTACGAGATCGGCGAGGTTGTCGATCTCCTTCAGGATTTCGGACGCGGTGCGATAATAGGTGTGACCGGCTTCCGTCAGCGAGAATTGCCGCGTGGTGCGGTTGAGAAGCAGCGCACCGAGCTCGTCTTCGAGCTCGCGCACATATTTGGAAAGCAGTGCCTTCGACTTGCCGACGCGCCTGGCGGCGGCCGAGAACCCCTCGGCGTCCACGACATCGATAAAGGCGCGGATGCGGGTGAGTGTGTCCATGGCGATCTTTCTTTCGTGCTCTCAATTGCGTTCAGCGATTCGCCGGCGAACGCCTCTTTTGCGTCCATGATACCGACGGCGGATTGTCCGTTGCTTGCGCCTCTCGCGCCGGCTTCGAGGGGCGGCGACGCATTCTCAAGATAATCACGCTTTTTCAACTATTTACGGCGGTGATCGATCCGGCTGTGATCGTTCAATGTTTGTGAACACCGCCAGTTTTGCCCGCTTGTAAAAAAATTCAACTGCTCGTGCGAAAAAACTCTTGATTACGACAGGCTTTTTTCTTACCTACGCCCTTGCCCAAAGTCGCACGTGCCTGTGGGTGTCCGCCGACCCTCGATTAGGTGAGGGTATCGGTAAGGTACCTGGAACTAACCCCTCCAGTCGCTATTCCGGCCAACCGGGAAATGCGAGGACATCTTGAAGCAACGACGGTGCGGGCCTTTCTGGTGTCTGCCGGCTTTCCAACAGCCGGGGTTACTGAAGAGGCACACCTTCATTGCCGGAAGTGCGGTTGGGTTACCCCCTCCAATCCATGGCAGACAAAGCCGAATTGAAGCCTAGGCGGGCTTTGATTCACCGTTCGCGCATCGAGCGCATGCTTGGTTCCGGGGTCTCCACCGGCTGGTTCCATCGCATGTGCGCGTATGCCCTTTGTCCTCCGCGAAAGCGGGGCATCTTGGATCAGGGGAATATGGCCATGTCCACGGCTCGCATCATCGACTTCATCAATACCCGACGACCCGACGGCCCATGCCTCGTTGTCGACCTCGACGTCGTGCGCAACAATTTCAAGGCCTTCCGCCACGCGCTGCCCGACAGCTCGATCTACTATGCCGTCAAGGCAAACCCGGCGCCGGAAATCCTGCGCCTGCTCGCCGGCATGGGCTCCTCCTTCGATTGCGCGTCCGTCGCTGAAATCGAAATGGCGCTGGATGCTGGTGCGACCGCCAGCCGCATTTCCTATGGCAACACCATCAAGAAGGAGCGCGACATTGCCCGCGCTCATGCGCTTGGGATCAACCTGTTTGCCGTCGACAGCCACGAGGAAGTCGAGAAGATCGCCCGTGCCGCTCCCGGCGCCCGCGTGTTCTGCCGCGTCCTGACTGATGGCGAAGGTGCCGAATGGCCGCTGTCGCGCAAGTTCGGCTGCGTTCCGCAGATGGCCGTCGACGTGCTCGTCTATGCGCATCAGCACGGTCTCGTCTCCTACGGCGTCTCGTTCCATGTCGGCTCGCAGATGACGAAGCTCGACGCCTGGGACGCTGCCCTTGCCGATGCCAAGCGCGTCTTCGTGCAGCTGGCCAAGCAGGGCATCGAGCTCAAGATGGTCAACATGGGCGGTGGCTTCCCGACGAAGTACCTGAAGGACGTCCCGACGGCGGAATCCTACGGCCAGGCGATCTTCGGCGCGCTGAAGAAGCACTTCGGCAACCACATTCCGGAAACGATCATCGAGCCGGGCCGCGGCATGGTCGGCAATGCCGGCGTGATCAAGGCAGAAGTCGTGCTCGTGTCGAAGAAGTCGGACAACGACGCCCATCGCTGGGTGTTCCTCGACATCGGCAAGTTCGGCGGTCTCGCCGAAACCATGGACGAGGCGATCCGCTACCCGATCCGCACGGCGCGCGATGCCGACGAAATGGAGCCTTGCGTGCTCGCCGGCCCGACCTGCGATTCGGCCGACGTGCTCTATGAGAAGAACATGTATCCGCTGCCGATCACGCTCTCGATCGGCGACGAGGTTCTGATCGAAGGCACCGGCGCCTATACGACGACCTACTCGGCCGTCGCCTTCAACGGCTTCGAGCCACTGAAGGCCTATGTGATCTGATCCGGTCAGCTCCCGCCCTCGGGTGGGAGCGCCACTTCACAATTTTCGTTCGGTCCGCCTGAAGCGGTTTTGATGACGGGAGGCCCCGATGGCCGCTGTTGTTGACGCCCTGCGCGCGTTTTTCGCGCCCACTACATTTGTAATCGATGCCGAAAATCCGGGCGACGTCGTCGCTCGCGAGAACCTGCTCGACCGTGCCATGGGGCCAGAGCGCCGCCGCAAGTCGTCGGAAAAGCTGCGCAGCGGCCGGCTGCCGGCCGAAGGCCTGGCCTTCGTCGCACGGGATATCGACGGTCACGTGATCGGCACCGTACGCCTCTGGAACGTCGAGGCCGGCGTCAGCCGCGAAGGCCATGCCGTGCCGGCGCTGCTGCTCGGCCCGCTCGCCGTCGACCCGGCGCATGAGGGCAAGGGCATCGGCGCCATGCTGATGCGCGCTGCCATCGAAGAGGCCAAGAACCGTGGCCATGGGGCCGTCCTGCTCGTCGGAGACGCCGCCTATTACGAGCGCTTCGGCTTCTTTGCGAGCCGCACCCAGCACCTCATCATGCCTGGCCCGTTCGAGCGCAACCGGTTCCTGGCGCTCGAGCTTCGCGACAACTGGCTTGAAGGCGCTGCCGGCCTGATCGTCGCCAGCGGCCGCAAGCTTGCCATGCCGCCGGTTCGCCGCGCCGCCTGAGACCGCTTTCCGCCTCCAACCCTGCGGGGGCGGATCTTTCGCTGCTCCCTCGCTGGTCCGATGCGATCGGTGAGGGGCAGACACCGGTAAGCAGGGCGCTCTTTGCCGATGATCTCGTGATCTTCCTTGACAACGTCGCGCCGCTGACCTGTCCTTGCGGATAAGGCCTCGTTGCACGTGCATGGAAATCTCCCGCATGGATCCGTTCATTCTCGGGGCAGCGACCCTGCTGCCCTTTCTGCTGACATCCTTCATCATCGAACTGACACCCGGGCCGAACATGGCCTACCTCGCCATGGTTGCAGCCTCCGAGGGGCGGCGGCCCGGCATGGCGACCGTGGCCGGCGTGGCGCTGGGCCTGGCACTGGTGGGCTTTGCCGCCTCTTTCGGGGTTGCCGAGTTCGTCGGTCAGTCGAACATGCTTTATGGAGCGCTTCGCTGGGCAGGTGTCGGCTTCCTGCTGTATCTTGCCTTCGACGCCTGGAACGGCGATGGCGAAGAGGCCGGTCCAAGCGGCAAGCCCGCGTCCTTCTATTTCCGGCGCGGGCTGATCACCAATCTGCTCAATCCGAAAGCGGCCCTGTTTTTCGTCACCGTGTTGCCGACCTTTGTCGACGATGCCCGGCCGCTGCTGCCCCAGAACCTGACGCTTGCGGCGGTCTATGTGGGCGTCGCGACTGCGGTGCATGCCGCTATCGTGCTTCTGGCAGGCGCATTGCAGCCGGTCCTCAGCTCGCCATCACGCGAACGGATGGTTCGGCGCGTGCTGGCGCTGATGCTTGCGGCGGTGGCGATCTGGTTCGGTTGGTCGACGCGCCGTTAGGCGCGCCGACGGAGGGCCAGCTAGGCTGGGACCTCGGCTGTCCGGGCGTCGTAGCAGACGAAGGCAAGCTTGTTGCCATCCGGATCACGCACGTAGGCGGCGTAAAAGCCTTCTCCGTATTGCGGGCGGAAACCGGGTTTCCCCTCCTCGTTACCTCCGCGCTCCATTGCGATCTCGAACAACCGGTCGATCAGCCCGGCGCTTTCCACCAGGAAAGCCGTCATCGCGCCGTTGCCGACCGAGGCGGGGCGCGTGTCGAAGGGATAGCAGGCGAAGAAACGCGGCGCCTTTCCGTCGTCCTTTCGGCCCCATGAGGAAACCTGCTCGTCGCAGTAACAGCGCTCCTGGCCGATCAGCGTCATCAACGGATCGTAGAAATGCTCCGCGCGCCTCAGGTCCGTTGTCCCAACCATCGTATAGCCGATCATGTCCTGTGTCCTCGTGTCTAAGGTTCGTCTTCAGGTGCGGATGATGCTCCTGCTGACATCCGCCGTGCTTGCCTATGGCGTTTGCGCTTGTCCCGCTATCGGTGCTCAAGATAGGCGTGGCCGCGCGCGGACAGGCGATAGCCGACCGTCAGGCTCTCCGTGAGGCCGAGCTCCTTCAGTTTGCGGATGCGCGCCTTGAGCTTCAGTTTTTCCATGCCGACGGCAGGACTCAGTTCGGCGGCGGTCGTTCCGTCGCGGGCAGCGATCAGTCGCAGGACCTGAAGCGTCCAGGCCATGCCCGCGCTGCGGTCGAAGCCCGCAAGCTTGCGCTCGATTTCCGTGCGCTCGTCGTTGTCGAGATCGGATGCTTGACGCAGCGCGATGCGTGGATCGTCGCCCTCACGGTGAAAGGCGATGCGATAGCAGCGGCCTTCTGGCCGTGCCGCAAGCTCCTGCAGGAGAACGCCGCGATTGGTGTAGCCGGCCTTGCGGGCGTCGTCGCCGGTAATTGCGACTTCCTCAACTTCGTCCACGGCATCGATCGCAAGCACACCGATTGCGGTGCGCAGCGTGCCGCCGGGCTTGACGGTCGGTCTTGTCCAGCGGCGGAAGGCCAGGCTCACGCGGCCTTCGGCGATGCCGGCGAGAACCGCTTGTCGAAACAGCATCTCAGGCAGTTGCGCGGCGGTAGAGGGCGAGCGAACCAGCGAGCGCCAGCAGCGCGCCGCCGCAGAGCCGGTCGAGCCAGACGGCGCCGGAGCGTTTGAGGAAGGTGGCCGCTTGTGCGCCGAGCAGCGCGTAGCCGAACATCACGACCAAGTCCACCGAGGCGAAGACGAAGGCCAGGATGGCATATTGCGGCGCTTGCGGTGCGGTCGCATCGATGAACTGGGGCAGGAAGGCGGTAAAGAACAGGTAGCCCTTGGGGTTTGTGACGGCGACCAGGAAGCTTTTGAGGAAGATCGCGGCGGAGGAAACGGAAGCCCCGGAACCGTTCTCATCGGCTGCGACCTGGATCGTTCCTTTCGACCGCAACAGCATGATGCCGAGGAAGGCGAGATAGGCAGCGCCCATCCATTTGACGACGGTGAACCAGAATTCGGAAGCGGCAAGCAACGCGCCGAGACCGAGGGCGACAGCGCCGATCAGCACGAAATCGGAGAGCACGGCGCCGAGCATGCCGGCACTTGCGCGCTTCACGCCATAGCGCGAACCGTTGTTGAGCGCGAGCAGGACCGTCGGGCCTGGTGTCGCGATGCCGATGAAGGCAACCAGTGCGAATGCGAGTATCGTCATGTCGGTCATGAGGTCCCCCTTCCGTCTTTCGTGCGGTAGTCGTCCCACAGCTTTTGCGCGTGTGCAATCATCTTCTGCGCCCGTTCGAACGCCGTTTGCCCGCGAATTTGACAGTGCCGGCGGCATCCCCTATGGAAACGGCAGGGTGAAGGTCCCTGCCGTCCGCGAGCGTGATGCTTTGGTGAAATCCTTCTTCGAGACACGGTCAGCCGAAACGGCATGCGAACCGGTGGCAATGCGGGCTCCATCTCTAATAAATGCATGCCGCTGCAGGAGACCCTCTCATGACGCGCGGATCAACCACGCTTCCCTCACTCGATGCCCTGAAGGATCAGGCCAAGCGCCTGCGCACTCGCCTTGCTTCCGAAGGCGAAACCATCGGCCATTCCCGTTCGCTGGAACTGATCGCCGCCCAATACGGCTATCGCGACTGGAACACGCTGCACGCCGCTGTTGGCAACCGGCCCCCCTTCAATCCCTGGATGCTCGGCTCAAGGGTGAAGGGTCAATATCTCGGCCAACCGTTCGAGGGCGAGATATTGTCGGTGCAGGCGCTGACGGCGCAGCCGGGGCGCTATCGCCTGACGATGAAGTTCGACGAACCGGTGGATGTCGTTACCTTCGACAGCTTCTCTGCCTTCCGTCAGCGGGTCACCGCGACGGTGGACGAGACCGGGCGGACGATCGAGAAGACCTCGAGCGGCCTTCCGCAACTCGAACTCGAATGGTGAGATTGCCGCTGCCGGCCCTGGCGATATGGATGAGCCCACTCCGCGGCCAGCGCGCCCGGTCCCGATAGACGTCCTCGATGCGAAAGCGTGCGGGGACGTTTTTTCTTCACGACCCATGTTCGAGGTGTCGCGGACCGAGTGGGCTCGAACCATCGTTCGAATTGCGATCTAGTTGCGAATGGGATGCATTTGCATTATTGATGCAGTTGCGAATGATTCGCAAGGCGACCCATGACCTGCTGTCTGCAGCCGTCTAGCGCCGGATCGGCGCGTGTAATCCGATCGAATGAGGGGGCGACGATGGACAAGCCGACGAGACCGGATCTCATGCGAAGGCGGAGCTTGCTGATGGGCGGGCTGGCTGCAGCAGGTGGGACTGCCATCTGCACCAGCGCTGCTTTGGGACAACAGCCGGCGAGCCATGCCGGTCATGCGGTTCCGGCCGGGACTGTTGTCGCGGACCCGATGCCCGGTATGGGCCATGGCGCGATGATGACGGTCGGCGACGTCGACAGCGCCGTCAACGGTTTCGACCCGACGGACATGCTGACCGATTGGGATACGGGAACGGTTTCGACACTGCCGGACGGGCGGACACTGCGCACCTTCGAGATGACGGCGGAGGATCGGGAGATCGAGATCGCGCCCGGCATCAGGTTTCCCGCCTGGACGTATAACGGCCGCGTGCCCGGGCCAGCGCTCCGGGCCAAGGAGGGCGAGCGTTTGAGGATCGTTTTTCGCAACTACGCTTCGCACCCGCATTCGATCCATTTCCATGGCATCCATGCCGCGCGCATGGATGGCGTGCCGGGTGCCGGCATGGTCGATCCCGGCGACGAATTCGTCTACGAGTTCGATGCCAAGCCCTTCGGTTGCCACCTCTACCATTGCCATGCGATGCCGCTGCGTCGGCACATCCACAAGGGCATGTATGGCGCCTTCGTCATCGACCCGGATCCGGAGCGCCGGCCGGAACATGCGGAGGTCGCCCGCTCCAGGCTGCTCGGCACACCGGAAAATGCCGGCTGGCAGGAACTGGTGATGGTGATGAACGCTTTCGACACCAATTTCGATGCGGAAAACGAGTTCTATGCGGTCAACACTGTCGCTCACGCCTTCATGAAGCGGCCGATCCGGATCGTGAAGGACAAGCCGGTGCGCATCTACCTGATCAACGTCATCGAGTTCGACCCGATCAACTCGTTCCACCTGCACGCCAATTTCTTCGACTATTACGACCAGGGCACGACGTTGACGCCGACCTTGAAAACCGTCGATCTCATCACCCAGTGCCAGGCGCAGCGCGGCATTCTCGAATTCACCTTCGCCGAGCACGAGCCTGGGCTTTACATGTTCCACCCGCACCAGACGGAATTTACCGAACTCGGCTGGGTCGGCATGTTCGATGTGGTGGAGGCGCTGGCATGAACGAAACCCTGCCGAGAGCTGCTATCCGCGCGGCAAAGACCAACCTGGTGTGGCTGGCGCTGCCTCTCATCGCCTTTGCCATTGCCGTTGCCTGGATTCTGTCGACCGATCCGTTGTCGGGCTTTCGCAACGGCGCGCCACCAATCGAAAACCTGACCTTCGAACGGACCGTGCTCGACGATAACGGTCTTAGTCTGCTGGTTCGCGCCGGCGGATCGGAACCGATGACGGTTGCACAGGTTCAGGTGGACGACGCCTATTGGCAATTCACCCAGGACCCGCCGGGTCCGATCGCGCGGGGCAGGGCAGCGTGGCTGAAGCTGCCATTCCCATGGATGCTGGGCGAGGCGCATGCGGTAAAGGTCGTGACCAGCACCGGCGCCACGTTTGCACACAACATCGCCGTTGCCGTGCCGACGCCGCAGGCGACGACTGGCCAGTTGCGACTGCAGGCGCTGGTCGGCGTCATCGTCGGTATCGTGCCGGTGGCCGTCGGCCTGATGTTCTACCCGGTGCTGCGCGGCGTCGGTCGCAAAGGGATGGACTTTCTGCTGTCGCTGACGATCGGCCTGCTCGGTTTCCTGCTGGTCGATGCAAGTGCAGAGGCACTGGAGCTTGCCGGCGAGGCGGCGGCGGTCTTCCAGGGACCCGTGATGGTGGTGCTGGCGGGGGTGGGCAGTTTCCTCATGCTGATGGCGATCGGGCGACGAAGCGGCGCGCCGACAGGGCTGGCGCTATCCACCTACATCGCGCTCGGCATCGGCCTGCACAATCTCGGCGAGGGGCTTGCGATCGGTGCGGCCTTTGCGGCCGGGTCGGCCGGTCTCGGCACGTTCCTCGTGCTCGGCTTTGCGCTCCACAACGTTACCGAGGGCATCGGCATTGCCGCGCCGATCCTGAAGCACAGGCCGCAGGCCTGGGTATTCGCCGGGCTGACGTTGCTTGCCGGCGGCCCGGCGGTGATCGGCATGTGGCTCGGAAGCCTTGCGACCTCGGCCCAGTGGTCGGCGCTGGCGCTCGCGGTCGGTGCGGGTGCGATCCTGCAGGTGATCGTCGAGGTCGGCGCCTATCTCATGCGCCAGGGCGATCGCCGCGGCGACATCTTCCTGACGCCGCCTGTCATGGCCGGTCTCGCGGCTGGCGCCACCTTCATGTATCTGACTGCCGCGCTGGTGAAGATCTGATGCGGATGCAGGTGGATCAGACGATCGTCTGATCCATCTCGGCTGCCGGCACCTCGTCGACGCGGTGGATGCGCACGACTGTTGCCGGCACGCCTGCGACCGTGGTGCGCGGCGGCACGGGTTTCAGCACGACGCTGCCGGCGGCGACCTTGCTGTAGGCGCCCACTTCGATGTTGCCGAGGATCTTGGCGCCGGCACCGATCATGACGCCCCGGCGGATCTTCGGGTGGCGGTCGCCGGTTTCCTTGCCGGTGCCGCCGAGCGTGACGTTCTGCAGGATCGACACCTGGTCTTCGATGATGGAGGTCTCGCCGATGACGATGCCGGAGCCGTGGTCGAGCATGACGGCGCGGCCGATGGCAGCGGCCGGATGGATATCGGGACCGAAGACGAGCGAAGCAAGGTTGGAGAGCCAGTTGGCAACGTCCCTGCGGCCATCGCTCCATAGGCGATGGGCGGCGCGATAGGTCTGAAGCGCCTGGAAACCCTTGAGGTTGAGGAGGACATGCAACAGTCCCGGACAGGCGGGGTCACGCTCCATCACCGCCTGAAGGTCCGCCTCGGCGGCAAGGAGGGCTTCGGCGTCCGCCTCGAAGACATCCGAAAGCAGTTGCGCCAAGGATTGTTCATCGACGCGGGCGACGGAAAGATGGGAGGCGAGAACTCCGGCAAGCACCGCCGCATCCGACGGTGCCTCGGCGATTGGCCGCAAGCTTTGCTCCATGACCGGTTCGCGCGTGGCGAGCGCACGGGCTGCCATACGGATACGGTCCCAGACTTCGCCGTCCGCCAGTGGCGAAACGGCGGCGTCAACGTAGAGAGGAGCTTCGGCGCCTGCGGTCATAGTTCCGCCTGTTATCCCGCGATATCGACGACGCCGCAGTCGCCTTCGGCGGAGCCGAAGGCAAGCTGACGGCCATCCTTGTTCCAGGCCATGGCGGTGACAGCGCCCTTGCCCGGGCGGCGCAGCAGCACTTCCTTGCTGTCGGCAAAGCGGGCGCCGAGAATCATGCCGTCCTGGTAGCCGATGGCGACGATGTCTTCTGCCGGATGGCAGCAGACGGATGTCACCATGATGTCGGCGCGGGTGCCAAGCTCCAGCGGCGCCTTGCCCATCGGTCCGTCCTTGCCCTGGAAGGGCCAGACGATGGCAGCCGGCGCTCCCGATGAGGCGAGCCACTTGCCCTTGGCCGACCAGGAAAGAGACTTTACCTTGGCCGGGTAGCCGGTCATGCGCATGTGGCGGGCTTCGGCGCCGGGCTTGGCGTCGAGCTTCCAGCCGTGCAGCGCGTTTTCCTGCATCGTGGTGACGAGGAAGCGACCATCGGGCGAGAAGGTGACGCCGGTATGGGCGCCCTTCCAGTCGAGATCGATCGGCTGGCCAGCGGTCGCGACCCAGTGCATCGACACGCCGTTGTAGCGGGCTGCGGCGATGCGCAGGCCCTTCGGCGCGAAGGCCAGGCCCTCGACGGTGCGTTCCTCGGTAAATTCCTTCGTCGTGCCATCCGCAAGGCGCACGTGCGTGGTCTTGCCATAGGCGTAGGCGACGGCGCCCTGCGGGCCGCCGGCAACCTGCGCGATCCACTTGCGCGGGGCTTCGGCGACCAGCGACGTCGTTCCGTCGGCGGCCGTGCGCATGATCTTGCCGTCTTCGCCGCCGGTCAGCAGTGTGTCGTTGGCTTCATCGACGACGAACGACAGCAGGCCCTCGTGGACCTCCGTCGTCTTGTGGCCGAGGTCGAGGCGGTGAATGGCACCGGTGGCTTCGGCGAAGAAGGGGACGCCTTTGAGAAAGGCCACGCCGACGACGTGACCTTCGAGATCGAGAGGAGCGACAGTCGGCATCAGTTCGGCTGCGCCTCGCAGGCCTTGAAGGTGCGCTCGAGCTTTTCGCGGTCGAGATCACGGCCGATGAAGACGAGGCGGCTTTCGCGCTTCTCGCCATCCTTCCACGGACGCTGGTGATCGCCCTCGATGATCATGTGCACGCCCTGGACGACATAACGCTCGGCGTCGCCGGCAAAAGCGATGATGCCCTTCAGGCGCAGGATGTTCGGGCCGTCTGTCTGGGTGATCTTCTGGATCCAGGGGAAAAAGCGGTCGGCGTTCATCTCGCCGCCACGCAGCGAGATCGACTGCACCGTCACGTCATGGATCGGCGAGGGCGCGTGATCATGGTGATGGTGGTCGTGATCGTGGTCATGATCATGGTGATGATCGTGATCATGATCATGATGGTGGTGATGGTCATGGTCGCAACCCGGACCGCAGACGTGATCATGGTCATGATCGTCCTGGTCGAGGAAGTGCGGGTCGTTTTCCAGCGCCCTTTCCAGGTTGAAGGCGCCCTGGTCGAGAACCTTGGCCAGATCGATGTCCGAACGCTGGGTGCGGTAGATGCGCGCCGACGGATTGATGACGCGCACGGTCGCTTCGATGCGCTCCAGTTCCTCGGGGGTGACGAGATCGGTCTTGTTGAGCAGCACGACGTCGGCGAAGGCGATCTGGTCTTCCGCCTCGCGGCTGTCCTTGAGGCGCAGCGGCAGGTGCTTGGCGTCGACGAGGGCGACGACGGCGTCGAGCTCGGTCTTCGCGCGCACGTCATCGTCCATGAAGAAGGTCTGGGCGACCGGCACCGGATCGGCAAGGCCGGTGGTCTCGACGATGATCGCGTCGAAGCGGCCGGGACGGCGCATCAGGCCCTCGACGACGCGGATCAGGTCGCCGCGCACGGTGCAGCAGACGCAGCCGTTGTTCATCTCGTAGATTTCCTCGTCGGATTCCACGATCAGGTCGTTGTCGATGCCGATCTCGCCGAACTCGTTGACGATGACCGCGTATTTGCGGCCGTGGTTCTCGCTGAGAATGCGGTTGAGCAGCGTCGTCTTGCCGGCGCCGAGATAGCCGGTGAGCACGGTAACGGGGATCGGCTTCTGCGGGGATGTTTCGGTCATGGGAACCTCTGGGATTTCCGGATGCGGGAGCAGGCATCCTAGTCGGGTTTTCATATAGGAGATGCGGCGACGATGCGCAAATGGCGCGGGTAATTTTGCCGGTCGGGCGACGTTGATCGCTGCGATCCCGATAACCCTCCTTTCATCAAGATCGGCGAGAGTGCGGAGCACATTGAAGGGGTGCGCGCGTGAAGACGATATCCATCAACGGCCGGTTCCTGACCCAACCGCTTACCGGCGTGCAGCGCTTTGCCCGCGAGATGACCCGGGCGCTGGACGCGCGAATTGCTTCCGGCCAGGTGCCGCATGCCCTGAAGGGCGTGCGCTGGCGGCTGCTCGCGCCGGGCAAGGCGGCTGACGATCTCGGCCTCAAGGCGATTTCGGTCGAGGCCTTCGGCTCCGGCCCGGGCCATGTCTGGGAGCAGCGCGCTCTCTACTGGCGCGCGCGGCGTGACAGGCTCATCGGCTTCGGCGGCAGCGGTCCGGTGCTGCACGGAAACCAGGTCGTGGTGATCCACGACGTCACCCTGTTTCGCCATCCGGCCTCGTTCGGCCGCGGCTATCGGCTGTTCCATGGAACGCTCGGCTATCTCCTCACGCGGCGCGCGAAGATCGGTACGGTCTCGAACTTCTCGCGCAAGGAACTGGCCGATGTCTTTCGTGTGCCTTCAGCCGGCATCGACGTGATCTACAATGCGACGGACCATTTCGCAGCGCTTCGGCCGGATGAAGGGATCATCGAACGGCTAGGGCTTGCCGACACGCCGTTCTTCCTGCTGGTCGGCACGCTGAAGCCCAACAAGAACGTCGAGTTTGCAGTGCGTGCCTTCGAGGCGCTTGGCGGCGATCACAAGCTCGTCGTCGTGGGCGGCACCGATCCGACGGTGTTTCGCGATATCGCGCCGACCTCGAAGGGCAACCTGATCTTTCCGGGACGCCTGACCGACGAGGAGATCGCCGGGTTGCAGCGGCGCGCCGTCGCGTTCGTCTTTCCCAGCCTTTATGAAGGCTTCGGCATCCCGCCGCTGGAAGCGATGACGCAAGGCTGTCCGGTGCTTGCCGCCGACATCCCGCCGGTGCGCGAGGCCTGCGGCGATGCGGTCCACTACTTCGATCCGCTGAAGGCGGACACCCTGGTCGAGGCGATGCGAACGATTTCCGCTGACGCGGCTTTACGGCGCGAACTGATGCGCGCCGGTTTCGACAACGCCAAGCGCTTTTCCTGGGATGGAAGTGCTGTCGTGCTGCTCAACATGCTGGCGGCGGACCGGGCGGCCTAGTTCGGTGCGGACGACCGCAAGGGGAACGCTCAGAGTTCCAGCATGCGCAGCGGGTCCATCCGGCCGCGCAGCAGATCGAGAAACGCGATTACATTGCCCTTGAGGCGCCCGCGCCGGTCGACAAGGCCCTGCGGCTTGAGGCTGCCCGCGAGGTTGGCGGCAATGTTGCCGCCCATCAGGCGCAACGCCCATTTCAGGCTGACGGTGCCTTTGCGGAAGAGGTAGAGCGGGTTGGCAACCTGCGAGTATCCGAACCGAAGCCCGGAGGTCCGGCCGCGCTTGTTGCCGAGATGTACGCCGCGCAAGGCATCGGACTTCACGATCCGACCACGCTGGCTCAGGCGGCGGCAGAAATCGACATCCTCCTGCCAGCCATAGAGCGGCAGGCGCTCGTCGAACCGCGTACCGTCGGCCTGAACGGCACCGAAGCGGAAGACCATGTTGCAGCCGTAGGCGTTGTAAACCGGGGTCGGCGGGCTGCCCGCCGTCGTCCCGCCGTCGCGTCGCAGGATTTCCAATCCATCCGCGACCGATATGCCGGGGCCGTGAATGCCGTCGGCAAGAACGAGGCCGGTTGCGACGACGATATCGGGCTCCGACCGGAAGAGCTTTTCGGCCTGTGCCAGAAAATCGCTGCGCGGCAGGAAATCGTCGTCGAAAAAGACGAGCAGATCGGAGGTTCCGATGGACGCGAGAATGGCGTTTCGTTGTTTCGTCAGCCCGCGTTCTCCCGCAACGATCGTGACCGGGACTGGCAGCGTGCGCGCGAAAGCTTCGTCGACATCGTCGGACGCGCTCGGGCAGACGAAGATCGCGTCGGGCCGGCGGTCCTGCCGCGTCAGGTGCAGCAAGGTCTGCGACAGGATCTCGCGACGGCCTGCGGTCGCTATGCCGACGACGATTTTCATGGGACGATCTCCGCTCGTTTCGGCGGCGATCTAACCGGAAAATCGTGCAGTATTTGTTAGCGTCTCGCTAGGCTGCGCCTGGCTTCGGCGCCCGCATCATCAGTCGCAACTGGTCGAGCGCAAGCAGGCAGAGGAGACCGCCGACGACAATACCGACAGCGATCGTGAGGTAGCTGTTTTCGCCGGAAAGGGAGAAGGCGAGCACGGCCGCTCCAAGTCCGGCGGCGGCGAAGAGCACAGGCGGCCAGGAAAAATCGAAGGCGAGCGAGGACATCAGGCGCAGGCCGACCAGGGCGGCGAGGATGGCGCCGATGGCGCTGCCCCAGGCCAGTGCCGCGTCGTCCGCCCCGGCCAGGGTGAGGGCCCCCAACGCGCCGAGGCTCAGAAGCACACAGTCGGCAACGGCGAGCAGCAGGATCAGCGCAAGGCGCTGCCTCAGGTGCAACGGCGTCGGCAACATGATTTGCGTCAGCGTGCGAACGAGTGAAAGCACGATGATGGCGGGCGCGGTTGCGAGGAAACCTTGTTGCAGATCCGGGCTGACGACGAGCCAGGCGGCCGGCAGAAGGACGGAAAAAATGCCGGCTGCCATCATCAATGCGAAACTCGTCAGCAGTGCGTAATAGTGCCCGAGCTGGCGGGCAAGGTCAGCGCGATTTTCATCCTGGTCATGCGCGGCGACGATCTCGGGATACTGGATCGCCTGCAGCGCGGAAACGATAAGCACGAACGGGCGTTGCAACAGGTCGAGTGCCAGGAGGGCACCGGCAGCACCCGTCGCACCGAGCACCGAGGTGAGGATCGCCTTCAGGGCCAGCGGCGCAAACATGGCGGCGGTGGCGGCCCCGGCCGAGACACTGCCATAGACGAGATGCTTGCGGATGCGGGCACTGTCGAGTGCGGCGGGAGGGCGAGTGACTGCGCGGCGGGAAAGAAGGAATGCGAGCAGCCCATAGGCGATGTAGCCGGCGAGAAGACCCGTAACGGTCGACAGGAAACCTGGCGAGATGAGCGCGCCGAGAAGCGTGCCCGCGGCCAGAACGGTGGCGCGCGAACCCTGCAGAACGGAGAAAGCGCGAAAATCCTGACGGAAACGCAGCATGGTCAGATGCAGGTCGCTGCCACCTTGCGCGATCGAAACCAGGCCGCCGACAAGCGCCACGACCGGCGGCACGCCGAAAAACAGCGACACGCCCGCTGCGATCAGGCACAGGGCGGCGCAGGCAAGGGCTTCGGTCAGGATCGCCCGTCGTTCCGCCGCCTCACTTTCCCGGTCTGGCCCCGGATAGAAGCGGGTGCAGGCGAAGCGCACCCATTCGAAGGCGGCGATGGCGGCAAACTGGCAGATGGAGATGAAGAGCGAATAGCTGGCGTAATCCGCCGGCGTCAGCCAATGGGCGACGATGATCAGCAGGCCGAAGGCGATGACCGCCTGGTAGAAATAGGCGCCGAGCGCGATGATCTTCGCCATGGGTTTCTCTGTCGGACGCTGTCAGCTTAGACGTTCTGATAGCGCAAAAGCGCAAACAAAGTGTTTGCCGGCTTTTCAGGCCAGGTCGCCCGGATCGAAATCCCGGATGTCTTCGAGAAGTTCGAGAAATCCTTGGACAGCATGGGCGATCAGGATTTCGCCGCGTGCTGCCGTTGCAGCGGCCGCATTGCCGGCGACCCCATCGCTACTCAGGTCGCGCATCTTCCAGCCGAAGGCGTGGGGGCCATAGGCACGCAGATGCTTGAAGCGCGCGGCAAATTCGGCTTGGCGCGAGGAGAAGTGTGCGGCCTTGGCCATTTCGACCTTGTCCGGATGGAGCGCCAGCATCACCGATGTCTCGATGTCGCCGCCGTGGATGTCCAGCGCCTTGTCCTCCGGTGCGATCCAGCCCTCCGGCTGGCCGAAGCGGGTCCAGCTTGTCGCAACCGCCAGCATGTTGAAGCAAACACGCGCTTCGGTGGCGACGATGGTCGTCAACGGCGAGTTGCCGCCATGGGCGTTCAGCATCACGAATTTGCGGATGCCCAGCCCATGAAGATCACGGGCAATGCCGAGCCAGCGCTCGATCGCCTCGTCATAGCCAAGGGTCTGGCTGCCGGCGACATCCATGTGCTCGACGGAATAGCCGACCGGTTCCACCGGCAGGAATGTTACCGGCAGGTCGGCGGGCAATGCGGCGATCGTGCGGGAGACGATGCCCTGCGCAATCAGCGTATCGGTTTCGAAGGGGAGATGGGGTCCGTGCTGTTCATGGGCGCCGAGCGGGAGCACGGCGATCCAGTTGCAGCGGGCACCGGGCGGAAGGTCGGTCGGATTGTCCTGCCATCGCGGCTCAGGCATCGACATTTCTCTTCGATCCTCCACGTCAATTGTCGTAAAATTGTTATTTGAGTCATACAGTTCGTAATCGCAAGCTGTATTGTTATAAGTGTTCGTTGTGGGGATTCGGCAGGAGGTCCAATGGGCAAGAAGAGCAAGGCCGAAAAGAAGGGCAAGAACGGCAAGAAGAAGGACGAGATCCTGATTGAGCCGCACGATCTTCCCGCTATCCTTGTCCAGGCTGCGCGCTCTATGCGCACCGTGCTCTCCCGCAATCTGCTCGAAAGTGGTCTCTACGCCGGACAGGACGGCGTGATGCTGGCGCTGGCCGAGACCGACGGCATGACCGCAGGTGGTCTCGCGGCCAGGCTTGGGGTCAAGGCGCCGACCATGACCCGCACGATCGGGCGGATGGAAGCACAGGGCTTCCTCGAGCGCCGTCCGGACGAGGACGATGCGCGGCTCACCAAGGTTTATCTCACCGAGCCCGGCCGCAACCGGCTGCAGACCATCGCAGAGGCGGGCCAGCATTCGGAAAAGCTCGCGACACGCGGCCTGACCGACAAGCAGGTGCGCACGCTGATGAAACTGCTGCGCGCGGTCGACAGCAATCTCCAGGCCGCCCGGGCCGCGGATTGAGCCTTGTTCGCCGCATATTGCCGTGGCGATTTAAACAGTTTAAAAGGGATTTAAATTCATGGCACGCGTGCGTCTGCTGAGGCGTGCGAAGGTGTCGGACGGTTTGCTGCATCACCCGCGCCCGGATCTGATGCGGCGGGGGGCAAAATAGGGCTCACAGGGGGTATCGTGGCGCAAAAGGTCAAGCTTTCGACGATCGCGGAAACACTCGGTCTTTCGACGGCAACGGTTTCCCTGGCCCTGCGTGACAGCCCATTGGTGGCGACCGTCACCCGCGACAAGATCAAGGAGCAGGCGCGGGCGCTCGGCTACATCTACAACCGCCGCGCCGCCAGCCTCAGAACGTCCCGTTCGGGCATCATCGGCGTCGTCGTGCACGACATCATGAACCCGTTCTATGGGGAAATCCTGAAGGCGATCGAGGCGGAACTCGACCGCGACAAGCAGACATTCATTCTCTCCAACCATTACGACTCGGTCGACAAGCAGCGCGATTTCATCGAGACGCTGCTGCAACTCGGCGGTGACGGCGTGATCATGTCGCCGGCGATCGGCACGCCGCTGGAAGACATCCAGCTCGCCGAGGACAATGGCATGCCGGCGATCCTGATCGCCCGGTCGATCGAGGGCGTGGACGTGCCGATTTTCCGCGGCGACGACGCCTATGGCATTTCGCTGGCGACCAACCATCTGATCGGCCTTGGCCACCGTTGCATCGCTATGGTTGGCGGCACCGACCAGACCTCGACCGGCCGCGATCGCTATCAGGGTTATGTAAACGCGCTGCGAAAGGCCAATATCGAGGTCGATCCGGAGCTGCGCATTCCCGGCCCGCGCACGAAGCAGGGCGGCTTCGAGGCGGCAGTGCACCTGCTCTCCCTGCCACAGAAGCCGACCGCGGTCGTCTGCTGGAACGACCTGGTGGCGATCGGCATGATGAACGGCATCGCGCGCGCCGGCCTCGTACCCGGCGTCGATATCTCGGTCACCGGCTATGACGATCTCGAGGAGGCGTCGATCGCGACGCCGGCGCTGACCACCGTGTGGAACGGCCAGGCCGATGTCGGCCGCAGTGCAGCCCGCGCGCTCCTCGACAAGCTTTCGGGTAGCCACGAGCCCGACGGTATCCATCTGATCAAGCCGGAAATGCGCATCCGGCAATCGACCGGTCCTTTGCGCGTCATCGCCTGAGACCTTCCTCCCGACAGGAGCTGCCCATGTCTGTGCACCGCACGCGCGTTCTCGTGCCCGGAAAGATCAACCAGCGGGTCATCGATCGACTGGCTGACGCGTTCGAAGTGGTCAGGATCGAGAGCGCCGACCCGGTATTGGTGACGCCGGATATGCGGGACGTGAAAGCGGTAGCTGTTGCCGGCCGGTTGCCCGGAGCGCTGATGGATGTCCTGCCGCAACTCGAGATCATCGCCAATTTCGGCGTCGGCTACGACGGCGTCGAGGTCGCGCGTGCCGCCGCCAAGGGCATCACCGTCAGCAATACGCCCGACGTGTTGACTGAAGAGGTGGCCGATACTGCGATCGGCCTGCTGCTGAACACGCTCCGCCAGCTTCCGCGAGCAGAAGAATACTTGCGCCAGGGGCGCTGGAGCCGTGACGGCGCGTTTCCGCTGTCGCCGCTTTCCCTGCGTGGCCGCAGCGTCGGCCTATACGGTCTCGGGCGCATCGGTCTTTCGATCGCCAGACGGCTGGAAGCCTTCGGTGTCTCGATTGCCTATCACACGCGCAGTCCGCGCGAAGGCCTGTCCTATGTCTATCATCCGACGCTGACCGGCCTCGCGGCC
This sequence comes from Ensifer adhaerens, assembly GCF_020035535.1. Classification (NCBI taxonomy): domain Bacteria; kingdom Pseudomonadati; phylum Pseudomonadota; class Alphaproteobacteria; order Hyphomicrobiales; family Rhizobiaceae; genus Ensifer; species Ensifer adhaerens. Next base: position 3,288,024 of record NZ_CP083349.1, on the reverse strand, counting down.
GCAGTCGATACGCTCGTTGTCATCGTGCCCGGAACAGAGGCGACGCGGCGAACCGTCAACGCGGAGGTGCTTGCGGCGCTCGGCGGCAATGGCGTGCTGATCAATGTCGGCCGCGGCTCCACTGTCGACGAACCGGCGCTGATCGCGGCGCTTCAGGGCGGGGTGATTGCCGGTGCGGGCCTCGACGTCTTTGAAAACGAACCGCAGGTACCGGATGCGCTGATGGCGCTGCCGAATGTCTCGCTGCTGCCACATGTGGCCTCGGCTTCAGTGGTGACACGCAACGCCATGGCCGATCTCGTCGCCGACAACATCGCAGCCTGGTTCGCGACCGGGAAGGCGCTGACGCCAGTGCCGGAAACGCCGTTCACGCGTCGCGCGGTCTGACGACTCGCGTCGTTACCTTAGGCAGCGAAACAGTAAGGGTCTCAGGCGGCCAAGCGGCCGGCGGCGTAGGTCCGCACGGCGTCGCCGAAAGCCTTGAACAGGCTGGCCGAGGGCGTGTCCGTTCGCACCCAATATTCCGGATGCCATTGCACGCCGACGGCAAAGGCCTTGGCGCCGATCACTGACACCGCTTCGATCGTGCCGTCATCGGCGACAGCTTCGACTGCGAGGCGGGGGGCTGCGGCGCCGATTGCCTGGCGATGCAGCGAGTTGACGCGGATGCGGCCGGCGCCAAGCACCGGAGCGAGGCAGCTGCCTTCCTTGACGATGACGTCCTGACGGATGCCATAGGCGACGTCGAGTTCCTTCACGTCGGGTTTACGATGATCCCAGATTCCAGGCTGGTCCTGGATTTCGGATGCGAGCGTGCCGCCGAGCGCAACGTTCAGTTCCTGAATGCCGCGACAGATGGCGAGCAACGGCACGCCGCGCTCCAGCGCCCGGGTGATCAGCGGCAGGCTCGTGGCGTCGCGGCCGGGATCGAAGGGGCCATCCGTGTCCCTGGCCTCCTGGCCATAGAGCGACGGGTGCACGTTCGAGCGGGCGCCGCTTGCAAGCACGCCATCGACGCGATCGAGGATTTCGTCGACGTCGTTGCCGGATTCGAGCGCTGGAATGAGGAAGGGCATGACGCCTGCGCCTTCAACCGCGGCGCGCACATATTGATGGGCGACGACATGCCAGACATTGCCGTCGAATTCGCGGAAATCGCAGGGGATGGCAACGACAGGCTTCGACATCATCAGGCTCCGTAACACGCTCCAGAAAAGCCTTGCCTTCAGTTGCGGATGAAAGTCAACTGAGAAGCGAGTGAACGTGATCACTGCGTCGATCCAAGGGCGGAGCGGCAGCGAACACGACCAGAAAACGGCAGGAAGTTGCAGGTAATTCTTTAGATTCGGGTAACCATCCCGCACGCAAATTTGGGATCGTCCGCCGCAATCGTAGAATTGCTGGAGTTGCAGCGGGGCCCTTTTATTGTGCTGATACCTATGTTCGGTTGCAGAAACCGAGTACTGTTCAGCGCGGTTCGCACTACTGAGTTGAACTCTTCGGTCCTGCCGGCACGACCCGGTGGCTTTTCTGGGATTCGGTACTTTTTTCGGGGCGTTAGACGAAATCATTCGTTAAGTCATCACCCCTAACAATCCGGTAAACCGGAGCTTGGTTCATGATGCGACTTGGACAGAGCGCTCTTCCGACTGACGTGTATCTGTCATCCGTGAGCTCGCTCTACGAACATCGCAAAACGTTGCTGATCGGCATGTTGTCGCATGTCGTGACGTTCCTGCTCGTCTATCTGAAGACAAGCGATCCGCTTTACCTTGCCTGCTCCGGCGTGATCTTTGTGCTTTGGGCGCTGCGCAATCTCGACATGGCGCGGTTCGACCGGCAGGACTTCTCCAATGCCGACCGGGCGATGGTTCGAAAATGGGAGAACCGCTACATCGTCGGCGGTGTCAGCGTCACGCTCACCTGCGGCATCGCCTGCGGTTATGCCATCGCCGTCAGCCAGGATTCCTTTTCCGAGCTCGCCACCATATCGGTGACGCTGGCCTCGATGATTTCGCTCGTTGGGCGCAATTATGGCTCCGAGCGGGCCGTACTTCTCCTGTCTTCGTCGGCGTGCCTGCCGATCGTGATCGGCCTGATCACGCTGCAGGACGTGTTCATGTTGGCGCTGGCATTGCTGATCCTGCCGTTCATCCTTTCCACCTGGATGATGGCCAACAATGTGCGCGCCTTCCTCTATGAGAACGTGTTGGCCGCACGGGAAATCGCGACCATTGCCGGCCAGTTCGACGCCGCGCTCAACAACATGACGCATGGCCTGTTCATGCTGGATGGCGACGGCCGCGTGGTGGTGGCCAATGAGCGCGCCAGCGAGTTGCTGGCGCTTGGCGACAGGACCGAGCTCAAGGACTGGCTGCTTGACGACGTGATCCGGCGTGGCGCGCGGCGCATGCGGCTCGATGCCGACAAGACCAAGGCGATCTCGCGCCAACTCGATCTCCTGCTCAAGGGCAAGCGCCCGCAAGTGTTGATCCCGGTGAGCGAGGAACTGCATCTCGAGTTTTCAGCCAGCCGCCGCGACAATGGCGATATCGTGCTGATCTTCGAGGACGTGACGGCGCGTGTGCAGGCGGACAAGCAGATCCTGCACATGGTGCGGTTCGACAAGCTGACGGAGCTGCCGAGCCGCGATTATTTCGGAGAGCTGGTCGTGGCCGCTGCAAGCGGCGACGAAAAGCAGGAACGGCTCGTCGGTCTGATGGTTCTCGACGTCACCGAGTTCAAACATGTCAACGACATGCGCGGCCATATCGTCGGCGACAAGCTGCTGCAGGCGATTGCCGGCCGGCTGAAAGCGCTTGTGGGCGACGATGCGATTGCCGCGCGGCTGATGGGCGACGAGTTTGTCGTGTTCTTTCCGAACGCAGCCGATGTGGCCGACCTGGAAGAACGGATGCGTGGCCTCCATTCGGATCTGCGCGGCACCTACGTTGCCGGCGGCTTCACCTTCAACATGACAATGAGCGCTGGCTTCGTCATCGCGCCGAACGTGGATGTGAAACTCGAAGACCTACAAATCAAGGCGGATCTTGCGCTTTCGGAAACCAAGCTGCGCAACCGGGGTGGCTGCACCGCGTTCGAAGTCGAGATGGATGCCCGCTACGTCGACCGTCAGAAGCTGAAGGCGGATTTGCGCGAGGCGATCAATGCCCGCAACCTGACACTCTCCTACCAACCGATGTTCGCGCCGAGCGGCGGCCGGGTCGAGTGCTGCGAAGCGTTGGCCCGCTGGACGCATCCGGAGCGCGGGCCCGTACCGCCGAACGTGTTCATCCAGCTTGCCGAGGAGTTGGGGCTGGTCACGGAGATCACGCGTTTCATGCTCGATCACGCATGCCGGGATTGCATGGACTGGCCGAATGAGGTGTCCGTCTCCGTCAATCTCTCGGTTCTCGACCTGCGCAGCAGCGAGATCGTCACGATGGTGACGGATGCGCTGCAGGCCACCGGCCTTGATGCGTCGCGGCTGCATCTGGAGGTAACCGAAAGCTGCCTGATGGATGAGCCGCTCAAGGTGCAGGCGATCCTGCGCGAGCTGCGGGGCCTCGGCATCACCATTGCCATCGACGATTTTGGCACCGGCTATTCAAGCCTCAGCTACCTCGATGCCCTGCCGGTCGACATCATCAAGATCGATCGCTCCTTCGTGCGCAACATCCGCGAGGACTCGCGCCGCTTCAAGCTCCTGCGCGGTACGGCAAATCTCGCCCGCGCGCTCGGCTTGCGCATCGTCGTCGAGGGCGTCGAAACGACCGATCAGTTACAGCTCATCACCGAGCATAATTGTGCTGATTTGATACAGGGGTTCGTCTTCGCTGCCCCCATGCCTGCTTCCGCAATTGCGACGCTTTGCAAGAATGGTGTGCCAAAACGGGGCACAAAACCCAGCAGCAAGCGCATCGCCTGACGCCGACACCTCAGATTCCGTCCTGTTTTGATGCTGCCCTTCCGGCGGCAAGCCGTTGATTAGGTGGCGCAAATGCGTCCCGCTTTGGCGCGCATAGCTCCAAGTCGATCGAATAAATTTACGAATTTTTAGGGTTAACAAAAAGTTAACGGTGAACTGTTCCGTTTTGCGGTTGCCGCCCCATTTTCCGTCAATAGGTTAACGATTTGTTAACCATGAGGTTTGGAATATGGGTGAGACGGCACAACAGGCGGAGCCTGGGCGTTTTTCTGAAAAGCTGATGCAATTGCTCGATCGTGTCGAATACCGGCGGGTCGAGACCGGCGAGGATATGGAGGATATCGCGCGGCTGCGCTACAAGTCCTACAAGTCCGTCAATCTGATGGAGCTGACCGGCTCGACGCTCATCGACGATCTCGATTTCGACAGTCACGCCTATGTCTTCGGTCTCTATCTCGACGAAGTGCTTGTCAGCACCGTGCGCGTTCATCATGTGACGCCGGATCATCGCGCCAGCACGTCGGGCATGATCTTCGCTCCCGAGATCGACGCGTTCCTCGATGCCGGCATGGTGCTGGTCGATCCCGGCCGGTTGGCGGTCGATCCTGACGTGATCGGCGACGAGATGCGGGCGCTTCCCTATCTGACGCTGCGACCGGTCGCGATGGCCTGCGAGTATTTCGCTGCCGACCGCTGCCTGACGGCCTGCCGTCCGCGCCACGCGGCTTTCTACAAACGCATCTTTGCGTCGGAGACGGTTGTCGCCAAGCGCGAGAATCTCGGTGTCTACAACGCCGACGGCGCGCTTCTGGTGGCGCAGGTGCGGGGGCAGCGGCCGTCGATCCTCGACCGCTACCCGGTCTTCGATTCCGAACCGTTCGAACGCCGCATGATGTTTGCCGACCGCAGCGAGGTCCCGTTCGCGCCGCTGACGATCCTGCCGACCGCGCGCATGGCGCAATCCGGCTACGGTCGCTCCTATCGAACCTCCGTCTTCCGCTAATGGTCGTCGACGCCGGCGTGTGATGGTGAGGCGCGTATGCGCGCCAACCTTGCTGCCGGCCGCGACATATCGCCCCAACGGATACGACTGGAGGACCGGTTTTCGTTGCACCGACCCCGCGCATTGTGTAAGGGCAGCTATAGGGGTTTTCGCGACTTTTCGCGGGAGCCATGCTTCGATTACAGGCGGCGACGATCAAGGTTCGCGCCGTGGCATTCAGGGAGAATTTGAACGATGGCTGAGCATCATTCTGGACCGGTCGATGTGGGCGCTCCGATGGACTATCCGGAGCACGAGAAGACCTACCTCATGTTCCTGAGCGCATCGAAGTACGGCACGATGTTCTGCGTGGCGCTGCTGATTGCCATGGCTGCCGCTTTCTTCACGACGATGGGCTTCTTCTCCTCGCTCGTGCTCTTCGTTTTGCTTAACGTCGCCGGTTTCTTCTTCCTTCGCTAATCGGCGCGACCGAACCGACCGTTGAGGGAGTGCGCTGACCGTGCTTCCTCGGCGACCGGGCGTTTGCCCGCAAGACGCTGCATGTCGTCGGCTGGAGGCCTCGACGTATATATGGCTTGCAGCCCGGATGCCCATCGAAGGGCAGGGGCGGATAATCCTCACCCGCGTGAGGGAGGAGTGGACAGCAGGCCCGCAGAGCCGGATCTTGGCTCGATGCCGGTGGATCGCCTAAGGTCCCGCATTCAGGCGATGGCTTGCTCCAGCAGATTGCGCCGGGCACGCGTGTGCCGCGCACATGAGGGCGTGTCGGCCCGATAGGCCCACCCGCTTTGCAGTCGGAGAGAATGCCCGCATTCCGGCCTTGGCTCGATTGCGGCCAGGAGGGGGACTTGTGAGCGAGATCGTCTTTGTCGCCAAGGAAACGGACCCGAACGAAGGTCGCGTTGCCGCATCACCGGATGCCGTGAAGAAATTGAAGGGTCTCGGCTTCGACGTCGTCGTCGAGGCGGGCGCCGGATTTCTGTCGCGTATTCCGGACGCCGAGTTCGAAAAGGCCGGAGCCAGGATCGGCACGACCGCAGACGCCAAGACGGCGGATGTCGTGCTCAAGGTCCGTCGACCGACGACTGCCGAAATCGGTAGCTACAAGTCGGGCGCCATCGTCATTGCCATCATGGATCCCTATGGCAACGAGGCGGCAATCGCCGAGATGGCCAAGGCGGGCTTGACCGCCTTCGCCATGGAACTCATGCCGCGCATCACTCGTGCACAGTCGATGGACGTGCTCTCGAGCCAGGCGAACCTCGCCGGCTATCAGGCGGTGATCGACGCGGCCTACGAATATGATCGGGCATTGCCGATGATGATGACGGCGGCCGGTACGGTTCCTGCCGCCAAGGTCTTCGTCATGGGTGCCGGCGTTGCCGGACTTCAGGCGATCGCGACGGCCCGCCGTCTCGGTGCCGTGGTCTCGGCAACGGACGTGCGTCCGGCAGCCAAGGAACAGGTCGCCTCACTTGGCGCCAAGTTCATCGCTGTCGAGGACGAAGAGTTCAAGGCGGCCGAAACCGCTGGCGGCTACGCCAAGGAAATGTCCAAGGAGTATCGGGCGAAACAGGCAGCACTCGTTGCCGAGCATATCGCCAAGCAGGACATCGTCATCACCACGGCGCTCATCCCCGGTCGTCCGGCGCCGCGGCTCGTTACCTGCGACATGCTGAAGAGCATGAAGCCGGGCTCGATCGCCGTCGACCTTGCGGTTGAGCGCGGCGGCAACGTCGAGGGCGCGGAGGCCGGCAAGGTTGCCGAGGTCGAGGGCGTCAAGGTCATCGGCCATCTGAACGTACCGGGCCGCATCGCCGCTTCCGCATCCGGCCTCTATGCCAAGAACCTTGTCACCTTCCTGGAGACGATGGTCTCCAAGGAGACCAAGGCGCTTGCGGTCAATATGGAGGACGAGCTCGTAAAGGCGACGGCGCTTACCCATGGCGGTGAGGTCGTGCATCCGAACTTCGGTGCCAGCAAGGGGGACAAGTGATGGCGAATGAACTTCTCGACAAGGCGCTCGCCGATCTCGACCGGGCGGTAGAAGCGGTTCGCACCGCCGCGGAATATGTGCCCGATTCGGCCGGCGTTATCGCCCATGGCGCCACCGGCGGAGCGATCGATCCCTTCGTCTTTCGCCTGGCGATCTTCGTTCTGGCGATCTTCGTCGGCTACTACGTGGTCTGGTCGGTGACGCCGGCGCTGCACACGCCGCTGATGGCGGTTACCAACGCGATTTCCTCGGTCATCGTCGTCGGCGCGCTGCTCGCCGTCGGCATCTCTGCCTCGGGCTTGGCGACCGGCTTCGGCTTCGTGGCGCTGGTGCTTGCCTCCGTCAACATCTTCGGCGGCTTCCTTGTCACCCAGCGCATGCTCGCCATGTACAAGAAAAAAGACAAGTGAGGCCGGCCCGATGAACGCGAACTTCGCAGCCTTCCTCTACCTGGTCTCCGGCGTCCTGTTCATCATGGCGCTGCGCGGCCTCTCGCACCCGACCACCAGCCGCAAGGGCAACACCTACGGCATGATCGGCATGGGCATTGCCACCGTCACGACGCTGCTGCTCGCCAAGCCGAGCTTCGGTGGCCTGATGCTGATCGTGCTCGGCCTCGCGATCGGCGGTGGTGTCGGCGCGGTGATTGCCCGTCGCATCGCTATGACGTCGATGCCGCAGCTCGTCGCCGCCTTTCACTCGCTGGTCGGTCTTGCCGCCGTCATGGTGGCGGCCGCCGCCATGTATGCGCCCGAGAGTTTCGGCATCGGCACCGTCGGCGACATCCATGCGCAGGCGCTGGTCGAAATGTCGCTCGGTGTTGCCATCGGCGCGATCACCTTTACCGGCTCGGTCATCGCCTTCCTGAAGCTCGATGGTCGCATGTCCGGCAAACCGATCATGCTTTCGGGTCGTCACGCCATCAATGCGGGCCTGGCGATCGCGCTCGTCGTCCTGGTGATCATGCTGGTGCTGACGCAGAGCACGACGGTGTTCTGGCTGATCGTCGTGCTGTCGCTGGCGCTTGGCGTGCTGATCATCATCCCGATCGGCGGCGCGGACATGCCGGTGGTGGTGTCGATGCTCAACTCCTATTCGGGTTGGGCTGCGGCCGGCATCGGCTTCACGCTCGGTAACCTGGCCCTGATCATCACCGGTGCGCTCGTCGGCTCCTCCGGTGCGATCCTTTCCTACATCATGTGCAAGGGCATGAACCGCTCGTTCATCTCGGTCATCCTCGGCGGCTTCGGCGGAGAGACCGCGGCGGCTGGCAGCGACGATGGTGTCCAGCGCACCGTCAAGCAGGGTTCCGCAGACGACGCGGCCTTCCTGATGGCAAACGCCTCCAAGGTGATCATCGTGCCGGGCTACGGCATGGCAGTCGCCCAGGCCCAGCATGCGCTGCGTGAAATGGCCGACCAGCTGAAGGCGGCGGGCGTCGAGGTGAAATACGCGATCCACCCGGTCGCGGGCCGCATGCCCGGCCACATGAACGTGCTGCTCGCGGAAGCGAATGTGCCCTATGACGAAGTGTTCGAACTCGAGGACATCAACTCCGAGTTCGCGCAGGCCGACGTCGCCTATGTCATCGGTGCCAACGACGTCACCAACCCGGCGGCGCGCGATGACAAGTCCTCGCCGATCTATGGCATGCCGATCCTCGACGTCGACAAGGCCAAGACCTGCCTCTTCGTCAAGCGCTCGCTTGGCTCCGGCTATGCCGGCATCGACAACACGCTGTTCTACAAGGACGGCACGATGATGCTGCTCGGCGACGCCAAGAAGGTGACGGAAGATATCGTCAAGGCGCTGCACGCTTAAGCGCCACTTGGAGCTGGTCGACATGGAACGCCCGCCTTTCGGCGGGCGTTTTGCGTTGGGGCGTATTCCAATGAAGCGCTTTGTCGCATCGTCCTGGAATTGACTTAGCCGGCCGGTGCCAGCGTCAGTTCGTCGACGCCGACCGCGACGTTTAGCCCCTCCTGGACCTGGACGTTGACCGGCTGCAGCATGAAGGCCTTGTTGGTGCCGCCGCCGATAACCTTGGCACCGCCGCCGACCGCGAGGCTCGCATCGGCGCCGACGCCGTAGTATTCGCCCGCAAGGGCGAATTCGCTGGCCGGCGTTCCGGTCTTGGCAAAGACATCCCAGACCATCGTGCTCTTCCCGGTCTTGCCGATGTCGATGCCGATCTTTCGGATGGAGCCGGCATAGACGGCTTTCGGTCCGCCATTGGTTGGCGTGAAGGTGCACATCAGGTTCTTGGTCGAGGTCACGATCATGCCGGTGCCGCCTTCCGAACCGCAGACGAGACGGCCGAACGCGACATAGTTCTCGGCGGCTGCCGGGCCCGTGGCAAGCGCGGCCAGTGCCAGCGCAGTGACGAGGGTTCGTTTGATCATTGCTTGCTCTCCGTTCTTGCCGCGCTGCGCCTTCTTCAAGGCGCGCCAGAGGCGCGGTAGCACTTTGAATAGCTGCATGTTTTTCCATGGTTCGGAGCCGATCCATGGAAACAGGCAGTGACGCCTTTGGCAAACGGATGATGACCGGGAAGGTTCCGCCGTGGCGGAACGGGCAGGGTGGCAAACGGCACAAATGAAAACGCCCGCGAGGCAATCGCGGGCGTTTCCAAAACCATGATCGGTGAGGCGGTTAGGACGCCTTGACGCGCGCCAGGCCTGCACGCGCCGGCTCGTATTTTGGATCGAGCTGCAATGCGTGCGAATAGGACTTCGACGCCTTGGCCTTGTCGCCCTTGCGCTCGTAGATCAGCGCCTGGTTGGCCCAGGATTCGGCGACCTTGCCGTTGAGGTTGATCGCGGTGTTGAAGTCGGAGAAGGCGTTGTCGTCGTCGCCCTGGGCGACGTAGGAAATACCGCGGCCGTTGTAGGGCTCCGGCGAGCTCGGCGACAGCGAGATCGCCGTCGAGAAATCTTCGATCGCCTGGCCGTGCTGGTTGCGTGCCTGATAGATCAGGCCGCGATTGTGGTAGGCGCGGGGATCGGTCGTATCGAGCTGGATCGCCTTGTTGAAATCGTTGAAGGCGGAATCGAGCTGGCCGGCCTGGCGATAGAGGTTGCCGCGGCCGATATAGGCGACGTCGTAGCTGCCATTGAGCTGCAGTGCCATGTTGTAGTCGGCGAGAGCGGCCTGGGTGTTGCCCATGTTGCGATGGACGAGCGCCCGGTTGGCATAGGCCTGGTAGAAGCGCGGATTGAGCTGGATCGCCTGGTCGAAATCGGCGATCGCCCGGCGATATTCGCCGGCGCGGCCATAGGCGGAACCTCGGACGTTATAGCCTTCCGGGTCGCTCGGGTTCGAGGCGATCACGCTTGAGAGCGAAGCGATGTTTTCCTGCGAGCCCTGTTCGCGCTCGACCTTGTTGGTCATCGAGTCGGGGCCGTCGGTCGTGCAGCCTGCGAGAAGAAGGGCCGAACCCAGGAGAAGCATGGCAGCAAGCCTTGGCTTGCGCTGGTGGCGGCGAGACGCCTCATGGACAGTAGAACCGGAGACGTCCGCAGTCATGGCAGCAAGTGTCAAAGGTTGATCCCTCAAATCGACAAGGTCTCGAAAGCCGTCGGCTTTCCGTTCCTACAGCGCCGCGCGTCTTTCAGGACGCACTCAGGTCACTGTAACGGGTTGATTTTCTGCACAATTCTGCCCCCAAATCGACCCCGATCCAAGGAATTATGCAGTAGAGCCGCTGAAACTCCCCGCGGGCTCCGCAGCCGGGCTTCATCGGGCCTCGGCAAACCGTCCGGTCAAACGCTCCGGCCAGCCATCCGTCACCGGTAGCGTCGATCACGCTAGCCTGTTGGCGGAAAAGATGTCCATACCAAAAAAAGGCGGTGGCGATATTTCGCCCCCGCCACGACTTACATTAGATAACGTCGAAAAAACGACAAATCAGCGGGCCAGGAGGCCTTCGCGCTGTGCACGCTTGCGTGCCAGCTTGCGGACGCGGCGAACGGCTTCGGCCTTTTCGCGGGCGCGCTTCTGGGACGGCTTTTCATAATAGTCGCGCATCTTCATTTCGCGGAAAATGCCTTCGCGCTGCATCTTCTTCTTGAGAGCGCGGAGCGCCTGATCGACATTGTTATCGCGGACAAGTACCTGCACGTGAAATCCCGTTCCTTTGGTTCGAGTTGTTTGTGACTCCGTCAGGTGCCGGAGGCAAAAGAATGACATTCGCTAAGCTGGAAGCTTTACGATTAGGGGAGCGGATACCAGATCATCAGGTAAAAGTCCAGTGACGACATGAGGAAGTGCTGAAAAATCCTAGGATGTCGGGGCCGTGCCTGTTCTCGCACTGGAAGTAACCGATCGGCGACCATGTCGCAACAGCGCGCAAGTCCACGCAATTGCGTCGCAAAAGAAACGTTGCGCAGGCTTCGGATTTGCGATTTCTAACGGCAATGAGAACGGGGTTCATGGAGTGAGGCCGATGCGCAAATATTCAGTTTTCGCCGTGGCGCGCGAGGCGTTGCGCGGCCACAAGGGGTGGGGCCCGCATTGGGCTTCGCCGGAGCCGCGCAAGGAATACGACGTGATCATCATCGGCGGCGGCGGCCACGGCCTCGGCGCTGCCTACTATCTCGCCAAGGAACACGGCATCACCAATGTCGCGGTGCTGGAAAAGGGATGGATCGGGGGCGGCAATACCGGCCGCAACACGACGATCATCCGGTCCAACTATCTCTACGAAGAGAGCATGGACATCTACGAGCATTCGCTGAAGCTTTGGGAAAACCTGTCGCAGGACCTGAACTACAATGTCATGTATTCGCCGCGCGGCGTCATGATGTTGTCGCACAACATCCACGACCAGCAGTCGTTCAAGCGCCACATCAATGCCAACCGCCTCTATGGCATCGACAACGAGTGGCTGACGCCGGAGCAGGCCAAAGCCTATTGCCCGCCGCTCGATATCGCCAAGACGGCGCGCTACCCGATCAACGGCGCGGCACTCCAGCGCCGTGGCGGCACGGCGCGCCACGATGCGGTTGCCTGGGGCTATGCGCGTGCCGCCTCCGACCGAGGCGTGCACATCATCCAGAACTGCGAAGTGACCGGCATTCGCCGCGACGAAACCGGCCGGGTCGTCGGTGTCGACACCAACCGCGGCTATATCGGCGCCAAGAAGGTCGGCATCTCCGCCGCCGGCCATACTTCGGTGCTGATGCAGATGGCCGATGTGCGCGTGCCGCTGCAGAGCCAGCCGCTGCAGGCGCTGGTCTCCGAACCGCTGAAGCCGATCTTCCCCTGCGTGGTCATGTCGAACTCGGTGCATGCTTATATCTCGCAGTCCGACAAGGGCGAGTTCGTCATCGGCGCCGGCACCGACCAGTACAATTCCTATTCGCAGACGGGCGGCCTGCAGATCATCACCCATACGCTCGATGCGATCTGCGAACTCTTCCCGATGTTCCGCCGCGTGAAGATGATGCGGCAGTGGGGCGGCATCGTCGACGTCACCCAGGACCGCTCACCGATCCAGGGTGTCACGCCGGTACCCGGCCTGTTCCTGAACGCCGGTTGGGGTACGGGCGGCTTCAAGGCGACGCCGGGTTCGGCGAACCTCTTCGCCCATCTGATCGCCAAGGGCGAGCCGCACCGTCTGGCCGCAGGGCTGACGCTGGAGCGCTTCCGCACCGGCCGGCTCATCGACGAAGCGGCTGCCGCCGCCGTTGCGCACTGAGGATTTCGAGATGCTTCTGATCTACTGCCCCTATTGCGAGGAAGAGCGTTCCGAGCTCGAGTTCCGCGGTGCCGGCGACGCCCATATCGCCCGCCCGGAAAACATCGCCGACATCACCGACGAACAGTTTGAGGAATATTTCTTCCTGCGTCAGAACCCCAAGGGTCTGATCTTCGAACGCTGGCGCCACATCCATGGCTGCGGCCGATTCTTCAACGCCGCCCGCGATACGGTCAGCGACCGTTTCTACACCACCTACAAGGCTGGCGAACCGAAGCCTGACATCGCCACCATTCTTCAAAGCGAGCAGGACAAGAACGGCCAGGATAAGGGAGCCGCGAAATGATGGGCGCCAATCGCATTCCAGGCGTCGGCCGCCTGACCCCCGCCCGGACCGCGCGCTTCACCTTCGACGGCCGCACGCTGACGGCGCTCGAGGGCGACACGGTCGCTTCGGCGCTGCTTGCCAACGGCATTCATCTGGTCGGCCGTTCGTTCAAGTACCACCGCCCGCGCGGCATTCTTTCGGCCGGAGCCGAGGAGCCGAACGCGCTGCTCGACGTCTCGCGGGATGCCGCCCGCCGCCAGCCGAACGTGCGCGCCACGGTGCAGGAAGTCTTCGACGGCATGAAGGTGGAATCGCAGAACCGCTGGCCGTCGCTCGCCTTCGACATCGGCGGTCTCAATGACCTGATGTCACCGTTCTTCGCCGCCGGCTTCTACTACAAGACCTTCATGTGGCCGAAGGCCGCCTGGCACGCGATCTACGAACCCTTCATCCGCCGTGCTGCCGGCCTCGGCGTTACGCCGACGGAAGCCGATCCGGATCACTATGCCAGCCGCTACGCGCATTGCGATGTGCTTGTCATCGGTGCGGGTGTTGCCGGTCTATCCGCAGCACTTGCCGCTGCCAAGGCCGGCGCCAAGGTGATCATCTGCGACGAGCAGCCGGAAGTCGGTGGTGCGCTTCGCCACGAGAGCGGCACGACCATCGACGGCAAGGATGGCTGGGACTGGGCGCAGGAGACCGCCAAGACGCTTGCCTCCATGGACAACGTCACGGTGCTCACCCGCACCACCGGCTTCGGCTACTACAACCACAATTTCGTCGGCCTCGTCGAGCGCGTGACCGATCATCTGGCGGCCCTCGACAAGTCGCTGCCGCGCGAGCGGCTTTGGCAGGTGCGCGCCAAGAAGGTGATCCTCGCCAACGGCCAGATCGAGCGGCACATGGTGTTTGCCAACAACGACCGCCCGGGCATCATGCTCGCTTCGGCCGGCCGCACCTATCTCAATCACTTCGGCGTCGCAGTCGGCTCCAAGGTTGGCGTCTACACGGCGCATGACTCGGCCTATGAAGCGGCTTTCGACCTGAAGCGGGCCGGTGTTTCGGTTCCTGTTATCGTCGACTGCCGCGAAAATCCGGGCGAGGCGGTGCTGGCGGAAGCGCGTAAGCTCGGCATCGAAGTGCTGACCGGGCATTCGGTGATCAAGGCCGGCGGCAAGCTGCGGGTCAACTCGATCAGCGTCGCCCGCAATGGCGGCGGCTCGGCGCGCAAGATCGCGGTCGATGCGCTCTTGGTCTCGGCCGGCTGGACACCGTCGGTGCACCTCTTCTCGCAGTCGCGCGGCAAGGTTAAGTTCGATGCGGCGACGCAGCGCTTCCTGCCGGGCACTTACCTGCAGGATTGCCTTTCGATCGGCGCCTGCAACGGCACCGACGATCTGCAGGCCACGATCGACGAGGCGCTTGCCGCCGGCGAACTGACCGCACGGGCGGCCGGTGCAGAAGGCGGAGCGCAGGTGGCGCTTTCGGGCGAAAACCGCTTCGGCTGGACCGGCGGCATGATCGGCGCTGCGGAAGGTGCCGGTCCGGACACGACCGTCAAGGCCTTCATCGACTTCCAGCACGACGTCTGTGCCAAGGACATTCGTCTCGCGGTGCGCGAAGGCATGCACTCGATCGAGCACATCAAGCGCTTCACCACCAATGGCATGGCGTCCGACCAGGGCAAGCTTTCCAACATGCACGGTCTGGCGATCGCCGCCGAAGCGCTCGGCAAGGACATTCCGCAGGTGGGTCTGACGACCTTCCGCCAGCCCTATACGCCGGTGACCTTCGGCACGATCGTCAACCATTCGCGCGGCGCTCTCTTCGATCCCGCGCGCAAGACCCCAATCCATGCCTGGGAGGAAGCGCATGGCGCCGAGTTCGAGGATGTCGGCAACTGGAAGCGCGCCTGGTTCTACCCGCGTGCCGGCGAAGACATGCACGAGGCGGTCGCGCGCGAATGCAAGACGGTACGTGATGTGGCGGGTGTCTTCGATGCCTCGACGCTCGGCAAGATCGAGGTCGTCGGCCCGGATGCGGCCCAGTTCCTCAATCTCATGTACACCAACGCCTGGGACAACCTGAAGCCCGGCCGCTGCCGCTACGGCATCATGCTGCGCGACGACGGCTTCGTCTATGACGACGGCGTGGTCGGTCGCCTGGCAGAGGATCGCTTCCACGTGACGACGACGACCGGCGGTGCGCCGCGCGTCATGAACCACATGGAAGACTATCTGCAGACCGAGTTCCCGCATCTGAAGGTCTGGCTGACCTCGACGACCGAGCAATGGGCGGTCATCGCCGTCCAGGGACCGAAGGCGCGCGAGATCATCGCGCCGCTCGTCGAAGGCATCGACCTCTCAAACGAAGCCTTCCCGCACATGAGCGTCGCCGAGGGCAAGATCTGCGGCGTGCCGACACGGCTCTTCCGCATGTCGTTCACCGGCGAGCTGGGCTTCGAAGTCAACGTGCCGGCCGACTACGGCCAGGCGATCTGGGAAGCGATCTGGGCGCGGGCCGAGCCGATGGGCGCTTGCGCCTATGGCACGGAAACCATGCACGTGCTGCGCGCCGAGAAGGGCTACATCATCGTCGGCCAGGACACGGACGGAACGCTGACGCCTGACGATGCCGGCCTCTCCTGGGCCGTCTCCAAGAAGAAGCCCGACTTCGTCGGCATCCGCGGCCTGAAACGTCCGGATCTCGTCAAGGACGGCCGCAAGCAGCTCGTCGGCCTTCTCACCAAGGATCCGAAGGTTGTGCTGGAGGAAGGCGCGCAGATCGTCGCCGACCCGAACCAGCCGAAGCCGATGACCATGCTCGGTCACGTGACGTCGTCCTACTGGTCGGCAAACTGCGGTCGCTCGATTGCGCTGGCCATGGTGGCCGGTGGCCGCGAGCGCCTCGGCCAGACGCTCTACGTGCCGATGACCGATCGTACCATCGCCGTCGAAGTGAGCGACATGGTGTTCTTTGACAAGGAAGGGGGCCGCCTCCATGGCTGACCAGGCAATTGCAAGCCGCAGGGCGGCGTTCACCTCGCGCGGCGGCTCGGCCGAAGCGATCCTGACGCCGGCGCCGGCGGCAACCCGCATCTCGCTGCGCGCCGGTGCCGACGCGCTGCCGGCACTCTCGGCCGCTCTCGGCGTGACGCTGCCGACACGGCCGAAGACCTCGGCTTCTTCCGGCCACCGCCATGCGCTGTGGATCGGCCCGGACGAGTGGCTGGTCATCGACGAAAGCGAAGCCGACCTTATGGCGGCCGCGGCGTCGAGCGGCACGCTGCATTCGGCGGTCGACATTTCGCATCGCAACGTCGCCATCATCGTCAGCGGTCCGGGCGCGGACGTCGCCATCAACAGCGGCTGCCCGCAGGATCTGTCGCTGGCGATCTTCCCGATTGGTGGCTGCTCGCGCACGATCCTCGGCAAGGCGGAGATTATCCTCTTCCGCACGGCTGAGGATCAGTTCCGGGTCGAGTGCTGGCGGTCGTTCTCGCCCTTCGTCTTCGGGCTGCTTTCCGAGGGCGCTGCCGACGCTGGGCATTGAATAAAAAAGCCGGGATGTGCTCGTAGGCGCTTCCCGGCTTTCAGATGCTGTTTCAACTTGCTCGCTGTCACTGCTGAGCTGACAGGATGCCTTTTTCCCAGAGCGTGCGCCGGGTCGCTTCGTTCAGGTCGTAATCCTGCAGGCGCGCGGGTTCGACCCAGGCGTGTTCGACGAACTCGTCGTTGAGCATGACCTCGCGGTTTTCCGCTTCGCAGTCAAAAATCAGATAGATCATATGCAGCTGCTCGGTTGAGCCATCGGCATAGGACTTTGTCCTGATGTCGTCCCGGAAGGTCCAGGGCTTGATGGTTGCGATCTCCAGACGGTCTCCAAGTTCCTCCCGTATTTCACGGCGCAGGCCTTCCTCCAGCCGTTCCCCCGGCTCGAGGCCGCCGCCGGAGAGTGCCCATTGCCCGGGAAACACGCCGCGATCGGGCGGCATCTTGCAGAGTAAATACGCACCTTTGTTCTGAATGAGGGGGCACACAATCACACGCTGACGCAATTACTTCTCCATTCGCTGACTGGGCGACCAAGAGTGCCGCTTCCAAGATCATCGTCGTTCTTGCCATGGCGCAGCTCTCGAGAACAGGTCGCTCGCAAAGATTGCGTCGTCATCCATTGAGAGGATTTTGGAGCTCCGACTTTTCAGGCGAAGCGCAAGTACCAGTAGCGCGCGATCTCGCGGGTTCCAGGCGTCAGCGCGGAATAGAGATGCCGGTCGTAGCCGGCGAGTTCGGAGCCGTAACGTTCGTAGAACCGGCAAGCCCCGACATTGTTCGACTGGGTCTCGAGCCGGATACCGGGCAGGCCCTGTTCCCTTGCCCATGATACCGCCCGGTCCACGAGAGCTCTGACGACACCGGTCCGTCGGGCGGCTTTGTCGACTGCTATGTCGTCGACTACGGCAAAGCCATTCCACGCCTTCGACAGCGCGATGTAGCCGGCGAGCTTGCCATCGATGCGCGCAGCAAAGAGGGCGGCTCAGTGGCGGCCTCCGCGAGCTCTTCCGGATCGGTTTCATCGTTCTTGATGTAGCTCTCAAGGGGAGCAATAGCGCCAAGAGCGGGGCCGAGGAAGGGTGGCGGCGCCACCGCCGTGATCTCGAAGGAGAAATCTCAGCCGGCAAAGTCGCTGACGAAACGCGCATCGGCCACGGATACGGTTTCGCTCATTGGGGGTCGTCGCTCACGCCGCTTCAGGCATCGGCGGGGCGATCCTTGGGGTCGAACTGGATGATGGTCTGCCAGGTCGCCGTCAGCGCCGGCTTGCGCTCGCCTTCGATTTCGACGCTGACATCGTAGGTGATCATCAGCATGCTGGCGCCGCGGAAGCGTGCGTCCGCCATGATGAAATGGCCGCGCACCTTGGCGCCGCTCTTCACCGGCGCCACGAAACGCATTTTCTCGAAGCCGTAATTGATGCCCATGGTCTGCTCGCGGATCTTCGGCAAGCAATTGTAGTTCATGGCCGAGAGCAGCGAGAGCGACAGGAAGCCGTGCGCGATGGTGCCGCCGAAGGGCGTCTCGGCAGCGGCGCGGACCGGGTCGACGTGGATGTACTGATAGTCGCCGGTTGCCTCGGCGAACTTGTCGATCGTTTCCTGAGTGACCGTGATCCAGTCGGAAACGCCGACCTCCTTGCCGACGAGGTCCTTGATCTCAGAAAGTGAAATGTCCTGCAGCATGTGAACGCCTCGAAGCAAGCCCCCCGAGCGATCTATAGGCTCGCCCGTTGCAACCTGCAAGTGGTGGAAAAGCTTTAGAAAACCTCGACGAAGAAGGCGACCGAGCGCGGCGCGACGTGATCGGCGGGGACCGACGCCGTCAGCGCATCCTGCCATTTTCCGTTGACACTGTCGGGCAAGCGGACGGGATGCGGCGCATGGCTGCGATTGAGGACGACGGCAAGCCGCGTCGCCCGTTTCTGGCTGTGGTCTCGGGTTGCGAGCACCATCATCAGATTGTCCGTTGCCGGATGCTCCCAGTCGCCCGTCGCCATCGGCTGACCGTCAAGGCGGCGCCATTCGACATCGCCCGTTCCGGTCAGGAAGGCGGTCTCGTCGAACACCCCGAAGCGCCGACGCATGGCCGAAAGTGCTGCCGTGTGGGAAACGATCTCGTCGTCCATCGCCGCCCAGTCGAGCCAGGTGGTCGTGTTGTCCTGGCAATAGGCGTTGTTGTTGCCCTTCTGGCTCCGTCCGCCTTCGTCGCCCGCCGTCAGCATGATGGAGCCACGGGAGGAAAACAGCGTGCCGATCAGCGCCATCACGTCATGGCGGCGGGCAGCCAGAATTTCCGCATCGGCTGTCGGACCTTCCGCGCCGTTGTTCCAGGAGTGGTTTTCGTTGTGGCCGTCGCGGTTTTCTTCACCGTTCGCCTCGTTGTGTTTGCCCGCGTAGGAAACGAGGTCGGCAAGTGTGAAGCCGTCATGGGCGGCGATGAAGTTGACCGTCCTGGTCGCGCTTTCGCCCCAGCGGGCAAAGCTCCCTGAAGAGCCGGCGAGAGCCGTCGCCAGGGCGCCCACCGAATGGCGGTCTCCGCGCCAGTAGATGCGGATGTCGTCTCGCGCGCGGTCGTTCCATTCGAGGAACGGGGCGGGGAAGTTGCCGAGTTGGTAGCCGCCCGGGCCGACGTCCCAAGGCTCGGCGATCAGCACCCGGTCTGCAAGCAGGGGGTCGGCTGAAATCGCCCCGAAAAGCCGGGCATCGCGATGGAAGCCACCCATGTCGCGCCCGAGGATCGAGGCGAGATCGAAGCGGAAGCCGTCGACGCCGGCAGCGCGAACGAAATGGCGCAGACTGTCGAGGATCAGTGCCTCGACCACCGGGTTGTCGCAGGCGATCGTGTTGCCGCAGCCGGTATCGTTGATCAGTTCGCCCGGGCGATCGGTGACATGGCGGTAATAGGTGAGATTGTCGAGGCCGCGCATCGACAAGGTTGTGCCGAAGCGATCGCTTTCGCCGGAGTGGTTGAAGACGAGGTCGAGGATGACGCCGATGCCTTCCTCGCGCAGCGCTTCGACCGTCTTGCGCAACTCCTTGAGACCGCCCGGCACGATCCGCGGATCGAGTGCCATCGGAGCGATCGGATTGTAGCCCCAGCCGTTTTTCAGCCCGAGAGGCGGCAGATGGCGCTCGTCGATCCAGGCGACGATCGGCATCAACTCGATCGCCGAGACACCGAGGCGCTTCAGATGCTGGATGATGGCGGGCTCGGCGAGGGCGGCCACGGTGCCACGCTTGGCTTCGGGCACTTCGGGATGGAGGATGGTGAAAGGCTTGACGGCGACTTCGTAGACAAGGCCGCCAGCGCGAAAGAGCGGCGCCTTCACCTTGGCCGGCTTTGCCTCGGTGACGATGGCCTTCGGCACGAGGTCGGCGGTGTCTTCGCCAAAGATAGTCAGTCGCGGATCGTGGCGGAACGGGCGGTCGAGTTCCAAGGCATAGGGATCAACGAGAAGCTTGGATGGATCGAACCAGAGACCATGATCCGGCGAATAGACGCCATCGGCGCGAAAGCCGTAGCGCGTTCCCTTCGGTGCGTCGGCAACCGTCACGCTGTGGACGTCGCCGCTCCGTGTCATCGGCAGTTGGCGCAATTGCTTGGTGCCGGTCTTGTCGAACAGGCAGAGGTCGATACGGGCGGCATTGTGGGACCAGACCGCAAACTGCGTGCCTTCGGAAATGACGGTGGCACCGAGGGGTGGATTTCCGATCGTCGGCATGAAGGCGGCTCTCTTCCTGGTATCGAAGGTATGTGTGGCTCACTCCCCTCTGTCCTGCCGGGCATCTCCCTCACAAGGGGAGATCGGCTCGCGGCACGGCTTTGCCCTAAGATGGCATTGACGTTGCAGTGCCTCATTACCCGTAAACCAATACATCGGTTTGGCGGTGGAATGGGAGGCTGCCACAAGTCGATCTCCCCCGGGGAGATGCCCGGCAGGGCAGAGGGATAAGCTGCAAAAAAAAGGGCCGCATATAGCGGCCCCGACATGCTGTGTCTCAGGTAATGACGCTCGGCTCGGTGCGGCCGGTGCGGGTCTTGATGCCGGCGATCTCGTCGGCGACGGCGATGAGGTCGGCGAGCGCCGTCTGCGTCTCGATGTCGTGACGCGAAGCGTCCGGCTCGAAGCGCTCGATATAGACGCGCAGCGTCGCGCCAGATGTGCCCGTGCCCGACAGGCGGAAGACGACGCGGGAGCCGCCCTCGAACAGGATGCGGATGCCCTGGTTCTTGCTGGCGGAATGGTCGACCGGGTCGTTGTAGGCGAAGTCGTCTGCTGTCGCGACCTTGAGTGCGCCGAAGGACTTGCCGGGCAGCGTGGCAAGCTGGTTGCGCAAATTGGCGATCAGGCCGTTGGCCGCATCGGAATCGACCTCCTCATAGTCATGGCGCGAATAGTAGTTGCGGCCGTAGGTCGCCCAATGGTTCTTGACGATATCGAGGGCGCTTTCCTTGCGCACGGCGAGGATGTTGAGCCAGAGCAGCACGGCCCAGAGCCCGTCCTTCTCACGCACGTGGTTGGAGCCGGTGCCGGCACTTTCCTCGCCGCAGATCGTCGCCATGCCCTCGTCGAGCAGGTTGCCAAAGAACTTCCAGCCGGTTGGCGTCTCGTAGAGGCCGATGCCGAGCTTTTCGGCCACGCGGTCGGCGGCACCGCTCGTCGGCATCGAGCGTGCGATACCGGCGATGCCCTTGGCATAGCCGGGTGCCAGATGCGCATTGGCGGCGAGCATCGCCAGACTGTCGGATGGAGTGATGAAGATGCCGCGGCCGATGACGAGGTTGCGATCGCCGTCGCCGTCGGAGGCAGCACCGAAATCCGGGGCATCCGGTCCCATCATCGTCTCGTAGAGCGCACGGGCATGCACCAGGTTCGGATCCGGGTGATGGCCGCCGAAGTCCGGCAACGGAATGAAATTCATCACCGAGCCCTTGGGCGCGCCAAGGCGCTTCTCGATGATCTCCTTGGCGTAGGGGCCGGTGACGGCGCTCATGGCGTCGAAGACGACGCGGAAACCGCCGCCGATCAGCTTGCGGATGGCGTCGAAGTCGAACAGGCTTTCCATCAGTTCGGCATAGTCGGCGACCGGGTCGATGACGGTGACCGTCATGCCTTCGATTTCCTGGGTGCCTTCAGCGTCAAGATTGATGTCGGCGACATCGGCGATCTTGTAGCTGTCGATGACCTTGCTGCGGGCATAGATCGCGTCGGTGACCTTTTCCGGCGCCGGGCCGCCATTGCCGATATTGTACTTGATGCCGAAATCTTCGGTCGGGCCGCCGGGATTGTGGCTGGCTGAAAGCACGATCCCGCCAAAGGCCTTGTACTTGCGGATGACGTTGGAGGCAGCCGGCGTCGACAGAATGCCTCCGCGACCGACGAGCACACGGCCGAAGCCGCTGGCCGCCGCCATCTTGATGGCGATCTGGATGACTTCGCGGTTGTAGTAGCGGCCGTCGCCGCCGATCACCAGCGTTTCGCCTTTGAAGCCTTCGAGCGAATCGAAGATCGACTGGATGAAGTTCTCGGCATAGTTCTTCTGCTGGAAGACCGGGACCTTCTTGCGCAGCCCTGACGTGCCAGGCTTCTGGTCGCCGTAGGGGGTTGTGGTAACCGTTCTTATCATGCTGACTTAACCTTTCCCGAGAAGACCGGAATAAAGAGAGACGTAACGCTCGGCACTTGTGGCCCAGGAAACGTCCGATTTCATGCCCTGGGTCTGAATTCGTGCCCAGACCTTGGGTTCGTTGTATGCGCGCATTACGCGCCTGATCGCAAGCCGCAACCCGTCGGCCGTGATCGGAGTAAACTGGAACCCGGTGGCGACCTTGGCTGCAAGCCCGGCCTCGTTGGCGTCGATGATCGTATCGGCAAGCCCGCCGGTGCGCGCGACGACCGGCACGCAGCCGTAGCGCAGGCCATAGAGTTGAGTGAGCCCGCAGGGTTCGAAGCGTGACGGAATGAGGATCGCGTCCGATCCTGCCTGCATGAGGTGGGACAGAGGCTCGTTGTAGCCGGTGACCACGCCGATATGGCCGCGGTGGCGCGAGGCCGCCGCCAGAAGCGCGCCTTCGAGGGCCGCATCGCCGGAGCCGAGCACGATGAGCTTGCCGCCCATGGCAACAATTTCATCCGCTACTTCCGCGACGAGATCCATGCCCTTTTGCCAGGTGAGCCGGCTGACGACGCAGAAGATCGGGCCGCTGCCCTTTTCCAGGCCGAAGCGCTCCTCCAGCGCTCGCCGGTTGCCGGCGCGCTGTTTCAAGGTCGCGGCGCCGAAATTCTGGGCAATATGGGGATCCGTCTGCGGATTCCAGATGTCGGCGTCGATGCCGTTGACGATGCCACTGAGATCGGAGACGCGGCTCTTCAACAGGCCTTCGAGGCCCATGCCGAACTCGGGTGTCAGGATCTCCTGGGCATAGGACGGGCTGACAGTTGTGACGGCGCTTGCGATCTGCAGGCCGCCCTTCAGGAACCCGACATCGCCGTAGTACTCGACGAACTGCATCGAGAAGGCTTCCGGGGGAAGGGCGAGTTCGGGGAAGACCGAAGCGCCGAACTGGCCCTGGAAGGCGATGTTGTGGATCGTCATGACCGTCGGCGTGGCGGCGGCGGGGCTGAAATGCATGTAGACCGGCGTCAGTGCCGTCTGCCAGTCATGGGCGTGCACGATATCCGGCTTCCAGCCGGAAACGACATCGCCCGCGGCGATCTCGGCGGCTGCGAGCGACAGGGCCGCGAAGCGGCGGAAGTTGTCGACATAGTCGCGGCCGGTCGCATCGACATAGGGGCCGCCATCGCGCTGGTAGAGCGCCGGCTGGTCGAGAACCAGGAGGTCAACCCCGTCGATTTCAGCCGAAAGAACCGTTGCCCGATCGCCGAACAGATTCTCGAAGGCGCCGACTTTCTTTTTCTTTTTCAGCTTCTGCAGCACGGCGGGATAGCCGGGCACCAGAGTACGGGTCTCGACGCCGTGTGGCACAAGCGCCGCGGGAAGCGCGCCGACGACATCGGCGAGCCCCCCGGTCTTGACCAGCGGATACACTTCGGACGCAACGGACAGGACTTTCATGGAAGGCAGCCTACATCCCCAGCTTGTCGATCATCGTTTGCGTGATCAGGCAGACACCGTTTTCCGAGCGCCGGAAACGCTTGGCATCAAGCTCCGGATCGTCGCCGACGACGAGGCCCTCCGGGATCACGACACGACTGTCGATGACCACGTTGCGCAGCGTCGCATGGCGACCGATCTTCACATCGGGAAGAACTACGGCATTCTCCAGACGGGAATATGAATTAACGCGGACGCCTGTGAATAACAGGCTGCGATTGAGTGCAGCGCCTGAGATGATGCAGTCACCGGAGATGAGCGACGAGGTCGCCGAGCCGCGGCGGTTTTCGTCGTCATGCACGAATTTGGCCGGCGGCTTGATCTCAGCGAAAGTCCAGATCGGCCAGGTGCTGTCATAGATGTCGAGTTCCGGCGTCACATGGGTCAGGTCGATATTGGCCTGCCAGTAGGCATCGATCGTGCCGACGTCGCGCCAATAGGCCTCGCGCTCGAAATCGGAGCGGACGCAGGACTGCGCGAAGCGATGGGCAACCGCTTTTCCGTTGTCGACGATATAGGGAATGATGTCCTTGCCGAAGTCGCGGCTCGATTTCGGATCGGCGGCGTCGCGGCGCAGAAGATCCATCAGGAACTTCGTGTGGAAGACGTAGATGCCCATGGATGCCAGCGCCATCTCCGGATTGCCGGGAATGCCGGGCGGATCGGCGGGCTTTTCGACGAAGGCGATGATGCGATCCTTCTCGTCGACATGCATGACGCCGAAGCCGGTCGCTTCCATGCGCGGCACTTCGAGGCAGCCGATGGTGACGTCGGCACCGGAATCGACGTGCTGCTGCAGCATCAATTCGTAGTCCATCTTGTAGATATGATCGCCGGCAAGGATCACCATGTACTCGACGCCATGGTCCTCGATGATGTCGATGTTCTGGTAGACCGCGTCGGCGGTGCCTTCGTACCATTGCGTTTCGGAAACGCGCTGGCTGGCCGGGAGAATATCGAAGCTTTCGTTTCGCTCGGGGCGGAAGAAGTTCCAGCCACGCTGCAGGTGGCGGATCAGCGAATGCGCCTTGTACTGGGTGGCGACGCCGATACGGCGGATACCGGAATTCAGCGCATTCGAAAGCGCGAAGTCGATGATACGGGCCTTGCCGCCGAAATAGACTGCCGGCTTCGCCCGTCGGTCGGTCAGCTCCTTCAGGCGACTGCCGCGACCGCCAGCGAGAACATAGGCCATGGCATCACGTGCCAGAGGTTGCGTACGCTTTTCCACCATTTGTCCTCCCCAATCATTGACTTGCGGGGTCGTCACGGCGGCTTTCGGCGACGCCTTGCGGCCCTCGAATTTTACTGTCCCATTCCACCTTCCGGATTTGTCCGGCAGAGCGGATGAAGTCTATTCCTGCTCCAGCATCAGTGTCGCCAGAGGCGGCAGCGTGATGTTGGCCATTGTCGCTCCCGTGGCGCTCTTTTCGGCATAAACGGCACCGCCGTTGCCCTTGCCGCTTCCTCCGTAGATCTCCGCGTCGGTGTTGAGGATCTCCTTCCAGCGACCCTTGACCGGCAGCGGAATGGAGTAGCTCTCCCGGTAGACCGGTGTGAAATTGGTGATGACGGCGACGAGCTTTTCGCCGGGCGCCTTGCGCAGCCAGGCGAACACCGAATTGTCGCGGTCGTCGGCCAGCAGCCACTCGAAACCGTCTCCCTCGCAATCGCGCGCATGCAAAGCGGGCTTGGCGCGGTAGGTGCCGTTGAGGTCACGCACCAGTCGCCGCATGCCCTCGTGCAGGTGGTACTCGAGCAGGTTCCAGTCGAGCGCGCGGTCCTCGGACCACTCGCGCCACTGTGCGAACTCCTGGCCCATGAACAAGAGCTTCTTGCCGGGATAACCCCACATGAAGGCGTAATAGGCTCGGAGATTTGCGAACTTCTGCCAGTCGTCGCCGGCCATCTTGGCGATCAGCGATCCTTTGCCGTGCACGACCTCGTCATGGGACAGCGGCAGTACGAAGTTTTCGCTGAAGGCATAGAGCAGGCCGAATGTCAGGTCGTTGTGGTGGTGCTTGCGATGGATCGGCTCGCGCGACAGATACTGCAGCGTATCGTGCATGAAGCCCATGTTCCACTTGAAGCCGAAGCCTAGACCCCCGGCATGAACCGGATGCGAGACTTTCGGCCAGGAGGTCGATTCCTCGGCGATCGTCAGGATGCCCTTGTGCACCCCGTAGATTTCCGTGTTCATCGTCTGGAGGAAGCGGACGGCCTCCAGATTTTCGTTGCCGCCATATTCGTTCGGCACCCACTCGCCGTGCTTGCGCGAATAGTCGAGGTAGAGCATCGAGGCGACCGCGTCGACGCGCAGGCCGTCGACGTGGAATTTCTCGGCCCAGTAGAGCGCGTTGTTGACGAGGAATGACAGCACTTCCTGGCGGCCGAAATTGTAGATCGCCGTGTTCCAGTCGGGATGAAAGCCCTGGCGCGGGTCTTCGTGTTCGTAAAGTGCGGTGCCGTCGAACCAGCGAAGCCCATGTTCGTCGGTCGGGAAATGGGCCGGCACCCAATCGAGAATGACGCCGATGCCGACCTTGTGGCAGCCGTTGACGAAACGGGCAAAGCCCTCGGGCTCGCCGAAGCGGGCGGTCGGTGCATAGAGGCCGGTCGTCTGGTAGCCCCAGGACGGGTCGAAGGGAAACTCCGAGATCGGCAGGAACTCGATATGGGTGAAGCCCATGTCGACGCAGTAGGGGATCAGCCGGTCGGCGAGTTCGTCCCAGGAAAGCATCTCGCCGTTGTCGCGGCGCTGCCAGGAACCGGCATGGACCTCGTAGATGGAAATCGGCTGGCGCCGTGCGTCGACCGTCGCCCAATGCTTGCGATGCGCTTCGTCCTCCCAGGTTTGCGCGATCTCCGGGGTCGTCACGGAGGCGGTATTGGGGCGCAGTTCGGAGCGTCGGGCAAACGGGTCCGCCTTCAGCGGCAGCAAGGCGCCATTGCGGTCGAGGATCTCGTATTTGTAGGCGAGGCCACCTTCGACCCCGGGGATGAAGATTTCCCAGATGCCGGTGTCGGCGCGCAGCCGCATGACGTGCCGGCGGCCGTCCCAGTCATTGAACTGGCCGACAACCGAAACGCGCTTGGCATTGGGCGCCCAGACGGCGAAGTGATAGCCCTCGGCGCCATCGTGATGGATCGGATGCGCGCCCATCTTGTCGAACAGCCGCAGGTGCGAACCTTCGCGGATGTAGTAGTCGTCCATCGGGCCGAGGACCGGACCGAAGCTGTAAGGATCGATGACAATCCATTCGCCGCCCTGGTTGCGGGCGCGGTAGCGCACCGGCTGGGGCTTCTTCAGCGACACCGCACCTTCGAAGAAGCCGGCATCGTCGCGGCGTTCGAGCGCGCCGAGTTCCTTGCCGGCGAGCGTCTCCGCCGTCACCGTCTCAGCATCGGGAACGAAGCATCGGGCGCGGATGGTCTTACCGGCTGGATGCACGCCAAGGACCGCGAAGGGGTTCTCGTGCGTGCCCGAGAGGATGGCCGCGATGTCCGGCGCTGACAGCAGACCTGAAGCTGCGGGTTCCGGGTCCTTGCCGGCCGAAGGCGTCATCCAGCTCTCCAGATTTCCCCGGCATATTGCCGGATGGTGCGATCGGACGAGAACCAGCCCATCCGTGCGGTGTTGCGGATCGCCTGCGAATACCAGTCGGAAGGCTTGGTCCAGAGCTGGTCGATTTCCCGCTGCGTTTTGGCGTAAGCCTCGAAGTCAGCGGCCACCATGAACCAGTCGTGATTGTAGAGCCCATCGACGAGGCCGGAGAAGCGGTTGCGGTCATCGGGCGAAAAGACGCCCGAGGCAATTGCCTGCAGCGCCTGCGACAGCTCGCGCGAGCCTTCGATGATCGCGCGCGGATTGTGGCCTTCGGCGCGTGCCCTCGTCACCTCTTCGGCGGTCATGCCGAAAATCTTGATGTTTTCCTCGCCAATCCAGTCGCGCATTTCGACATTGGCGCCGTCAAGCGTGCCGATCGTCAGCGCGCCGTTGAGCGCGAACTTCATGTTGCCGGTGCCGGACGCTTCCATGCCCGCCGTCGAGATCTGCTCGGAAAGGTCGGCGGCCGGAACCATGATCTCGGCGAGCGAGACGTTGTAGTTCGGGACGAAGACGATCTTCAGCAGCCCGCGCACCGCCGGGTCGTTGTTGACGACGCGGGCGACGTCGTTGGCAAGCTTGATGATCAGCTTGGCATTGTGATAGCTCGGCGCCGCCTTGCCGGCGAAGAGCTTGACGCGCGGCACCCAGTCGAGCTCCGGGTGCGAGCGGATCTGGTCGTAGAGCGCGACCGCCTCGATGATGTTCAGAAGCTGGCGCTTGTATTCGTGAATGCGCTTGATCTGGATGTCGAACATCGCCGACGGATCGAGCCTGATGCCGAGCCGGCTCTGCACGAGTTGGGCGAGGCGCACCTTGTTGGCGCGCTTGACGGCAGCGAAATGCTCCTGGAAATCCGGCTTGTCGGCGAAGGTGTCGAGCGCTTGCAACGCCTCGGTGTTGTCCATGAACTCGTCGCCGATCGCGTCACGGATCAGCCCGAAGAGACCGGGGTTGCACTGCATCAGCCAGCGCCGCGGAGTGATGCCGTTGGTCTTGTTGTTGATGCGATCGGGATAGAGCCGGTGAAGGTCTGCAAAGACCGTTTCCTTCATCAGTTCCGTATGCAGTGCCGAAACGCCGTTGATCGAATGCGAGCCGACGAAGGCAAGGTTGCCCATGCGCACGCGGCGTTCGCCGCTTTCGTCGATCAGCGAGATGTTGCGGATCTCGTCGTCCGTCGCGCCCTTCTGCCGGCGCGCCTCGATAAGAATTTTGGCGTTGATCGCGTAGACGATCTGCATGTGGCGCGGCAGCAGGCGCTCGATGAGCGGTACGGGCCAGCTTTCCAGCGCCTCGGGCAGAAGCGTGTGGTTGGTATAGGAGATCGTCCGCCGGGTGATGTCCCAGGCCTGCTCGAAATCGAGGCCGTGTACGTCGGTCAAGAGCCGCACCAGTTCGGCAACGGAGACGGCCGGGTGCGTGTCGTTCAACTGGATGGCCACCGCGTCGGGCAGCGAGGAGAAGTCCGGATATTGCTGCAGATGCCGGCGCAGGATGTCCTGCAGCGAGGCGGACGAGAAGAAGTACTCCTGGCGCAGACGCAGTTCCTGACCGGCAGGCGTCGCGTCGGCCGGATAGAGAACGCGCGTCAGGCTTTCGGCCTTGTTGCTTTCGCGAAGGGCGCCGATGTGATCGCCGGCATTGAAGGCGGCAAGCAGGATCGGGTCGATCGGCTGCGCCGTCCAAAGCCGCAGCGTGTTGACCCGCTTTGCCCGCCAACCGACAGCGGGTGTATCGAAGGCGGTGGCAATGACGCGTTCGGCCGGCTTCCAGACGAAACGCTGGATTTCCTCGTCGACATTTGCCGTCTCGACGACACCGCCGAAGCCGATTTCGTAGGAGCTTTCCCGCCGCTCGAACTCCCAGGGGTTGCCGTGGGCAAGCCAGGTTTCCGGCAGTTCCACCTGCCAGCCGTCGGCCATCTGCTGGCGGAAGAGGCCGTGCATGTAGCGAATGCCGTAGCCATAGGCCGGCACGTCGACGGTCGCCATCGATTCCATGAAGCAGGCGGCGAGACGACCGAGGCCGCCATTGCCGAGCGCCGCATCCGGCTCGAGTTCGGCAACGACGTCGATGTCGACGCCGAGAGAAGCGAGTGCATCGCGCATTTCGTCCATCAGGCCGATATTCGTCATGGCGTCGCGCATTAGGCGACCGATGAGGAATTCGAGCGATAGATAGTAAACGCGCTTGGCTCCCGTCGAGTAGGTCTTGCGGGTCGAATCCATCCACTTGTCGGTGATGCGATCACGCGCGACCAGGATCGCTGCGGTCAGCCAGTCGTGGGGCTTGGCGACCTTGGGATCCTTGCCGATGCGGTACTTCAGGCGTTCGAGGATTTCGACGGCAAGCTGGCCGGGTTCGGACGACCTTGGGGCGGGCTGCGGCACTTCGTTGGTGGAGAGCCTGTTCATCATGAAACTGTCTTTACCCTTTTGCGTTGGGAGGTCGCAGGCCGGAACCGACCGGGGATGAGGCAATTTATGCATCGATCCGAAGCGCTTGCAACAGATGTTTTTAAATGGATTAGAACTGTCTCAAGCTGTTGGAAGTCGCTGGCGGGAGGGACCTCGTAATCCCTAAACGCAAAAGCCGCCCGGCAGAACCGGGCGGCTTGAAGGGTGCAGGTTGACGCCTTACTTCGTCAGGCGCGTCGCCATGGCCGAGGCTTTTTCGCCGATCGCCTTGAAGGCTGCGATCAGATCGGAGGCTTCTTCCGCCTGGAAGTAGTTCGCTTCGGTCGTCGCGCAGGCCTTGAGCAAGGACTTGCCGCGGTCCGGCGCCATGAAGGCGACGGTGTAGACCTGAACGTTGTTCTTTCGAGCGGTGTCGCACCACGCCAGGGTCGTCGTGTCGTCGCTCGTGTTGTTGTTGTCGCCATCGGTCATGAAGACGATGTACTTGGTGGGAACCTGGCCGTTCTTGGCCTTGTGGGCTGCGTCCTCGGTGGTCGCGGTCACGCGGCTGTAGGCCGTCTTGAAGGCGTTACCCGATGCGGTGCCGCCTGTTGCGACAAGGGCGTTCACATAGGTCGAAGTACCGGCTGTGCCCCAGTCGAGATTCCCTGCGGTGTCCTGCGCCGAGTTGTAGGAAACGGCTGCCGTACGGACATACAGAGTATTGGGATCGGCGGTCTTCAATTGCTTGAGCAGATCGCTGACGGCGGTTTTCAGCGCGTCGACCTTCGTCACGTAGCAGGGGCTGGTTGCCTTCAGGTTCGGATACTTGCTCCAGTTCGATTCGGTGTAGTTGGGGCACGACGTCTTTGTCGTGTCCTTTGTATTGGTCTTCCAGGCCATGGAGCCGGATCGATCGAGAACCAGGTACATCGAAAGAGCATTCTTGCTTTCCGTCGCGCTTTCGGCCGTTGCGCGGGTTTCGATGTCGATCGATGACTTCCCGAGCAGGCGTGTCAGCGCGTTGAACTGGAACGTCTGCTTGTTCAGGACCGTGACATTGTAGGCCTTGCCGGTCGGGCCATTGCTGCTTTCAATAATGTCGATGGTCGGCTGGCTGGCCGTCGAGGCTTCCGGCAAACCGGTCTTGGCCGCAGAGCTCGTACCGCTTTGATCGTTCGCGCCGGGGCTGTCGACGGCGGAGCCGCCCGTCTGGGTCTTGAGGAAGGCCGCGGCTATCTCCTTTGCCTTGGCAATCGTTGGCGGATCCTTTGAAACCAGCGAAGAGGCCGCCGCAAGCGCTGCGGCATCCGCTGCGTCCTGCATCTGGTTCTTCGCCGTCATCATGCCGGCCATATCAATGGCGACGCCGCCGGCCGCCAATATCAATGGCGTTGCGAGTGCAGCCATCATGCCAAAATTGCCACCCCGGTCCTTGAGCATCGCTACGAAGGTCCGGCCTACCGTGTATCGTCTTCCCATCTTTGCACACCCCAAAGGAACACGTTGCAAGCTTGAGGGCATCAATAGCGTCGATGGCTTACGATATCGTTCCCGCAATCGCTGCAATTTTAACGGAATACAGGAAAACCAGTGCTTACAGCGGGTTCCGCTGCACATACCCTGTCCGGAATCGGGAATGGGGCTGTGTCAAATCGGATCAGGGCACCGGAATGACGTCGACGGCCTGTTTCGTCGTCTGGCTGCCGTAGCTCTTCAGGACCCCGATGACGGGGGCGACGTCGCCGTAATCACGGCCATGACCGACGACGATATGGTCGGTTCCTGCAGTAATGTTGTTGGTCGGGTCGAGCTCGAGCCAGCCGCCCGTGGTGCCGCACCAGATCCGCACCCAGGCATGCATGGCGTCAGCACCTTCGAGGCGTTCCTTGCCGGGCGGAGGGATTGTCCGCAGGAAGCCGCTCACATAGCCGGCGGGGATGCCGAGACTTCTCAGCGCAACGATCATCACATGGGCGAAATCCTGGCAGACGCCGCGTTTCAGCTTGAACGCCTCGCCCGGTGTCGTGTTCACCGTCGTTGCCTCGCCGTCATAGGTGAAATCGCGGTGGATGCGCTCGCACAGAGCAGTGGCGATCTGTCGGACCGTCATGGTGTCGGTGACGATTGATTGCGCGTAGGCCGCGATGTCCGGAACTTCCGGCAGGAGCGGGCTCGGCCCCGTGAAATGGTGCGGCGCTTCGGCGTCGACGGACCAGCAGGCGGAGAGTTCGGCCGGCAGACCATCGAGGCCTGGAGAAAAGTCGGCGGTCAGCGGCTGCGGTTCCACTTGGACCCGCGCCTGCATGCGGATCGTCAGATCAGCATGGGAAGAGCGGAACAGGATGGACGTGAAAGGATTGGCGAAGAAGTCGATGCTTTCCGCGCGCTCGGCCGGCGTTGGCTGGCAGCTCAGCGACCCGACGATGAGCCGCTGTCGACCGGGAAGCGTCGCAGGCATCACCCGCACGAGGTGACGACCGCCGGAGACCGGTACTTCGTAGTCATAGGTGATCTTCAGGCTGATATCGTAAAGCAATGGTTGCGCCCTAGCCGAGATAGGTTCGCGCGAGCAAGTTGGACAGGCTTTCGAGGTCCTGCTCCAACCGATTGTAGACGCCGAGGTTCATGGCTTCCGGCGTCATCACGGCCAGGCCCGAATGCAGGCGCATTGCCTCGCGGTAGAAGGGTGACATCTGCCCATTGACGAAAGCGTTCGGCAACAGTTCGACCTCAGTCTTGATCTCGTTCAACTGGTAGAGAACCGAGCGCGGGTTGAGCGGGTCGAGTGCCAGCAGGTCGGTTACGGTCAATGCGGCGGTGCTGACATTGTAGCGCCTGCGGTGAGTCATCACGCTGTCGCCGATCTCAAGCAGCATGTCGTAAGCGCCGTCGGGCGCATCCGGGCCTGACATGTGCCCCAGCAGCCGCGTCATATGCAGGCCGCGCTCGAGATAGCGGCCGGTCGAAAGAAAACGCCAGCCGGTGAAGCGATACATGTTTTCGTGCACGAGACCGGCAAAACCTGCGAGCTTGCGCAAGAGCACGGTCATCGCCCGTGTCGCGTCGTCGCCGACCTGCACCGTCGCATGGAACTTGCGCGCCGTCTGTGACAGATCGTTCAGCGCCAGCCAGCCGTCCGGCGAAAACCGGTCGCGGATGTTTCCGGCGCTGAAAAGGGCACTGGAAATGTTGGCAAGCAGGCTGTCGGGCACCGGCTGGCGGGTGTCGATGTCGAGGGCAGCGAGATAGTCGCTGACGTCCCTCAGGAGCGGCAGATCCGGATCGGCGGTTTCGGCGAAGCGGCCGTGCCAGGCGCGCAGGATGCGCAGTGCCCCCTCGGCACGTTCGATGTAGCGGCCGAGCCAGAAGAGATTGTCGGCCGCCCGGCTCGGCAGGCTTCCCGGCATGTTGCGGGTGAAACTCTCTTCGGCCGGAAGCAGCGTGGTGCGTTCGACCGGCCTTTCGCTGACGATCCAGACATCGGCGGCGGTACCACCCGCCTGCATTGCAATCGCGGCGACGTCGTCGCCGGAGCCGATACGGGCAAAACCGCCGGGCATGATCTGCCAGCCGTCACGGCTACGCGCTGCAAAGACACGCAGGCTCATCGGGCGCGGCATGAGTCGGCCGCGAACCCAGGCAGGTGTTGTCGAGAGCGTGACGACCTCCTGGCCGACGAGCTTGCCGCCTTCGGCGCCAAGCCAATCGGCGATCGATGCACGCGCTTCCTCGTCGAGCGTCGCGCCCAGCACAGATTGGCCGTTGTCGTCGAAGAAGGGGCGTGTGGCATAGGCCGGACCGATGACCATGCGATCGAGGTTGGCAGCGACCTGCTCACGCTCCGCCGGCTGCCCGCACCACCAGGTGGCGATCGAGGGCAGCTTCTGCTCCTCGCCGAGCAGGTGGCGGCAGATCGCGGGCAAGAAGGCGAGAAAGGCGCGTGTTTCGACGATGCCGGTCCCGAGGGCGTTGACGATCGAGACCGACCCGGCGCGAAGCGCCTCGACGATGCCGGGGGTGCCGATATGCGAAGACTGGTTGAGTTCGAGCGGGTCGGCAAAAGCGGCGTCGAGGCGGCGCCAGAGGACGCCGATGGGCTTGAGGCCGGCGACGGTTCGCACCATCACCCGGCCGCCGACGACCGTCAGATCCTCACCCTCGAGCAGCATGAAACCCAGGTAGCGGGCGATGTAGGCGTGCTCGAAATAGGTCTCGTTGGCGATGCCGGGCGAAAGCACGGCGATGCGATCATCCGGATGCAGCTTGCGGCTCTGAAGCGCGTCGCGGAATTCTCCGAAGAAACCCGCCAATCGATGGACATGGGTTTCCGCATAAAGATTGGAGAAGGCCCGTGTGGTCGCGACCCGGTTCTCCAGGGCGAAGCCGGCGCCGGAGGGCGCTTCGGTGCGGTCCGAAAGCACCCACCAGTTGCCGTCGGGACCGCGGCCGATCTCGAAGGAAACGAAATGCAGAAAGTGACCATCGGCCGGCTTCACGCCGACGAGCGGCCGCAGGAACTCGGGATTGGAGGCGACCAGCGCCGGCGGCAGCAGGCCTTCGCGCACCAGCCGGTTCTCGCCGTAGATATCGGCGACCACCTTCTCCAGAAGCTCGGCGCGCTGGACGAGCCCTTGCGAAACCGCCGCCCATTCCTTCTCGTCGATGAGGACCGGGATATGCGATAGCGGCCAGCTTCGGTCAGAGGCCTCCTTGGCCCCGTAGACACGATAGAACACACCGGCGTCGCGCAGATAGCGGTCGGCACGGGCAAAACGATTGGCGAGTTCCGTTTCGTCGAGCCGCCCGAGGGTCGCGAGCAGACGCTGCCAGACAGGGCGGACATTGCCTTCCCGGTCGAGCATCTCGTCGGCGATGTCAGGAAGGGCGCGGTAACCGAAGACCGGATCGTCCTCGGTGCCCGGATGGTTCGCGGCAGCTGTCTGCTTCTTCGCCATTTACGCTCCTGGCGGACGCCTGAGATCAAGCGTCATCGGGAATTCCATCGACGGACTTTCCGGGCGAAGCGGGTAACCTCCGGGCGTGTGGCCCCAGGGCTCGAACCGCGCCAGTCGCCGCGCTTCGGCCTCGTTGCCGTTGACCGGAAACGTGTCGTAGCTGCGCCCACCCGGATGGGCGACATGGTAGACACATCCGCCAATCGCCCGATTCGACCATGTATCATAGATATCGAATGTAAGGGGAGTGTTGACCGATAGCACCGGATGCAATCCCGAGGCCGGCTGCCAGGCCTTGTAGCGGACGCCGGCAACGGCCGAGCCGTTGGAGCCGGTGCGCGTCAACGGTACCGGCCGACCGTTGCAGGCGAGCGTGTAGCGCTCGGGGTTGGCCGTATCGAGCTTCACCTGGAGGCGCTCGACCGAGCTGTCGACATAGCGCACGGTGCCGCCGATCGCACCCTGCTCGCCCATCACATGCCAGGGTTCGAGCGCCTGGCGGATTTCGAGCTTGGCGTCGTGGTACTCGACCTCGCCGCAGAAGGGGAAGCGGAACTCGAGTTGGGCTTCGAACCATTCGGGCTTCAAGTCGAAGCCATGGGCCCTGAGGTCGGCGAGCACTTCGAGAAAATCCTGCCAGACGTGGTGCGGCAGCATGAAGCGGTCGTGCAGCGTCGTGCCCCAGCGTACGAAGCGGCCATCAACAGGGTGTTTCCAGAAGCGGGCGATGAGCGCCCGCACCAGCAATTGCTGTGCGAGCGACATGCGGGCGTTGGGTGGCATCTCGAAGCCACGGAACTCGACGAGGCCGAGACGGCCTGTGGGACCATCCGGTGAGAACAGCTTGTCGATGCAGATCTCGGCCCGGTGGGTGTTGCCGGTGACGTCGACGAGCAGGTTGCGGAACAACCGGTCGATCAGCCAGGGCAAGGGGGGCGGCGTCGCCGATCCCGGCATCGGCACCTGGGCGAGCGCGATTTCGAGCTCGTAAAGCTGGTCGTGTCGGGCCTCGTCGATGCGCGGCGCCTGCGATGTCGGACCGATGAAGAGACCCGAGAACAGATAGGAAAGCGACGGGTGCCGCTGCCAGTGCAGCACCATGCTTTTCAGAAGATCCGGGCGGCGCAGGAACGGGCTGTCGTTGGGATTGGCACCGCCGACGACCACATGGTTGCCGCCGCCGGTGCCGGTGTGACGTCCATCGATCATGAACTTGTCGGCGCCAAGCCGGCTCTGCCGCGCCTCCTCGTAAACCGCGGTGGTGATGTCGACGCAATCCTGCCAGCTGGCAGCCGGATGGATGTTGACCTCGATCACGCCGGGGTCCGGCGCGACGCGGATGACATTGATGCGCTCATCCTGCGGCGGCGTGTAGCCCTCGATGTGCACGGGCAGTCCAATCGCGGCTGCGGCGCGTTCCGCGGATGCGATCAGATCGAGATACTCCTCGATGCTGGCCATTGGCGGCATGAAGACGCAGAGCCTGCCGTCGCGCGGCTCGACGCTGATGGCGGTGCGCACCAGCCCGGCTATTTCGTCGCGTGGCTGCGCCTGCGGGGTCTCCGGTACTTCGGCGGCCTGAAAGCGGGAATGCTGCGGGCGGGCGCTGCTTTCGGCGAAGTCAGGCAGATCGTCCCGGGGAACGGTCGGATCGACCGGATGGATATAGGGATAGGCGGAGGGCGCGACATAGGGCAGGGCGCCGAGCGGCAGGCGGTAACCGACGGGGCTGTCGCCGGGAACGAGGAAGATGCGACCGCGGCGCGTCTGCCATTTCTCGCTCATCCACCGCACACCGGTGGCACGCGCATTCCAGGCTTGCACAGGCAGCACGTAGCCGGTCGGCGTCGTCAGGCCGCGTTCGAAGACGCGAGCCATGCGGCTGCGCTCTTCGGGGTCCTTCAGCTTGGAATTGGAGGGATCGACGTTCTCAGGGAGGTTTGCCTCCTTCAGCAGCCAGTCGGCGGGGTCTTCGAAGGCCGGTTGGACCATCTCGGTCGGCACGCTCAATTCGCCTGCCATCAGATGCAACAGACGTTCGGCGTGCTTCTCGGTGACGTCATGGTGGCCGGTCTCCTCGGCGATGAGATCGGGGCGGCGCCAGATCGGCACACCGTCCTTGCGCCAGTAGAGCGAGAACGTCCAGCGCGGCAGGCTTTCGCCGGGGTACCATTTGCCCTGGCCATAGTGCAGGAAGCCGCCGGGCGCGAAGCGCTCGCGCAGACGGCGGATCAATGTGTCCGCCTTCTCGCGCTTGGTCGGGCCGACCGCTTCAGTGTTCCACTCCTCGGACTCGAAGTCGTCGATCGAAACGAAGGTCGGCTCGCCGCCCATCGTCAGGCGGATGTCGTTTTCCTGGAGAACCCGGTCGACCTCTTCACCGAGTGCATTCAGCGCCTCCCAGCTCTCGTCGGAGAACGGCTTGGTGATGCGCGGATGTTCGGCGACACGCGTCACCTTCATGTCGAAGGCGAAATCGGTGCGGGTATCGGGGTCGCCGAAGAAGCCGCCGGAGATCGGTGCGGCGTTGCGAAAATGCGGTGTGGCGGCCAGCGGAATATGGCTTTCGCCGGTCAACAGGCCCGAGGTCGGATCGAGCCCGACCCAGCCGGCACCCGGCAAGTAAACCTCGGCCCAGGCGTGCAGGTCGGTAAAGTCGTGGTCGGTGCCCGACGGGCCGTCGAGCGCCTTGAGGTCGGGCGTGAGCTGAATGAGATAGCCGGAAACGAAACGGGCGGCGAAACCGAGATTGCGCAGGATCTGTACCAGCAGCCAGCTCGAATCGCGACAGGAACCCCGGGCCGACGTCAGTGTGTTCTCCGGCGTCTGTACACCCGGCTCCATGCGGATCACATAGCCGATCTCGTTTTGCAGGCGCGCGTTGAGGCCGACGACCATGTCGATGGTGCGTTGCCGCGAGCGGTCGACGGTCGCCATGAAGGCGCTTAGTGCCGGGCCGACCGGTTCCGGCGTCATGTAGATCTTGAGGTCGTCTCCGAGGTCTTCGGGGTAGGGGAAGGGCCAGTGTTCGGCTTCCTCTTCAACGAAGAAGTCGAAGGGATTGTAGACTGTCATGTCGGCGACGAGGTCGACCTCGATCTTCAACTCGCTGACCGGATCGGGAAAGACGAAGCGGGCAAGGTAGTTGCCGTAGGGATCCTGCTGCAAATTGACGAAATGGTTGGCGGGCGAAACCTTCAGCGAGTGGCTGATGACTTTGGTCTTGGAGTGGGCCGCCGGCTTCAGCCGGATGATCTGCGGCGACAGTCTTACGGGACGGTCATAGGTATAGTGGGTCAGGTGATAGATACTGGCCTTGATCGACATGCCGGATTTGATCCCCTTCGTGGGAGGTCTGGTGCCCCCATCGCCACGAAGTTTGTGCAATGCAAATCGAGAATGCAAGCGCGAAAGCGCGTCGGGAAAATCGAGGCGCCGCAATGCTTTCGCACGCCGGTGTGGGGCGTGCGAAAGCGCTTGCCTGACGGTCAGACGAGCGGCGGATTGATCCGTGCAAAACCTTCCTGCCGATAGTAGGGGAAGTAGGGATAGGCCGGCGTCGTGTTGCTCGCCGCGTCGAGGCGGGCGATCTGTTCCGGCGACAGCGACCAGCCGACGGCACCGAGGTTCTGGCGAAGCTGCTCCTCGTTGCGGGCGCCGATGATGACGCTCGAGACGGTTGGGCGCTGCAAGAGCCAGTTGATGGCGATCTGCGGGATCGTCTTGCCGGTTTCCTCGGTCAGCTGGTCGAGCACGTCGACGACATCGTAGAGCTTCTCGTCGTCAACCGGCGGGCCGAAGGCGGCCGTGTCGTGCAGGCGGCTGCCCTCCGGCCACGGCTTGCCGCGACGGATCTTGCCGGTGAGGCGGCCCCAGCCGAGCGGGCTCCAGACAAGCGCTCCGACACCCTGGTCCGCTGCGAGCGGCATCAGCTCCCACTCGTAGTCACGGCCGACCAGCGAATAGTAGACCTGGTGGGCGACATGGCGCACGAGGCCGTGCTTCTCCGAGACGGCCAGAGATTTCATCAACTGCCAGCCAGCGAAGTTGGAGGCCCCGACGTAGCGGAGCTTGCCGGCGGTGACGAGATCGTCGAGCGTCGAGAGTGTTTCCTCCACCGGTGTTCCGGCGTCGAAGGCGTGCAGTTGCAGGAGATCGATATAGTCGGTGCCGAGCCGCTTCAAGGCATCGTCGACGCCCTTGACGAGACGTGTGCGAGACGTGCCGGCGTCATTCGGCCCGTCGCCCATCGGCAATGCCATCTTCGTGGAGACGAGCACGGCATCGCGCCGTCCCTTGATGGCCGCACCGAGCACGCTTTCGGAGGCGCCGTCGGAATAGACGTCGGCTGTATCGAAGAGGTTGACGCCGGCTTCGAGCGAAATGTCGATCAGTCGCCGCGCTTCCGCTGCGTCGCTGTTGCCCCAGGCACTGAAGAGCGGGCCCTTGCCGCCGAAGGTTCCCGCACCGAAGCTCAAGGCCGGCACCTTCAGTCCCGATGATCCAAGCCGTCTGTATTCCATGTCTTCAAACTCCTCGTTGGCTCTGCCTGTTGAGCGACCCCGGTTGTCAGCGGCTCGCCTCAAGGAGGAAGGTGGTGTTGGCAGCATTTGGGATGTAGACCGGATGAAGGAACATCATTTGTGAGTTGAAGTCACATGTCGCGCTTGACGATCAATCGTTCGGGGGAGATGGCAGTTTTTGCCAAGGTGGTGGAGCTTGGCGGCTTTTCGGCTGCAGCGAAGGTCTGCTGCATGACGCCCTCGGCCGTCAGCAAGCTCGTCCAGCGGTTGGAGGAGAGATTGGGCGTCCGGCTCGTCAACCGGTCGACGCGGCGGCTGCAACTGACGGCGGAAGGCTGCGCCTTCTACGAACGGGTCGTGCGCATCCTCGCCGATATCGACGAGGCGGAACGCTCCGCGGGGGCCGGGGAAACGCCGGAGGGCCGCGTGCGGCTCAATGTCAGCGCCTCCTACGCGACGCATGCACTGATGCCGGTGCTGCCGGAATTCCTGGCGGAATTTCCCTCGGTCTCCCTCGACATCCTGCAGACGGACGCCGTCGTCGATCTGATGGCGGAGCGGGTCGATATTGCCGTGCGCGCCGGTCCGCTCAAGACATCGAGCCTGATCGCACGCAAACTCGGCACCACGTCGATGACGATCGTCGGGGCTCCAGCCTATCTCGATCGCTTCGGAGTGCCCCAGACCATCGAGGATATCGAGGCGCACAACCGGCTGAGCCATAGCTACGCGCGGGCGATCGATGGTTGGCCGTTGCTTTCGAATGCGGAACAGATCGCCCTGCCGCCGACCGAACGGGTGCGGGTCAGCGATGGCGAGGGCCTGCGCCAACTTGCCCTTGCCGGCGTCGGCCTCGTCCGGCTTCCGACCTTCACAGTCAGGGAGGATATCCGCGCCGGCCGGCTGCTGCCGCTGGTCGAGCATCTCAATCCCGGTGACGCCGAAACATTCCACGCCGTGTTTCTCGGCCAAGGCGGAGCCTTGCCGTCGCGCGTGCGGGTCGTGCTCGATTTTCTGGCTAGGCGCGCGCGGATTTCGTCGTCGTGAAGTGGGAAAGGCTTGCCTCGGCCGGCTGGCCGCAGACGCGGTTGCGACCTTCGGACTTGGCGCGATAGAGCTCCATGTCGGCGCTCTCGATCAGGTGTTTCCAGCCGCCATCTGCCGTGCGGCCCTCCGCCACGCCGAAGCTGGCGGTGACGTTCAGTTCCTGCCCGTCCGCAACGACGATCGGCTCGCGCGCAAGATTGGCCCTTATCCGTTCCGCCAGCGCAAGGGCCGACTCGATGCTGTCGCCGGGAGTGATGATCGCGAACTCCTCGCCACCGAAACGGGCGACCAGATCGGTGTTGCGCACGGAATTGCGGATGATGCGGGCCGTTTCCTTGAGCACGATGTCGCCGACGAGGTGGCCGTGGGTGTCGTTGATCTGCTTGAAGTGGTCGATGTCCATCAGGATCAGACAGGCATCCTGGTTGCTGTCGGCCGTGTCTTGCGCTCCGCCGATGAGTTCGAGGGCGCGGCGGTTGAGCAGGCCGGTCAGTTCATCGGTTTCCGCCTGGCGTTCGAGGTGCTGCATCAGCAGCATGCGTTCGTCGAGGCGCTTGCGCAGCACGTCGATCGCATCGAACAGGCGCCCCATCTCGCCTTCGCCGCCCTTGCCCTGAAGGCGGGCGATCGGCCTGTCATTGGCGAGCTCGATGATGCTGTGGCGGGCGATCAGCAACGGCTCGAAGACGAGCGAACGGGCGCGGCGCATCAGGACCAGCAGCACCAGGAACAGGGCAAAGGTCGCGAGGCTGGCCACGGCCAGCTTGACCGAGGCCCGTGTCTTGTTTGCCGCAAGTCGCTCGACGGTTGCATCCATGAAGGCGCGGCGCAGATCCTCGAGTGGCTTCATCTTCGGGACGAAGCGGTCGGTCAGCTGCTCGGCAGTCATCGGGTAGGCGCCCGATTTCTTGCCGATGGCAACGATGCCGTCGATGATCGCAAATCCATCGCCGAAGAAATCGTGGTCGATCCTGGCGAGATCCGCGATGTTGGCCGGTTTCAGGCCGGGAAGGGCGCCGGGCTTGCCGACAATGGACCAGATCTCCTGCAGCCTGCCGCGGGTGCGCTCGCTGTCGGCGATGTTCTTTGCCGCAAGCGGCTGGCCGACGGCAACCGGAGCCATGACCTGCGAGCCGAGGCGGCCGCCGTCCTCGCGCAGATTGCTGAGCATCTGTGCGGCAAGCGCGATGCCGGCGAGGTTCGGGTCGGTGTTGGTCAAGCGTTGAATGTTCCAGTCGATCGCCGGGCGAAGTGCGTCGATGACGCCGAACATCGCCTCGATCGTCGCCTGGATTTCCGTCAGGTCCCGCTGTTCGGGCGGAAGCGCGGCGATGCGGTCGATTTCGGTGCGGGCCAGCATCAGGCGGCGGCGAACTTCGACGAGAATGGGTGAGAGGGCACCGGCCGGCTCCGAGCGGCTGGCATTGTCGATGTCCTCGGTGAGCCTGGCGAGTGCTGCGTCGCTGCGGGCACGGAACTCGGCAAGGCGGGCCTGGACCGGTGACCCGGGGGCCACGCCGATGCCGAGCACGCCATTGGACGGGCCACGTTCGGCCGAGAGGTAATTTGCGGCGTCGAGCACCCGGCAGAAGGCCATGACCTCGGTCAGGTTGCGGCGGGCGATGACGAAGTCGCTATAGGATGCGGCAATGATTTCGGTGGCGAGTACGCCGGTACAGGCAACGACGATGGCGAGGAGCCATTGGAGCTTGCGACGCAGCGCCTTCGCCGTGCGCGCTTCTGCAACGCCCGTTTTCGGGGGCGTATAGCTGCCACCATTGTTCTTCATGTACG
This sequence comes from Ensifer adhaerens, assembly GCF_020035535.1. Taxonomy (NCBI): domain Bacteria; kingdom Pseudomonadati; phylum Pseudomonadota; class Alphaproteobacteria; order Hyphomicrobiales; family Rhizobiaceae; genus Ensifer; species Ensifer adhaerens. Next base: position 3,246,071 of record NZ_CP083349.1, on the reverse strand, counting down.
CGAAGTTGCTCCACTCATGTCGCCGCTCATCGCTTTGGCTGTCGCGACAATTCTTGTCGGGTGACAAGAAACCCATTCGAAATCAGTGTGCTCGTTGCCCCTGTTATCGTATAAGGTGTTAAATAAGCTTGAAATACCCTGAAATACTAGGGGCCATGCTGCAACCGAGGGATGCGCGTGGTGCAGAGCAGAGGCATGTGCTCCGTCAACGCATTGCGCCCCGCGGATCGAAAAAAGGCCCGCCTCCGGATGGGAGGCAGGCCCCGTCTCATGCGAGCGTCGATGGCGCGCGCTTCAGCGTTTCGGTGCGACCAAAGCAAAAAGGGCGCCTTGCGGGTCGAGCGCCTGAACGATCCAGGCGCCGCCGGGCACTTCCATCGGCTCGAGCACGACCTTGCCACCGCCGGCCTTGATGCGCTCGATCGACGCGTCGAGTGCGGGCACGTTGATGTAGTAGAGCCAGTAAGGTGCGGGTACTTCCTTCGGCTTGGTCATCATTCCGCCGATCGGGGCGCCGCCATGGGCAAAGATCTGGTAGATGCCCATGTCGCCCATGTCCATGCCGTGGTCCTTCGTCCAGCCGAAGAGCTCGGAGTAGAATGGGAAGGCGGTGTTAAGGTCGCCGGACGCAAGCTCATGCCAACCGACGAGACCGGGTGCCATCGGATCGGTGACCGGCGGCGGATCGCCCGTTCCCTTGAAGATCGCAAACACGGCGCCGTGCGGGTCGGTCACGACGGCAAAACGCCCGATGCCGGGGATATCGTCCGGCGCCCGGTGAACCTTGCCGCCCTTGGCAGCAATCTTGGCGGCGGTCGCATCGACATCATCGACACCCACATATCCGAGCCATGCAGGCGGCACTTTCATTTCGAGTGCGCCTTCCGGCATCGTCATCAGTCCGGCAACCGGGATCTCGCCTACGTTGAACAGCGTATAGCTGATGCCGGGCATACCGGAATCGCGGGCATCCCAGCCGACCACGTCCTTGTAGAACGTCTCGGCCGCGGCCATGTCCGTCGTCATCAGTTCATACCAAACGAATTTTCCGTGATCTGCCATTGCCTTCCTCCAGTTTGCTTGGGCAGCGCCTGTCGCGCCGCTTGGTTGCATGTTCGAATAAGCCCTTTTCGGATCGAGCAGGCGGACTGCAGCCGAAAATCGAACGCAGATCGCCGCCCCTTCAATCCCGGCGCAGGTATTCCGCCGTCATCATGTCTTTCCAGCTTCCGTCCGGTGCCTGCATCTGCGCCTGCAGCAACCGCCGGGCTTGATCGATGAGCGTGATGACGTCCCGGTAGCGTGCGGTCTTGCCCGGGTTTTCGAAATCCGGTCCGTCGCAGTAAAGCGATAGTGACGTGCCTTCAGCATTCAACTCGCCGTCATAGACCCACATGTGGGTCAGCATGGAACCGACCCAGGTGCCGATGTAGCGTTTCGTTTGGGGATTGTAGCCCAGCGTCATCAGCGTTTCGCCGAAGCTGCCGCCCGGCATCGTTCCCTGGCCTTCACAGACGATCCAGAGACCCTGAAGCGAGCGAACGTGCTCGGTCCACGGGCCGCTGCCGTCGGGTTGGCCATCGGCTCCGGCCGTGCGAACCTGCCAGTCGCCCAGCAGTTGCTCGAGCCAGCGGTGCGCTTCCTCCGGTTCTGCTCTCACGGCATTTCCTTCTTGGTCCGGGCGCAGGTCATCGACCCGGCCTGCGAGCGTTCTGAAAACGATTTCGCAGGCGAAAGGTTCCGCCTGCGACGACGCGGCGGGTCAGCCTGCCTTGCGTCCGGGTTCCCGGTCGTATTCGTCGTGGCGACGGACGAAGCTCATTGTCCGATCTTCGTTGCGGCCCTTCGGCGCGCGGTCGAGCAGCATCAGCGTGCCGACCAGTTCCTCGAGACCGCGGGCATAGGACGAATAGGTGTGATAGATCGTGCCATCCTCGTCCTTCTGGAAGGCGCTCAGTCCCGGCAGTTCCTCATGGGCGTTGGCGCTTTCGGTCTCGGTGAAATTGTAGGCAACCTTGCCGCTTGCCAGTTCGTCCGGAGAAAAGGCGACGTGGAAATCCCGATTGAAACCGTTGCTCTCGGCCGAGACCCATGGGAAGTGCCAGTCCATGCGCTTCCTGTAGGCTTCGATCTTCGCAAGCGGTGCGTTCGATGCGGCAATCAGCGTCACGTCGTGGTGGTTGAGGTGCGGCAGCATACCGGCGAAATGATCGACCATGAACGAGCAGCCAGGGCAACCGGCCTCCCAGGTGGGGCCGAACATGAAATGGTAGATGATGAGCTGGCTGCGGCCGTCGAAAAGCTCGGACAGTGACTTGGGCCCGGCAACGGTGTCGAAGACGTAGGTCTTGTCCATCTTCACCCAGGGCAGAGCCAGCCGGGCGGCGTTCACCCTGTCGCGCGCGTGGGTGTGTTCCTTTTCCAGCGCCAGCAGGTCTTTGCGCGCTTTCAGCCACTCCTGAGGCGATACGACGGCGTGGTCCTGTCTCATGCCCGTTCCTCCTTCCAACGTTGCACTTGACTATTTACGTTGATATCAACATTAATCAGGCATGTCAAAGATGCCTTCGATCCCGTTCGAGACCACCCTGCATGTGAAGGATAGCTGCCTCTGCCTGCATGTGCAGCGCGCCGCGCGCGCCATTGCCCGGCGGTTCGACGAGGCATTGCGCCCCCTCGACGTCACCAACGGGCAATTCTCGCTGCTGATGTCGCTCAACCGCCCGGAGCCGCCGAACATGGGTTCGGTGGCGTCGCTGCTTGCGATGGATCGGACGACGCTTACGGCAGCGCTCAAACCGCTGGAGCGACGTGGCTTGATCGAGAGCTTTCCCGATCCGGAGGACCGGCGGTCGCGGCGGCTGCGGCTGACGCAGGAAGGTGAAGCGTTGTTGCTGCGCGCGCTACCGATCTGGAAGGCGTTGCATGCGGCGCTCGATCCGGTGCTTGGCTACGGTGGGCCGGATCGCCTGCGCGCGGACCTCCTGACGCTGGCCTGAGCCGTCTCGGCTCAGGCGGCCGGGTCTTCCGGCGAAGAGCGTTCCTTGAGCACTTCAATGATCTCGGCGATCAGGGCCGAGGCCTGCCGCAGGCGCCTTTCACCCAACTCGGCACCAAGCCTGTCGGCCCAGGCGGCCTGCCGCTCCTGGATCTCGTCAAGCGCTGTTTCGCCGGTCGCTGTCAGTGCCATGAGCTTCGCCCTCTGGTGGACCGGATTGTCCCTGTAGGCAATCAAGCCTTCCGCCACCAGCAGATCAGCAATTCGCTGCACGCCCTGGCGGGCGAGGCCGAGTGCGCGGGCGGCATCGGCGACCGACATGGGAGCATGGTTTGCCGCGGCCAGCACCTGCCAGCGGGCGCTCGTCTGTCCGGAGGGTTTGGCGAGCGCGTCGCCGGCTTGCGTCAGCGGACCGGCAAGCCGCAGCACCGATATGGCAAATTCGGCAAAGGCGTCTCCGGCGGGCGTTCGTTCAGGGTCGTTCATGTTGACGGTGTCACCCGTTATTTGACGGCATTTATTGACATTATGTTGTCATGGTTCGCTTATTCCAGCAAGTCATTTTAGCGAGCGAAACGAGCATGGTGGAGAGTGCTGTAGGGGCGCGGCTGCCACTGTGGCAAGCTACGATACGCGGCGGGCTCCGCTCCCGATGTTAGCGCGACGGTACGATTTGCGATTGATGGCACGAAAGACATGCCGAGGTTTGTTATCTGTGACGAGTGCGCCGCGTTCACTGATATTGACAACATATTGTCAATATGGCAATGGAGTATGCATACCCCTACTTCATGATGGGAAGGTATCAATCAAAGCCCACCGGGCTCGCAGCTAGCAGGAGCGATGGCGATGAAATTGACCTACAAGGGAAGCTGCCACTGCGGAAATATCCGCTACGAGGCCGATATCGACCTCGACGCGGGCACCGGCAAGTGCAACTGCTCGATCTGCTGGAAGCGGCGCTACTGGGGCGTGGTTGTCAAGCCCGATGATTTTCGCCTGCAGTGCGATGAGGCAAATATCGCCGACTATCAGTTCGCCAGCAAAAGCGCGCATCACCGCTTCTGCAAGACCTGCGGCATTGCCGCTTTCGGTCATGGCTACATCGAGGAAATCGGCGGCGCCTACTACTCCGTCAATCTTGCCTGCCTCGACGATCTCGATCCGGCGGTGCTCGCCGAGGCGCCGGTGCAATACATGGACGGACGCAACAACAACTGGTTCCATGCGCCCACCGAGACGCGTCACCTCTGACGCCCGGGGACGGCTGGGCGTTCACATCCTGCGAAATTCGAGGTGGTAGGTGACTTCTTCGCCGGTCCTCGGGTCGATGGCCGGTGCGCCGTAGATCACCAGCTTGTCGCCCTCCACGACGAAGGGCCGGATCAGATCGGACATGCCCCAGGCCGGGTTCCAGCTCGCATCCAGGTGGTGGATGATCCGGCCGTCTTCGAGCCTGTAGGTTCCGGCATAGGCCAGCATTGAATCGAACAACGCCGCCTTTTCGTCGTCCGTCGGCACGGCGCCCTTCAGCTTCGGGCGATCGCGCTTCACCACGACGGCGGTGACGCGGCCATCCCCGTCATAGGAGAGATAGCCGATCGGATCGGCACCCATCGCATCGCTGGTTTCGCCTGTCGCGACGACCTCGCGCTTCCAGGAGAGCATCTTCCACGTGCCGAGCAGTTCGGATGTGTTTGCCATGTCCCGCCCTCTTAATCTTAGGGTAGGCTAAAATAACAGATACACTCCTTCCGGCAAGGGAGGCACGGCACCGATCGCGGCCATGCGGCCGCAAAACCGACGCCAGAAAAACGGCTCCCGGATCCCGGGAGCCTTTCATCGTCGTTATCTGCAGGCGGCTCAGTGCTCGCCGAGGTCGCGCACTGCGCCGCGGTCGGCGGAGGTGGCGAAAGCCGCATAGGCCTTGAGCGCGGTTGTCACCTTGCGCTTGCGCTGTTCGGCCGGCTTCCAGCCCTTGGCGTCCTGTTCGGCGCGACGGTTTGCAAGTTCCGCTTCGTCGACACGCAGGCTGATCGTGCGGTTCGGGATGTCGATGTCGATCATGTCGCCTTCGCGCACCAGGCCGATCGTGCCGCCATTGGCCGCTTCCGGCGAAACGTGGCCGATCGAGAGACCCGAGGTGCCGCCGGAGAAGCGGCCGTCGGTGATCAGCGCGCAGGCCTTGCCGAGGCCCTTCGACTTCAGGTAGCTCGTCGGATAGAGCATTTCCTGCATGCCCGGGCCGCCCTTCGGGCCTTCATAACGGATGACCACGACGTCGCCGGCCTTGATCTCGTTGCCGAGGATCGCCTTGACCGATGCGTCCTGGCTTTCGAAGACGCGGGCCGGACCGGAGAACTTCAGGATGCTCTCGTCGACGCCGGCCGTCTTCACGATGCAGCCGTCGATCGCGATGTTGCCCTTGAGGACGGCGAGGCCGCCATCCTTGGAGAAGGGATGTTCGACCGAGCGGATGACGCCCTTCTCACGGTCGGTGTCGAGCTCGTCCCAGCGGGCTTCCTGGCTGAAGGCGACCTGGGTGGGGATGCCGCCCGGTGCTGCGCGGAAGAAGTTGCGAACCGTCTCGCTCGAGGTGCGGGTGATGTCCCAGCGGTCGATGGCGTCGCCGATCGTAGCGCTGTGAACCGTCGGGCAATCGCGGTTGATAAGGCCGCCTTTTTCGAGCTCGCCGAGGATCGACATGATACCGCCCGCGCGGTGTACGTCTTCCATATGCACGTCGCTCTTGGCGGGCGCAACCTTCGACAGGCAGGGAACCTTGCGTGACAGGCGGTCGATGTCGGCCATGGTGAAATCGACCTCGCCCTCATGGGCGGCAGCAAGAATGTGCAGCACGGTGTTGGTCGAGCCGCCCATGGCAATATCGAGCGCCATGGCGTTTTCGAAAGCCTTCTTGGAGGCGACCTTGCGCGGCAGGACGTTTTCGTCCTCCTGCTCGTAGTAGCGGCGGGCGAGATCGACGACCAGGTGGCCGGCTTCGACGAACAGGCGCTTGCGGTCGGCGTGGGTGGCGAGCGTCGAGCCGTTGCCGGGCAGCGACAAGCCGAGTGCCTCGGTCAGACAGTTCATCGAGTTGGCGGTGAACATGCCGGAGCAGGAGCCGCAGGTTGGGCAGGCGGAGCGCTCGATGACCTTGACGTCTTCGTCCGAAACGTTGTCGTCGGCGGCGGCGACCATGGCGTCGACCAGGTCGAGCGCATGCGTCTTGCCGTGCAGCACGACCTTGCCTGCTTCCATCGGGCCGCCGGAGACGAAGACGGCAGGAATGTTGAGGCGGAGCGCCGCCATCAGCATGCCGGGCGTAATCTTGTCGCAGTTTGAGATGCAGACCATGGCGTCGGCGCAGTGCGCATTGACCATGTACTCGACGCTATCGGCGATGATCTCGCGCGACGGCAGCGAATAGAGCATGCCGTCGTGACCCATGGCGATGCCGTCGTCGACGGCGATGGTGTTGAATTCCTTGGCGACGCCACCGGCTGCCTCGATCTCACGGGCAACGAGCTGGCCGAGATCCTTGAGGTGCACGTGGCCGGGCACGAACTGGGTGAACGAGTTCACCACCGCAATAATCGGCTTGCCAAAATCGCTGTCCTTCATGCCAGTCGCGCGCCAGAGGCCGCGGGCACCGGCCATGTTACGGCCGTGGGTGGTGGTACGTGAGCGATAGGCAGGCATGGCATGTTCCTTCACGGACAGGGGGTATTGCGCGGATATGGCGATCCCGATCGCCACCGAAGGGGCTACCTAGCGCAAAATTGCGTGCGCGTCATCTTTTGCGTCAGATTATTTCGACGCCGTGCGCACGGGTTTCGGCTCGATCCACCAACCTTCAAACGCAAATCTAGCCGGGCTCTGACGGCTTGGACAGCCGCAATCGGCGAGCTTTACGGAAATCTTATGCCGGGTGCTTGAAGTCGGAATCGAATCCCGACGCCTGACGGGGCTAGCCTCTCCCCATCGAACACGGGTGAGTGCCATGTCTCTTCATGATTTCCGCTTCCGCCGTCACCTCCCAATCCTTCCGCCGGAGGTGGCTCCGCAAGAGCGACCCGATGCCAACGAGGCACATCCGGATGAGCTCGACGCGCTGCTGCTGCGGCTGACTGTCGTTCGCCGCCTGCGCGAGCATCACGTCTGGGAGGCTGTCCGGGTCATCCGAGAGCTTCCGGACGTTGCCGCCGGCGCGTGGCCATCGCCCCGGTTCCGCGAACTGATGGCGGCCGACGCCCTGGTCGACGCGGTCATCCACCTGACCTCGACGACCGAGGCAAAACTCTGCCTGCGCACGCTCGGCCATGAACTGGGCATTTGGACCTGTGCGCTGCGCTATCAACCGCCAGGTTCCGGCCGGGTCACCTACAAGGCCCGCCATGCCGATCTGGCGGCGGCCATTCTCGGCGCATTGCTACGCTCCTGTCGCGGCCACCAGCTCGCCATCGCAGCGACCGATCGCGGCCAGTTTCCCGCCTGAAGGACATTTCCATGAGCAGGCATTCGCTGCGCCTCGAAGGGGCAATCACGGCGCTCGTCACGCCGTTTCGCGACGGCAAGGTCGATGTCGTCGGCCTGATTTCGCTGGTCGAATGGCAGATCCGCCACGGCATTTCCGGTATCGTCGCTTGCGGCACCACCGGCGAGGCGCCGACGCTGTCGCGCGCCGAACGGGCGTTGGTGATCGGGCGCTGCGTCGAGGTCGCCGAGCGCAAAATCCCCGTAATCGCTGGAACCGGCACCAACAGCACCGACACGACGATCGCCCTGACAGCCGAGGCCAGGGCGCTCGGCGCGGACGCGGCGCTCGTGGTCGCGCCCTATTACAGCAAACCGTCGCAGGAGGGGCTTTATCGGCACTTCGAGGCGATCGTCGGTGCTGTCGACCTGCCTGTCATTCTCTACAATGTCCCTTCGCGCACAGGTGTCGATCTTGCGCCGCGCACGCTTGAGCGGCTGGCGGAGCTCCCAGGCATCGCCGGCATCAAGGATGCGACCGGCGACATCCGTCGGCTTCTTTCGATGCCGGCTGCGCTGAAGGACCGCCTTCACCCATTTTCCGGCCACGACCAGACGGCGCTGCCCTTCAATCTGTGCGGCGGACACGGCACCATATCGGTGGCATCCAATGTTGTGCCGCGGCTGGTCGTGGCGATGCATCAGGCGATTGCGACCGGCAATGTCGGGGCGGCGCTTGTCATTCATGACCGGTTGAGGCCCTTGCTGGTGGCGCTGGAGCGCGAGACCAATCCGGGACCGGTCAAATATGCGCTGCACGTGGCGCGCGCCCTCAGCCCCGAACTGCGCCTGCCGTTGACGCCGGTTGCGCCGGAAACGGCGGCCGAGATCCGCGCGGCCCTCGAACCGCTGATCGAACCGCCCGCTTCCCATGTCGGCCGCGACCTCCGCATCGCGCTCGCGAGCTGAGTTCCCATGATTCCGAGCAAATTCCAGTCCAGCCTCGTCTTTCGCCCCGTGGAGTTCTTCGTCCCGGGCGTGCGCGTGGCCGGAATCTCGTCCACCAGGAGACAAACCATGTCACGCCTCCCGCATCTTGCCGCCCGCGCCGACCTGAACCGACGCGCCCATGGCAACGAAAACGTCCAGAACCGCCGCAACGACAGCGCGGTTCGCGACGCCTTTCTCGGCATCGGCATCCGGCTCGGTATCGTGCTCGGACTTGCCTATGGCATCCAGACGGTCATCCCGTGGATTGCCGGTTAAGTCGCCTTTGACATCAACGAGGATCATTCCATCATGGGCAGTACGCAGCAGATCCGGCGCGGTTTTCTCGCGCGTGCACGTTTCGTTGTCGGTCGCGACCGGCACGGTTGGTGGGTCGTTTCCGACCGCAAAGGCGTCGTCGGAGGCCTCTTCACCAATGAGACCGCGGCGATCCACTTCGCCGTCGAGGCCAGCGACCGGCACCCGGAAGAAGTGTGCCGCGCGCCGGAGGGGGCGGCCATCGATCTCGACACGTTTTCACGCTCGCCAAAGGCGCGCCGGACCCATTCCTGACGGTGTGTCGGGCTCGTCGGCAAGTTTCGACCGACCGATCGGAAATCCGCAGTCGAATGCGCCGCTTGCCAGTGTCGTGGGGCGGGTCGCGTCCGTGGTCTGCGTTCTGAAATGGCTGTTGCTTGCAAAGCCGTTGACGCAGGTTCATTCTTGCCGAGCCACATGCCTCGGCTGGTCCAGCATCTGCCAAGCCAATCGGGGCTCGTTCGAAGGTTCGTCGTCGATGAACTGCCACGAGTGCGGTTGCGAGATCCAAGACGGGTTCGCGTTTTGTCCGAACTGCGGCACCAAGCAGCATGGCCCATGCCCCGGTTGCGGCGCACTTTGCCCGCCACACTTCTCGTTTTGCCCCACCTGCGGTACCCGGCTCGGGGCTCCAGCTTCCATCAAGCCGACGGCTTCGCGACCGACGGTAGCCGAAACGTCTCAGGTAAGATCGGGTGGCGAGGGGCCGTTGCCGGAGCAGGAGGCGGGTGCCGACCGCCGCACGGCCACCATTCTCTTTGCCGACCTTTGCGGCTTTACCGGTCTCGGCGAGCAGGTGGATCCGGAAGTCCTCAGGGCTTTCCAGAACGAGCTCTTTGAAGAACTGACCGAAGCAGTCGGGGCCTACGGTGGTTACGTCGACAAATTCATCGGCGACGCCTTGCTTGCTCTCTTCGGCGCGCCGGTGGCGCACGAAGACGATACCGAGAGGGCGCTTCGGGCCGCGCTCGACATGGCCGGCCGGGCAAGGCGAGTCGGCGAACGCTGGCAGCCGCGGATCGGCGAGCCGCTGAACCTTCATATCGGGCTCAACACCGGGACAGTCGTGGCGGGGCATCTGGGTGCTGGCGACGGCAAGGCCTATTCGGTGACCGGTGACGCGGTCAACACGGCGCAGCGGCTGCAGTCGCTGGCAGGGCCTGGGGAGATCCTCGTCGGGCCGGTGACCTATCGGCTGACCTGCCACGCCTTTGCCTATGAGGCGCTTGGTGCGATGACGCTGCGCGGCAAGGCAGGCAGCGTCGAAGTCTTCAGGCTGACGCAGTCTCTGGAGGCGCCGCGCACGGCAAGGGGTCTTGAGGCTCTGGGTCTGGGCGCGCCGCTGATCGGGCGTGAGGCGGAGATGAAGCGCCTCATTGATTGCCTCGAGCTTGCCTGCGGCGGGACGGCGCAACTCGTGCGCCTGACCGGAGAGGCAGGGCTCGGAAAGTCCCGGCTGGCCAACGAATTCGTTGAACGCGTAAACGGGGATCCGCGCTTTTCGAACGTCGTCGTTCGCCGCGCCGGCAGTTCTTCGCTCGGAGAGCCGTCCTATGGCGTTCTTGCGGCGGTGTTGCGCGGTGCCTACGGGATTTCGATGAGCGACAGCCTGCAGCGGACGACTGAGCTGCTCGCCGTCGGGCTCGCCGAGATCGGCTTTGCGCAAGACAAGCTCGAACAGCTCGTGCCGTTGTTCCTGAAGATCCTGGGCATGGATGCCCAGGACGAACTGTTGCGCCATGTGGAGCCGGAACAGATGCGCCGGCAGCTTTTTGCAGCAGTACGGGCGATATTTGAACGGCGCCTGTCGCGGGCGCCCTTGCTGCTCGTGATCGAGGACTTGCACTGGGCCGATGCTGCCTCGCTCGAGGCCATTTCCTTCGTGCTCGACCGGACGGAGGGCAGCCCGTTGATGCTGCTGACCACGCAGCGCCCGGATGCCGATGCCGATCGGTTAAGGCCCGGCCGTACGAGCTTGACCGCGCTGCGGCTCGCACCGCTTTCAGAAACCGACAGGCGACTGCTGCTTGCAGCATTCTTCGGTGAGGAGGGGCTGCCTCAGGCGCTGATCGAACGTATTTTGGTGCGGGCTGGGGGCAATCCGCTTTTCATAGAGGAAATCGTGCGCGGCCTGATCGACGTTGCCGCCGTGCAGAAGGTGGGCGCGGTCTGGCGGGTGGTGGATCGCGAGGCGGCCGCCGATATTCCGGTGACCATCGAGGCGATGCTGCTTGGCCGCGTCGATCGGCTGCCGCCGGCTGCCCGCCGCATGCTGCACCACGCTGCGATGATCGGGCCGCGCTTCGATGTGGATCTGCTGCAGGCTCTGTCGGGGCGGGCGCCCGTGGATGCGGTTCTTGATCTGCTCTGCGACACGGAGATCATCGAGGAAACCAGAGACGGCGGCGGACTGCAGGGCGCACAGACCTATCGCTTTACCCAAACGCTCTTGCAGGAGGTGGTCTACAACAATCTGCTGCTCAGCCGGCGCACGGAGGGGCATGCTTTGATCGGCAAGGTGCTGGAGCGCCGGTTCGGCGCGGATACCGATAGGCTCGAGGAGATGGCGCTGCTCGGCCACCATTTCGGCCTCTCCGAACAGAAGGCCAAAGGCGCACATTATCTGATCGCGGCCGGAGACCGGGCGCGGGCGCTCTATGCCAATGATGATGCCATCCGGCTCTATGAACAGGCCATGGCGGCACTGGCGGCCACAGGCGAACAGGGGCCCGAATGGCTGGCCGTGCGCGAATACGTCGCCGACCTTCTGGGGCCGGCCGGTCAGCGGGAAGCGGCGGTTCAGCACTATGGCGCACTGCTGGAGATTTACTGCGTCAGGGAAGACCGTGTCGCCTTGGCACGGATCCGGCGCAAGTTCGGTCATCATCTCTGGGAAACCGGCCGGCGCGATGAGGCTCTGGCTTCTTTCGCGGCAGCCTCCATGCTGCTCGACGGCGTGAGCGCGCCGATTGAAGGGGCGCATCTCTCACAGGAGTGCGGCCATCTCGCTTTCCGCATGGGCGACTATGCAGGCGCCCTTAAGGCAGCGGACGACGCCCTGGATCGCATCGAAGCCTATGCGCCGGATAGCCCGGAGACTGAACGGGAGGCGATGCGGGTCACGGCCGAAGCGCTGAATACCAAGGGCGTGACGCTTGCCCGCCTTGGCCGTAGCGCAGAAGCGATCGGTATCGTCGAGCAAAGCGTCGCGGTGGCGGAAGGCGCGAACCTGCTGAACGCCGCCTGCCGCGGCTACACCAATCTGGCCGTTTTCTACGCGGTCACCGATCCGAAACGCGCGATTGAGGTTTGTCAGTGCGGTTTTGACATGGCGAGGCGTATTGGTGACCTCGGTTTTCAGGCACGCCTGCTCGCCAACCTCGCCGTCGCCTATTGCACCTTCACCGATCGTTGCGCGCCGGACGGTATGCCGGCAGCGGAGCGCGCGATTGCGATCGACCGGGAACTCGACCAGCGCGACCATCTGCCAGTGTCGCTGCTGGTTCTCGGCCAGATCCATCAATGTCATGGCCGATCAGATGTTGCTCGCGGCCTCTATCAGGAGGCGCTCGATCTTTGCGGAGAAACGCAAGAGGCGCAGCTCCTGTTTCCGTGTTATGATGGTTTGGCGACGCTCTGCCTGGACGCCGGCGATCTCGATGCAGCGGAAAGGTACTTCGCTTCGGCGCGAGACATATGTGCGCAACATGGCCTTGATCCCGAAGCGTTGATGATCTTGCCGTTTCTCGACTGACATTCCGATCGTCGCCCTGGGGCGCGGCGTCCGCGTTTTTAATTGCTGCACACAGCTTGCCGGAGAGAAAACGACTGCCTTGCCATAAGGCGTACCAGGGGTATTCCGGCCGGGATAAGGAGACGAAACATGGTTGAGCCGCTGAGTGGACGGCCATTGCAGCCGGGTGACCGGGCGCCGAATGTGGTGCTCGACGCAATCACGCAGGAAGGTCAGATCGCCCTTGACGATTTTCGTGGCCGCAAACCGGTCCTGGTTGGCCTGTTCCGCGGACTGCATTGTCCGTTTTGCAGGCGGCAGATCGCGGCCATGGCGCAACTCGACGGCGCCTTGCGGGAGAAGGGCATCGAGAGCCTGACGGTCGTCAATACGCCGATCGATCGGGCGCGCCTCTATTTCCGCTATCATCCCGTGCCGAACTTGATGGCCGCCGCCGATCCGGAAAGGGTCTCGCATCGGGCATTCGGGCTCCCCAACCTCGAATTTACCGAGGACGAGGACGCCTGGCCGTACAAGGTCGCCCAGAAGACGATCATGGCGATGAAGGTGGACCTGCCGGGCGAATTGCCGGCACCGATGGATCCGATTGCAGCCATGGCCTATCTCGATAAGGTGGAGGACTACCAGATCACCGAGGCTGACGAACGGATGATGGCGACAGGGACCGGGCAACTCATCGGGGAGTTCCTGCTCGATCGGGACGGCGTCGTGCGCTGGAGCTTTACCGAAGTGCCGGGCGGCGGCCAGAATCTGTTTGGCGTCCCGCGGCGCGAGGAACTGATGTCCGTTGCCTCAGCGATGGTGCACTAGGACCTCAATCTTGGACGATTGGCCGTCGGCTGTTTCGGCGGTGATCCTGGAACGAGACCCCGTCGATCCGGCGATCGACGGGGTTCGTCGTTGCGGCAAGCTTGTTATTGAAGCGATGCAGTTGCGCATCGGGCCTAGCCGAGCGCGGCGATCGCCTCATCGATCAGCGCGACAATTTCCTTGGCATGTGAGGCAAGCGAGGCGTGGCTGGCGTCGAGCGTGATGATC